>CALESR010000199.1 GCA_937907485.1 uncultured Paracoccaceae bacterium | reverse complement strand
CTCGGGCGTTCTGGGACTGGGGTTCGACCACGCCGCGCTGATGCGCGGCGTGGCTATGCGCCCGGACATCATCGCCATCGACGGCGGTTCGACCGATTCAGGCCCTTGGTCACTGGGGGCCGGGCAGTCGAAATACGCCCGCGCCGCCACCAAAGGCGAATGGCGCCTGCTGATGCAGGCCCGCGCCGTGGCCGGGGTGCCCCTGGTGCTGGGCACCTCGGGCACCTGCGGCACCGACGCCACGGTCGACTGGATGTTCGAGATCACGCAGGAACTGGCGGTTGAACTGGGGCAAAGCCTGCGCGTGGCGCGGCTCTACTCCAGCCAGCCCACCGAACGGATCGTGCAGGCGCTGGAGGGTGGGCGCCTCACCCCGCTGACCCCCGCGCCCGCCCTCGACGCCGAGGGCCTGCGCGCCATGACCAATATCGTCGCGCTGGGCGGGGTCGAGCAGGTGCAGGCCGCGCTCGCCACCGGCGCCGACATCATCCTCTGCGGCCGGGTGACCGACACCGCCACCATCGCCGCCCTGCCGCTGCTGCGCGGTCAGCATCCGGGCGGCGCCTGGCACGGCGCCAAGATCGCCGAATGCGGGGCGCTGTGTTCGACCAACCCGACCTCGGGCGTCATTCTGGTCGATTTCGACCAGACCGGCTTCACCGTCGAGGCGATGGCCGAAACCGCGCTCTGCACGCCGCATTCGGTCTCGGCGCATATGCTCTATGAGAATTCCGATCCCTTCCAACTGTTCGAACCCGGCGGGCATCTGGATGTGCGTGGCGCGCGCTATCAGGCGCTCGATGCGCGCCGCGTGCGGGTCGAGGGGTCGGCCTGGGTGCCCGGCCCCTATACCGTCAAGCTGGAAGGTGCCCGCGCCTCGGGCTTTCAGACGACGATCCTCGCCGTGATCCGGCAGGCGCATTACGTCGCCAATGCGCAGGCCTGGGCCGACAAGCTGCACGGCTTTCTCACCGGGCTGGTGGAAAAACGCATGGGGATCACGCCCCCCGCCTATACGCTGGAGTTCCGGCTGATCGGCGTCAACGCCGCGCTGGGCGGGCTGGAAAACCGGCAGGGCGCGCCTGTCGAGGTCGGTATCCTTGGCATCATCACCGCCGAAACGCAGGCCATCGCCAGCGAAATCGGCAAGCTCATCAACCCCTTCGTGCTGCACTATCCGCTGACCGAGGACGAGGAACTGCCGACCTTCGCCTTTCCCTATTCCCCGGCCACCACCGACCGTGGCGCGCTCTATGAATTCGCGCTGAACCATGTGATGCATCTGGACGACCCGATGGCGGCCTTTCGCCTGACGGTCAGCGAGGTGGGCTGATGGCAACGCTGGGCGGACAGGTGCTCAAGGTGCGGTCCAAGAACGCCGGGCCGTTCTGGATCACCATCGACATTTTCTGCGGCTCGGATCAGGCCTTTGCCGCGGTCTGTGCCAGACTGGACACCGCGCGGGTGGCCGCGCTGACCGGCACGCCGCTACAACTGGTCGAGCGGTTCGACATCGCCGATCTCAACGTCATCAAACTGTCGATCCCCCGCCCCGTGGTGCAGGGCAGCCGCGATGACAGCGACATGCACGGCGCCGCGCTGGCCGTGCTGCTCGACGAGATGGACATCTAAAGCCCGAGAGCCCGCCGCACCTCGGCCATCTCGCCCGCAGTCAGCCCGTTCGGCCCCGGCTGGAACATCCCGCGCACCTCGGTGCCGGTGGCGGTGACCTCGCCACCCTTCGTCACCTCATACTCCAGCACCAGCGCCTTGCGGCCCCAGTCGGCGATGCGCATCGCCACGGTGATGCGGTCATTCGGTCGCATCGGACGGCGGAATTTTGCGTCGGCCTGCATCAGCCCCAACCCCACCGCGCCCAGTTGCGCGCACAGCGCGGCATGGCCGCCGAACCCGGTCAGCCAGTCATGGAAACAGCGGTCGAACCAGCCATAGATATTGGGGTAAAAGACGATCCCCGCCGGGTCGCAATCGCCAAAGGTCACCGTATAGTCAACGCTGTGCATCATTTGACCGACCGCATCAGCCCGCCATCCACCCGCAGGCCCTGCCCGGTGATATAGGCCGCGCCCGGCGACAGCAGGAACGCCACCGTCGCGGCGATTTCCTCGGACGTTCCATAACGGCCCATCGGCACGGCATCGCGCCTTGCATCGACTTGCGGCAGGCTGTCGATCCAGCCGGGCAGCACCGAATTGATGCGGATGCCCTGCGCCGCGTATTGGTCGGCGTAAAGCTTGGTAAACGCCTGCAACCCGGCCCGCGCCACCGCCGAGGTGGGGAACATCGGGCTGGGCTCGTCAATCCACGCCGTCGAGATGTTGACAATCGCCCCGCCGCCCTGCGCCAGCAGGATCGGCGTCACCATCCGCACCAGCCTGACAACATTCAGGAAATAGACGTCGAGGCCCAGATGCCATTGCGCGTCGGTGATCTCCAGCAGCGGCCCCTTCGGTCCATGCCCGGCCGAGTTCACCACCGCATCAATCCGCCCCCAGCGCCCCATCGCCGCATCGACCAGCGATTGCAGATCGTCCGGGTTCTGGTTCGACCCGGTGACACCGACCCCGCCCAGCTCCGCCGCCAGCGCCTCGCCCCGGCCTGACGACGACAGGATCGCCACCTGCCAGCCGTCGGCGGCCAGCCTGCGCGCGCAGGCGGCACCCATGCCGGACCCGGCGGCGGTGATGAGGGCAACTTTGGTCATGGCGTATCTCCCATTGCGGCCTCGATCCGGGGCCAGTCGGTCCCGTCGGGCAGGCCCAGTCTGATCCATTCGGTGGAATAGGGAAAGATGCGGCTCCAGATGCGGTGGCGGGCCAGATGGTCCTGCGCGGCCGCCGCGTCCGGTGTCGCATAGGTGCGAAAGAGGGCCGTGCCCCCGACCAGCCGCCACCCGGCGCGCGCCGCCAGTGCATCCAGCCGCCCGGCGTCGTCGTGCAGCCGGCGGGTGGTGTCCTCCTGCCACGCCGTATCGGCCAGCGCCTTGGCGCCGATCTCCAGCGCCGGGCCGGACACCGACCACGGCCCCGCCAGTTCCGCCGCCCGCGCCAGCAGCGCGGGTTCGCCCAGCAGGAACCCCAGCCGCACACCTGCCAGCCCATAGAACTTGCCAAAGGACCGCAGCACCAGCCGGTTGCCGCCCGCCTGCGCGGCCATCGACAGGCCTTGGTGCGGGTCGGCGAAGCTCTCGTCCACCACCACAAGGCCCGCATCCAGCGCCAAGGGGTCCAGCCTGCGGCCATCGGGGTTGTTGGGGTTGACCACCACGGCCAGATCGGCGCCGCGCAATCCCTCAGACCGCCGCACCTCCTCGACCTGCCAGCCCATCGTGCGCAGCGAGGCCGCGTGTTCGTTATAGGTCGGCGCCAGAACCCGCGCGACGCCGGGGCGCGCGAGGCGCGGGTAAAGCTGGATCGCTGCCTGCGCCCCCGCCAAGGGCAGGATGCGTTCCGGCGCAGCGCCATAGGCCCGCGCCGCCGCATGGATCAGCGCCTGCATCGCCGGGGCGGTCGGCAGCGCGGTCCAGGCCTCGGGGCCAAGGGGCGGCAGCGGATACGCCCGCCGGTTGATGCCGGTCGACAGGTCGATCCAGTCCTCGCCGCCATAGGCCGCCCGCGCCGCCGCCAGATTGCCGCCGTGATCCCTCACCATCCCGTCACCGCCACCATTGCCACCAGACCCGCCAGCGCCACCATCGCCCGACGATACAGCGCCAGCCCACGGCTCAGGTCGCCGGGTGTGGGGTCAGGGCAGCCGCCGTTGACCCAGGGCTCAGCCGACACCCGGCCGTCATAGATCCGCGGCCCGGACAGCCGCACACCCAGCGCGCCCGCCATCGCCGCCTCGGGCCACCCGGCATTGGGGCTGCGGTGATGGCGCGCGTCACGGGCCATGCAGGCAAAGGCAGCGCCGGGGCGCGCGGACACCAGCGCAAACAAGGCCCCCGTCAGCCGCGCGGGGGCAAGGTTCACCCCGTCATCAATCCGCGCCGAGGCCCAGCCAAACTGCAGATAGCGCGGGCTCTTGTGGCCGATCATCGAATCCAGCGTGTTGATCGCCTTGTAGGCGGCAATTCCCGGCAGCCCGGCAACCACGCCCCAGAACAGCGGCGCCACGATGCCGTCACTGGTGTTCTCGGCCAGCGATTCCGTTGCGGCCCGCGCCACCCCGGCGCTGTCCAGCGTGCTGGGGTCGCGCCCGACGATCATCGACACCGCCTGCCGCGCGCCTGCCAGATCGCCCGCAGCCAGCGGTCGGGCCACCGCCGCCACATGGTCATGCATCGAGCGGATCGCCACCAGCGGCCACGCCAGCACCCCGGCCAGCACGGTGCCGACCCAGCCGCCCGGCAGCAGCGCCAGCGCCAGCGCGCCCAGCCCACCCGCCGTGCCGATCACCACCAAGGCCGTCAGAACCCCGGTCAGCCGCCGCAGCGGGCCGCGGTTCAGCGCGCCCTCCAGCGTCGAGATCAACCGCCCCAGCCATGTCACCGGATGCCCGATGCGCAGGAACAACGCATCCGGCCAACCCAGCAGCGCGTCCAGCGCCATGGCGATCAGCATCGCGGCGGCAAAGCTCATGCACCACCCCCGGTGAACTGGACCACGCCGGAAAACCCGGCCTCGCGCAGCGCGGCGCCTGCCTGAACGGGCACCATGCCCGGCGCAAAGATCAGCCCGCGGGCCGAGCCGGTATGCGCCATCAGCCAGCCCGATGCGCCCAGATCGCGGGCGAGCGCCGCCGTCGGGTCGCCCGCCGGGCCGCGATGCGCCAGCGTCCGCCGGGCGGATTCGCTGGCCAGCGCCGCCAGCCGCGCCAAGGGGCCGGGCCAATCGACCAGCAGGTCGGCAATGTCGGGGAAATCCTGATCCTCGGCCCGCGTGCGCTGACCCTCGCCCAGAAACCCGCCGATCACCTCGAACCCCGGCAGCGGCGGCAGGCGCAGCAGCACCTCACCCCGACGCGGGGCAAACAGCAGTTGCTCAGGGTGCGGGAACATCAAGGGGTCGCTGGCGCCCTCGGCCGCCACGCAGGCGCGGGCCAGGTCCTCCGGCGCGCCGCTCCAGCCGAGAGCGCGCGCCAAGACCACCAGCGCCGCCGTGGACGATCCTGCACCGCCGCCCGGTGGCATGTCGGCGCTCAGCACCGGCAGCGCCGAAGGCATCGGCAACCCCAGCGCGACGCACAGCCGGTGCAGGCGGCGCGGGCCGATCAGCCCCGGCGTGCCCGTCCCGCCAGTCTGCACCGCCAGCACCGGACAGGGCAGCGAGATCAGCGCCAGCGGCCCGTCAGCCCCCAGCCGCCCCTGCATCAACTCGCCGAAATGCCCCGCCACCCGCAGCGCAACCGGGGTTGCACCAAGGCTCAGGGTCGCGCCGTTGCCCGCCTTTGGTGTCATGCGCTCAGAGGTAGACGTTGCGCAGCGTGCGCAGCAGCGTCACCGCCTGCCCGAACAGAGGCACTGGCGATTCCGTCGCCAGAACCACGTCGCCGGGCTGGATCAGGAACCGCTGCGCGGCAAAGAGGCCGTCGGCGCTCGACAGATCGAGGGTAAAGATCACCTCGGGCTGCTGCGGCGCCAGACCGCTGGGGCGGATCGCCTCGGACCCATAGGTGCGCAGCACCAGCACGCCCCGCAGGTTGGCCCGCGTGACCGACAGACCGCCCGAATTCGAGATCGCTTCCAGCGCGGTGATGCGGTCGCGCTCGAAATAGACGACCTGCTGCTCGCCGGTGGCCCCCGCCACGGTAAAGCTGCGCTGGTCCTCCTCGACCAGAATGCGGTCGCCGCCGCGCAACTGGATGTCATGCGCCGGGTTGCCGAACAGATCCCGCGCGGCGATGGAATAGGCCACTCCGGCGCGGTTCAGCCGCACCACCGGGTTGCGCAGCGCGGGCGCGATGCCGCCGCTTTCGGCCAGCACCGACAGGATGGTCGGGCTGATTTCCGGCATCTGCACGCGGCCCGGACGCGCGACGCCCGTCACCACGTCGATCGTATTGCTGGCGCCCGAGGTCAGCGCCAGTTGCACCTGACCGTCAGGCACGATGGCGCCCAGTTGCGCCTGCACCTCGCGCCGCGCCTGCTCGACCGACAGCCCGGCCAGCCGCACTTCGCCGACATAGGGCACAAAGACCCGCCCCGAGGACGAGACCGGCACATCCGCCATCGTCACCGCGCGTTGCTCGCCATTGGTCAGGAGCGAGTCGCTCTGGCTGTCCCAGACCGTGACCGTCAGCACGTCACCGGCGCGGATGGTGCGCGCCACTGGCGAGGCGCCAGTGGTCGGCCAACGCTGCCCGGTCGCGGCCTGCGCGGCGGGCCAGCGGTCCAGATCGGCCAGCGTGGCGCGGGTGACCTCGACCACCTGAAAGCCCGATTGCGGATCGTCGGTGCCGCGCAGGACTTCGCCCTGCAGCGCCGCGCCGCGCGGCATCGAACACCCCGCCAGCGCCGCCAGCATCAGGCCAAGGCCAACCCCCCGCATCGCCGCCCTATGCGGGATGCGGCGCCGGGTCGGGGCCGGGGCTGCCGTCTTGAAACTCACTGTCACCGCCGTCGTCTTTTTGCGCACCGCGCCGGGGCGCGGAGGGTTTGCGCAGACGGTATTGCGCTTGGCCGTTTGGGACAAGCGGGAAAGGGCGAATGCCGCACCAACCGAGTCTTCCGCGCCACAGGTGCGGCGGGCTAGGCAGGCCGGGCGCTGCAGGCTAGGCTGGCGGCGGCAAAGCGGAGGCAGGCATGGATCAGCGCTATCAGGCCGATGTTGTGGTGGTGGGCGCCGGGCTGGCCGGGCTGGTCGCCGCCTGCGAGGCCGCCGACCGGGGCAAGCGCGTGCTGCTGCTGGATCAGGAGGGCGAACAGAACCTCGGCGGGCAGGCCTTCTGGTCGCTGGGCGGGCTGTTCATGGTGGATACCCCCGAACAACGCCGGATGAAGATCCGCGATTCCCGCGCGCTGGCGGCGGGCGACTGGCTGGGCTCGGCGCAATTCGACGGGCCGCAGGATCACTGGCCGCAGCAGGTGGCGCAGGCCTATCTCGACTTTGCCTCGGGCGAGATGCGCGGCTGGCTGCACGGCCTCGGGATGCGCTGGTTTCCGGTGGTCGGCTGGGCCGAACGCGGCGGCGCGCTGGCCAACGGCCACGGCAATTCCGTGCCGCGCTTTCATGTCACCTGGGGCACCGGGCCGGGGGTGCTGGCACCGTTCGAACGCATGGCGCGGGCGCATCAGGCCGCCGGGCGGCTGACCTTCGGCTTTCGCCACCGGGTCACCGCGATCACCCGCAGCGCCGGGCGCATCGCCGGGGTGGCCGGCGACATCCTCGAGGCGACGCAGGTGGCGCGCGGCCAGCCCTCCTCGCGCGGCGTGACCAAAACCTTCGAGGCCAGCGCCGACGCGGTGATCGTTACCTCGGGCGGCATCGGCGGCGATCTCGACCGCGTGCGCCGCGCCTGGCCGACCCATCGCCTCGGCCCCGCGCCTGCTCGCATGGTCGCCGGGGTGCCCGCGCATGTCGATGGCGCGATGATCGACGTCACCACCCAGGCCGGCGCTGCGACGATCAACACCGACCGGATGTGGCATTACACCGAAGGGCTGCGCAACTGGGATCCGATCTGGCCCAACCACGGCATCCGCATCCTGCCGGGGCCGTCGTCCCTGTGGTTCGACGCGCTGGGCCAGCGGATGGAGGCGCCGTTCCTGCCCGGCTTTGACACGCTGGGCACGCTGAAACGCATCCTGTCCACCGGGCATCCGCATTCGTGGTTCATCCTGTCGCAGGCGATCATCAAGAAGGAATTCGCCCTGTCCGGGTCCGAGCAGAACCCCGACCTGACCTCAGGCCGCTGGGGCGCGGTGCTGCGGGCGCGGCTGGGCGCGGGTGGCAAGGCCCCGGCGCCGGTCGAGGCCTTCAAGGCGCAGGGCGCCGATTTTGCCGTCGCGGACAGGCTGGAGGATCTGGTCGCCGGGATGAACCGCATCGCGGACGCCATGGGCGACCCCCTGCTGGACGCCGCCGGACTGCGCGCCCAGATCGAGGCGCGCGACGCCCAGATCCTCAACCCCTTTGCCAAGGACGCGCAGGTCACGGCGATTCGCGGCGCGCGGGCCTATCTGGGCGACCGGCTGATCCGCACCGCCAAACCGCACCGCATCCTTGACCCGGCGATGGGGCCACTGATCGGCGTGCGGCTGTCGGTGCTGACGCGCAAGACGCTGGGCGGGCTGCACACCGATCTGACCGGCGCGGTGCTGGACGACACCGGCGCGCGCATCGAGGGGCTGTTCGCCGCCGGGGAATGCGCAGGCTTTGGCGGTGGTGGCTATCACGGCGTCAACGCGCTGGAGGGCACGTTTCTGGGCGGGTGCCTGTTTTCCGGCCGCAGCGCCGGGCGCGCGGCGGGGTGAAACTGTGAGAATTTCCAGCAAGATGAAAGGACGCCGC
>CALESR010000198.1 GCA_937907485.1 uncultured Paracoccaceae bacterium | reverse complement strand
GTGGCTGGCGGTCAGGTTGCCCCCGGTGCCGATTGCGCGCAAGGGGGGGCCTCGGCGCAAGCGTCGCCGTCCCTGCGAAATTCTGTGACGGGTTGGGGGACAGGCTTTCCCGCGCAGCCGAGGGGCGGACAGACAGCGGGACTGTGTCCAACTGCGCGTGCGCGCACGCGCATCTCCTTCTCAGTATCCGCATCCGGCACCACTGCGCGCCCAAGCCCCTCGACCAGAGTCGCCGGGCGGCGAGGGCGACACCGAGGCCAGCCGACAGGCCCACCGGCGACGGGCAAACCCGCGGCCCGCACAAGCCCGACCGACACAACCTTCCACGCGCCGCCCCTTATGCCCTTGCCGCCCCAAGCGCCGCCGCACCTGCCAATGCGGGGTTGAAACCCACCTCGACCTGGGGCAACCCTGCGGGACAAGGGGGCGCAGCATGTGGGATTTTGCGATCATCGGCGGCGGCATCGCCGGGCTGTCGGCGGGGGCCGCGCTGTCGGCGCAGGGCCGGGTGCTGCTGCTCGAGGGTGAGGCGACACTGGGTCATCACACCTCAGGGCGCTCGGCGGCGCTGTACGAGGCCGATTACGGCGCTCCGGCCACCGTCGCCGTCGCCCGCGCCAGCGAGGCGGCACTGGCGGCGATGGGGGTGCTGTCGCCACGCGGGCTGCTCTTGGTCGGCGGTCCTGACGATGCCGAGGCCTTTGCCCGTGACGTGACCAACCTGCGCATGACGCCCGTGACGCTGGCGCAGGCGCTGGCCATGGTGCCGATCCTCAACCCGGCCACGCTGGCGCTTGCCGCCCATACCCATGCCGCGCAGGACATCGACACCGACGCGATGATGCAGCACTACGCTCGGATCCTGCGCGCCAACGGGGGCGAGATCCGCACCCGCGCGCCGGTCACGGCCATCGCCCGCGAGGCTCAGGGCTGGCACCTGACGGCAGGCGGCGAGGGCGTGCTGGCCCACCGCCTCGTCAATGCCGCCGGGGCCTGGGCCGATCGCATCGCCACCTTGGCCAGGATCGCGCCGATCGGCCTGCAACCGTTGCGCCGCTCGATGGCGCAGATCCCGGCACCCGCGGCGCATGACATCCGCCACTGGCCGATGCTCATCAGCGCCGGTGAAACCTGGTATGCCAAGCCGCAGGCGGGCAAACTGCTGGTCTCGCCCGCCGACGAAGACCCGGTCGAGCCTCATGACGCCTGGCCTGACGATCTGGTGCTGGCCGAGGGGTTGGCGCGTTATGAGGCGATGGTGACGACACCGGTGACGCGGCTGGAAACCTCATGGGCGGGGTTGCGCAGCTTTGCCCCGGACCGCGCGCTGGTGCTGGGGCCCGACCCATCCGCCCCGACCTTTCTGTGGTGCGCGGGGCAGGGTGGACAGGGGTTCCTGTCAGCCCCCGGCGCGGCGGCGGTGCTGCTGGAAACCGCCGGTGGCGCGGCCTCGGGCCAACCGGCCAGCGTGCTCGCGGCGCTGTCCCCGGCACGGTTTCGGCGATGAAGGAGTTGATCCTGCCCGACAGCGGCGCCCCGTTGATCGGCGCGCGCCGCACCGCGCCCTCGGCCAGCCGCAACCTGGCGCCGATCCTCGCGGTGCTGGACCATCACCTGCCGCCCGAGGGGCGCGCGCTGGAAATCGCCTCGGGCACCGGGCAGCATGTCGCCGCCTTTGCCGCGCGCTTTGCCGGTATCCACTGGCAGCCCAGCGATGTGAATCCGGACAACCTGCCCTCGATCGCCACCTGGTGCGCGGGGCTGTCAAACGTCGCGCCACCGATTGTGCTGGACGCCTGCGCGCCGGGCTGGGGGCAGGGCGACTGGACCACCATCCACCTGACCAATCTGCTGCACCTGATCCCCGAGGCGGCGGCGCACAGCCTGCTGGGCGAAATCGCCCGCGGCCTTGCACCCGGCGGGCTGGCGCTGCTCTATGGCCCCTTTCGGCGCGAGGGGACATTGGTCAGCGACGGCGACAAGGCCTTTGACGCCAGCCTGCGCGCGCAGAACCCTGCCATTGGCTACAAGGACGTCGAATGGGTCGAGGCCACGCTCACGCAGTCCGGGCTGCACCTGCTGGCGCGCATCGAGATGCCCGCATCCAACCTGATGCTGCTGGCCCGCCAACCGGTTTGACCTGCATCAAGGCCGCGGCCCAGAACCCGTGGCAACACGGATCGAATATTCAAAAAGGGGAATGTCATGGACGCCAAAGCCGAACTCGCCGCCATCAAGGACCGCTCACGCGCCCTCATCAAGGCGGTGAACGCGCCGATGAAGGGCTTTGGCCAACTGACGGCGGCGGTCAAGGAACCCGGCGCCCTGTCGACCAAGGAAAAGGAATACGTCGCGGTCGGTATCGCCGTGGTGCAGGGCTGCGACGATTGCGTCGCCTTCCACATTGACGTGCTGATGAAACTGGGCGCCTCGCGCGAGGAGTTCTGCGAGGTGCTGGCGATGGCGCTGCAGATGGGCGGCGGCCCGGTGGTGATGAACGCCGGCCGCGCGCTCGAGGTCTGGGACCAACTCGCCGCCTGAAAGGGCGAAAAAACTGAGTATTGCAGGCAAGATGAAAGGGGAGCGGCGCCCCTCCCTCTTTGCTCTGCAAATATCCTCAGGGGGGTGAATTGGCAAAGCCAAGAGGGGGGCGCGAGCGCCCCCCTTTTTGTTGCCGGGCTCAGCCCGCGGCGGCTACCGCCCGCGCGGTCATCACCGCGCACAGATGCGCGCGGTAGTCCGGCGTGCCGTGCAGGTCGCCGATCATGCCGTCAGCGGACAGTTTCAGGCCCTTGACCGCCTCGGGCGTAAAGCTGCGCGACAGCGCCGCTTCGGCCTCGGCCCAGCGAAACACGCCGCCTTCGGACGCGCCGGTGATCGCCACCCGCACGCCGCCCGGATATTTCGCCACAAAGGCCCCGGTCAGCGCAAAGCGCGAGGCCGGTTGCTGGAACTTGGCATAGGCGGCCTTTTGCGGGATCGGAAAGCGCACGGCGGTGAGGATCTCGCCGGGTTCCAGGGCAGTGGTGAACATGCCCCGGAAATAATCATCCGCGGCGATTTCACGGATGTTGGTCACCAGCGTTGCTCCCGAGGCCAGCACCGCCGAGGGGTAGCAGGCCGAAGGGTCGTTGTTGGCCAGCGATCCCCCGATGGTGCCGCGGTTGCGCACCGCCGGGTCGCCGATCTGGCCGGCCAGAGCGGCGAGGGCGGGATAGGCGCCTGCCTGCGCCGCGACCTGGGCATGCGGAGTGGCGGCGCCGATGGTCAGCACGCCGCCTGCCGCGCTCACGCCCTTCATCTCGGCGATGCCGGTCAGCGAGACCAGCGTCGCGGGCGCGTTGAGGCGCTGTTTCATCGAGGGCAGCAAGGTCTGGCCGCCGGACAGCGGCTGCGCGTCGTCACCCGCGAGGGCGGCGACGGCATCGGCCAAGGTGGCGGGTTTCACGAATTCGAAGGCATACATGGTCGGTCCTCCCTCACTTGGTCTGCATCGCAGCCCAGACTCGCGCGGGCGAGGCGGGCATGTCGATATGGGTGACATGGCTGTAACCGCCGCGCTGCAGCGCGTCGATCACGGCGTTGATGACGGCGGGCGGCGAGCCGATGGCCCCGGCCTCGCCGCAGCCCTTGACGCCCAAGGGGTTGTGCGTGCAGGGCGTGACGCAGGAATGGTCCACCGTATAGGCGGGCACATCATCGGCGCGCGGCATGGCGTAGTCCATGAAGCTGCCCGAGATCAGTTGCCCCTCGGCATCATAGACGCAGTTCTCCAGCAGTGCCTGACCGATGCCCTGACCCAGCCCGCCATGCACCTGACCTGCAACGATCATCGGGTTCACCACATTGCCGAAATCGTCGGCGGCGGTGAAACCCAGCACCGTCACCTTGCCGGTGTCGGGGTCGACCTCGACCTCGCAGCCATAGGCGCCGGCGGGATAGGTGAA
>CALESR010000197.1 GCA_937907485.1 uncultured Paracoccaceae bacterium | reverse complement strand
ACCCCCCTGAGGATAGTTGAGGCACAAAGATGAAGCCGCGTCGCGGGCTTGCGACGCTGTGTCATCTTGGCGCCAGGTGCCAAAGGGATAGAGTCGACCCTGCGCGGACGTTCAGGCGGGGAGGCATCATGCTCTCGATTAGAATGTTGCGTATCATGGTTGGCGCCAGTTTGGCGGCGCTGCCTTTGGCCATTGCGGCCCAGGCCCAGGAAGGGCCTGCACCGGTTCGCTTTGCCACCATCGATGGCGGGCGGGACCATTATTGCGCGCTGGACACCACGGGCGGGGTCTGGTGCTGGGGCCGCAATGACTTTGGTCAGTTGGGCAATGGCACCACCAGTTCCAGCAACGTGCCGGTGGCGGTGACGGGATTGAGCGCGGGCGTGCGGATCATCGCGGCGGGCGAGGAGCACAGCTGCGCCCTTGACGCCGCCGGTCAGGCCTGGTGCTGGGGGCGCAATCTGGCCGGCGGGCTGGGCGATCTGACCACGAATGACAGTTCGGTGCCGGTGGCCGTGCAGATGCTGGGAACCGGGGCGAGCGACATCGATGTCGGACAGTCGCACAGCTGCGCCCTCGACCGCCGGGGCCGGGCGCTGTGCTGGGGCTGGAACGCCTGGGGCATACTGGGCGATGGCACCAACACCAACCGCGTCGCCCCGGCGCCGGTGGCGGTGCTTGGCCAGCGGTTGCAGGGTCTGGCGCTGGCGGAAAACCGCAGTTGCACCATCAACCGCAACGGACGAGCCTATTGCTGGGGCAACAACGGCAGCGGCCAGCTGGGTGACGGCACGCAAAGCGAACGCCGGACGCCGACCGCCGTGCAGGGCATCGGCCGCGCCGTGGTCCGACTGGCCGCCGGGGGCGATCACACCTGCGCGCAGGATCTGCGCGGGCGCAGCTGGTGCTGGGGCTTCAACGGGGTGGGCGCCCTCGGCGATGGCACGATGGAAAGTCGGCTGACACCGGTCGAGGTGGTGGGGATGGGCCTTGGCGGCTCGTCGATCACCGCCGGGCGCGAGCATAGCTGCGCGCTGAACCGCCATGGCCGGGCCTATTGCTGGGGCGTCAACTGGGCCGGAATGCTGGGCGACGGCACGGGTGACCAGCGGCTGACGCCGGTGCCGGTTGCCGGGCTGGGCCGCGGGCTGCTCGAGATTGCGGCGGGTGGTTATTCGACCTGCGCGCTCGATGCGCAGCACCAGGCGTGGTGCTGGGGCTCGAACTATTGGGGTGCGCTGGGGGATGGCACCAACGAGCAGCGCCTCGCGCCGGTGCCGGTGGTGATGCCGCTCGCGCCCTGAGAGAGCAGGCAAACGGGGGGGGGCGCGAAAACCGCCCCCTCATCTTTGTGCTCCAACTATCCCGGGGGAGTCGCCGTCAGGCGACGGGGGCAGCGCCCCCCCTTCGCCGCCCTAAAACAAAGCGCGCCCTGCCCTGCGGTTCCTTTCGCGCTCGGGCTGTCGGGCGAGGCGTCGGCGCTTTTGTCGTTCGTGCCGCAAAACGCGGCTGCATGGGCGGGTCCGCGCCTTCGAACCCTCTGCCGACCACAATCAAGGCGGACAGCGCAAAACGCTTGATCGGGCGGCGGTGTCAGGCGCATCACCGTTCAGCGGGAGGATGCTTGGTCTGAGAGGAACGGCAGCCTACTGCGACTGCCTGGTTGCTGACTATCCCGGCAGTCTGACGGCGACCAGGGATGGGCGGGTCATGCGGCTGAGCGCCTCGAGATCGGACGCCGATGAGGCGCGGGTTATTGCGAACATTGCGGCGTCAGCCTCAATGAGGACGTGTGGCGGCTTTCTGGCGGAGTCCAGTGTGACAATCCTGGATTAGACGCGGCCTCGCGGGTGAGGGCCGGGGGACAAGCCGCGCAAGCGGTCGTCCGAGTGCGAGACATGCCGCGGCGGCCTCGGAGACCGGACAAAGGCCTTCCGATATGAACGCAAAAGGCGCGCCCCGCGGGACGCGCCTGTCGTCGTGAATCAAGCCGCCGGTCAGGCCGCCGCGGCGTCCAGCAGCGCCGCCTTCGGCGTGGTCTGGGCGATGTCGATGCGGCGCGGTTTCAGCGCCTCGGGGATTTCGCGCACCAGATCGACATGCAGCAGCCCGTCGGCATGGGTCGCGCCGGTTACCCGCACATGGTCGGCAAGGTGAAAGCGCCGCTCAAAGGCACGGGTGGCGATGCCGCGGTGCAGATAGCTGCGGTTCGGGGTATCGTCGGATTTGCGCGCGGCGATCACCAGCGCCGTCTCCTTGACCTCGACGCTCAACTCCTCGGCGCTGAACCCGGCGACCGCGACGGTGATGCGATAGGCCGTCTCGTCGGTCTTTTCGATGTTGTAGGGCGGATAGCTGGGCTGCAGCGGTTCGGCAGCCGAGACACGGTCCATCAGGTCGGCGATCCGGTCAAAGCCAACCGAGGCGCGAAACAGCGGGGTCGGGTCGAAAACACGCATGGGGTTCATCCTTTTGCAAAGCGATGTCAGTGGGTTGCCCGCCGCGTCAGCGGCCGGGCGTTGGGTGCCGGGCCCCGTCTGGGCGCCCGGTCTTTCTGATTTGGGAAGCCGTTCGGCCGGTTTCAAGGGCTGGTGGGCCGCACGAAACGCGCCGTGGTGCGCGCGCCCTGCATCGTCACCGGCTGCGTGCCCGAGACCCCGGCATCCAGCGCCGACAGCAGCGCCTCGACGCGGCCGCCCAGCCGCATGCCCAGCGACACCGGGCTGGCGCTGCCTTCGGCGCGGGCGGAAATGATCGAGACGATGCGCAACTCGCCGCCCTCGTCGATCAGCACCGGCGCGCCTGACGAGCCATAGTCGATGGCGCAGGACAGCACCGTCACCCCGTCGCGCCGCTGCTCGATGACATGGCAGGTCTGCTGGATCGACGGCGCCTCGGCCCGGTCGCGGCCATAGCTGACGACGGCCACCGCATCGCCGCGTTCGGGCAGTTGCTGAGCGACGCCAAAGGGATGCACGCCGGTCGTGCGCACGGGCCGGTCCAGTTGCAGCACCGCCAGATCCTCGGAAACCGCGCCCATTTCGGCGCCACGCTCGAACTCGAACCCCGGCCAGATGGCGACCCGGCGGATCGAGCGCGTGGCCTCGGCCCGGCCGGTGCGCCAACCGGCAGCGAATTCCAGCCGGGATTCGGCGATCCGCTCGCCGGTGCGGCGGTCAAAGAGGCAATGCGCGGCGGTCAGCACGCGGTCGGGGGCGATCAGGGTGGCGGTGCAAAAGCCGACACCCGCCATGTTGAGCCGCCCCACCGCCTCGAACCCGCGCGCCGAGTCCCCGGTGTCGAGGGTCTGCAGGCGGCTGTCCTCTTGCGCCTGAGCAGGCAGGGCGAGGGCGAGAAACAGGGCAGTCAGGCGCATGGTCGCTCCTAGGCGGGCCGGATCAGGTTGCACGGATTTGCGGCGGAAGTGGGGCGAAGGCACCGTTGGCGGGGGGCTTAGCGCGGGATCGACGGCGAGAGGTCGATGACCGGGCCGGTGAGGAGTTTGGCGAGCGGCTCGAGGGATTCGGCGGTGGCGGGGCCGCCGACAAAATCAACATTCGCGACGATCATGGCGACGACAAGTCCCGCCGTCACCCCTCCCACTGCATTGACCGCCACCCCTCCCAACGCTTTGGCGAAGACGTCTCGCATGCTCGACGCCTTCGGCCCGTTTGCCGCCGCGATCAGGGCGGCGTTGTTGGCCTTGAGGATGGCGACTTCGGCCTGAAGCTGCTCGATCAGGCGGTCCTTGTCGGTCTCGTTGGTCAACAACCATGCGATCTGGCCAAAAGCCCGGCCCAGCGTGACGATGGGTTCCAGTTCCTCGGGCGTCTCGTTGGGGCAGCCGACCTTTTGGCGATAGGCCTGTTCCAGCGCCTCGAACTGGCGCTTGAGATAGCCCGCCGACTGCCGCGAGGGGTCGCGGAGGGTCAGCACAAGGTCCAGATGCGCGCGGATTTCCGGGGTCAGTTTGGGCGGCGGCGGGCGGTGGTCGCGGATGATCTGCAGGATCCGCGCATTGACGTGGTCCTCGCCCTTGTCCCAGTCCGTGGGGTCGATCAGGGCGATTTTTTCCAGCAGCTTCCAGTCCTGTGGCCGCCCGGTGAGGGCGCGGTCATACCAGTCGATCCAGAACCGCCAGCCGGGGGATTGGGTGGAGGGGTGGTTGCGGATGGTGGACCACTCGCTGGCAAACGGACTGCCGGTCTTCCAAAGTGGTAGCGTTTGTGGGTCTCTACCTGCCATCAATGCGGCCGCGTCGACACCAATGAGGGACCATATCTCAGGCGTATCAGCGCCCGCATAGGATACTGCAACACGCGAGGCTCCAAAAGTAAACTCGCGGTCGGCAGCGACTGCTAATGTCGCGGCCCGCGTGGTTGCCACCGCTTCGTTGCTCTCGGAGTAAAGGAATTGGATTGCGTCATAGGCGGCTTCAACACTTCGTTTACGCTGATCGTTCGGTGAATTCTCGAAGACTGAGCACGTTATGTTCGCCCTTAGCAGGCCGAGTTCTGTCACATACCCTTCAAGGGACTGATCTTGTCGAGATTCCCACGCAACCGGCAACACCCGCATCGCCGCCCGGTGCGCCAGCACTACAGCCCAGCGGCGCGCTTCGTCGCGCTCGGCCTCGCTGCCCTCCGGCAAGCCCTCCAGCCAGCGCCGGAAGCTGTCCTCGTCCACAATCTCACTGACGTCCACCGCGCACCCCCGGCACTCACCCGTTTCAGGTTAGCGTCCCCGGCCCGCAGGATGCAAGGTGGGGTTGAGCCACCCTACCGCAACACCGGCACCGCCTGCGGCAGATCCTCGGCCCGCAGGGCTGCCGGTTTCGGGCCGCCGGTCGCCCAGTCGACCAGTTCGACCGTATGCACCACCGGCACCCCGGTGCCTGAGCCGATCTGCATCATGCAGCCGATGTTGCCCGCCGCGATCACGTCCGGGCGCTTGGCCTCCAACGTCGCCACCTTGCGGCGCTTCAACTCGCCGGAAATCTCGGGCTGCAACAGGTTGTAGGTGCCCGCCGAGCCGCAGCACAGATGGCTGTCGGCGGGTTCGACCACCTCGAAGCCCAGCGATTTCAGCACGTCCTTGGGCGCGGATTTCACCTGCTGGCCGTGCTGCAGCGAACAGGCGGCGTGATAGGCGACGCGCAGCGGTTCGGGCGCGGTGCCGACGGGTTTCAATGCCGCCAGCACCTCGCTGACGTCCTTGGCCAGCCCGGCCACAGTCGCCGCATCCGCCGCCAGCGGATCCGTGCGGAACATGTGGCCGTAATCCTTGACCGTGGTGCCGCAGCCCGAAGTGTTGATGACCACGGCGTCCAGCCCCTCGCCGCGCACCTCGGCCATCCAGGCGGCGATGTTCTTTGCCGCCGCCGCGTGGCTGTCGGCCTCGCGCCCCATGTGATGGGTCAGCGCGCCACAGCAGCCCGCGCCGCGCGCAATCACCACCTCGCAGCCCAGCCGGGTCAACACGCGGATCGTCGCGTCGTTGATGTCGGTGTTCAGCGCCTTTTGCGCACAGCCGGTCATCAGCGCCACCCGCATGCGCCGCTGGCCCTGCGCGGCAAAGACCTGCGGGCTGTCGTTGCGGCTGACCGGCGGCAGGCGTTTGGGCGCCATCGCCAGCATCGCCTTGAGCCGGGCGTCGGGCATCAGAAAGGCAAAGGGCCGACCGATCCGCGCGCCCAGCAGCGCCAGCCGGAACCGCGTCGGATGCGGGATCACCTGCGCCAGCACCCAGCGCAGCAGCCGGTCCATCAGCGGGCGCTGGTAACGCTGCTCGATATAGGCGCGGGCCTGATCGACCAGATGCATGTAATGCACGCCGCTGGGGCAGGTGCTCATGCAGGCCAGACAGGACAGGCAGCGGTCGATGTGCTTGACCGTGCGCGCGTCGGGGGCGCGGTCCTTTTCCAGCATGTCCTTGATGAGATAGATCCGCCCGCGCGGGCTGTCCAACTCGTCACCCAGCACGGCATAGGTTGGGCAGGTGGCAGTGCAAAAGCCGCAATGCACGCAGGCCCGCAGGATTTCATTGGCGCGGGCGGTGCCGGGGTCGGTCAGTTGCTCGGGGGTGAAATGGGTTTGCATGTCAGGTCATCAGCCCCGGATTGAGGATGCCGCGCGGATCGAAACCGGCGCGCAAGGGATGGGTGAGCGCCGCCACCGCCGGTGCCTCGGGCGCAAAGGGGGTAATGCGGGCGCGGGTGGCGGTGGAGGCGCGGATCAGCGTGGCATGACCGGCAAAACCGCCGAGCCGGGCGCGCAGATCGGTGCCCGGTTCGACCTGCAACCAGACCAGCCCGCCGCCCCAGTCCAGCAGCGCCTCGCCCCCGGCCCGCGCCACCAGATCCGGCGCGTCGGAGGGCCGGACCGACAGCCGCCAGACATCGCCGCCGGTGCCCTGAAACACCGCCACATCACGAATGCCCCGCCACAGCGCCGCCGAGGCGCCTGCGTCGGCCTCGACCTGCGCCGCGCCGAACCGCCGCAACCGTAGGCGCAACTGTTCGACCCGGTAGGCGACCGAGGCGGCGAACCCTTCGAGCCGCAGCCAGACCGTGCCGCCCGTGCTCGCCGCGCCGCTGACCTCAAAGGGCGAGCCCAGCGCCTCGGCCATCGCCGCCACCGGCGTGTCACTGTGCAGCACCAGCGTCGCCTCGGTCTGTGGCACCGGCAGCACCTTGAAACTGACTTCGCTGAGCACGCCCAGCGTGCCATGCGCCCCGGCCATCAGCTTGACCAGATCATAGCCGGTGACGTTCTTCATCACCCGCCCGCCGTTCTTGATCGCGTTGCCGCGGCCATCGACAAAGCGCACCCCCAACAGGTGATCGCGCGCCGCCCCGGCCTGCACCCGCCGCGGCCCCGAGGCATTGGTGGCGAAAACCCCGCCGATCGTCGGCTCGCCCGCTGTGCCCAGCAGACCGCGCAGATCGAGCGGCTCAAAGGCCAGCCGCTGTCCCTGATCCGCCAGCACGGACTCGACCTCGGCCAGCGGCGTTCCGGCGCGCGCCACCATGGTCAAGGCGGCAGGCTCGTAGAGGGTGATCCCCGTCAGGCCTGCCAGCGACAGAACCTCGCCCGCCACCGGACGGCCATAGGCCCGTGTGCCGCCGCCGCGCAGCACCAGAGGGCCGCGCGCCTCGCGCACCAGATCTGCCAGTTCCGCTTCACTCGCCGGACGCATGGGATCGCCCTTTCCTCTTGCCTTGATTACTGACGTTGGGTGCCAAGGGGGTTTGGGGGGGCGAGCCCCCCACCCCCTAGCCGCGCCGCGCCGCCGACGCCGCCAGCGGAAATACCTTGGCCGGGTTCAACAGCCATGCGGGGTCGAACACATCCTTGATGCGCATCTGCGCCTCCAGATCGTCGGGGGTGAATTGCACGCTCATCAGATCGCGCTTTTCGATGCCCACGCCGTGTTCCCCGGTCAGACACCCGCCGACCTCGACACAGAGTGTCAGGATCGCCGCGCCCAGCGCCTCGCATTTTTCCAGATCGCCGGGTTTGTTGGCGTCGAACAGGATCAGCGGATGCATGTTGCCG
>CALESR010000196.1 GCA_937907485.1 uncultured Paracoccaceae bacterium | reverse complement strand
TATCCTCAGGGGGGTGAGGCCGCAGGCCGAGGGGGGCAGAATGCCCCCCTGACCCCGTCCACCGGGGGCGTTGACCACGGGCCTTGGGGCGCGTATGGCAGGCCTGCGCGGATGGCCGGGCGGCCGCGGGACTCCGATCAGTCGGGGGCTCGAGGAAAGTCCGGACTCCATGAGACGACGGTGCCGGGTAACGCCCGGCGGGGGCAACCCCAGGGAAAGCGCCACAGAGAAGAGACCGCCTCCGGATTCGTCCGGCGGCAAGGGTGAAACGGTGGGGTAAGAGCCCACCGCGGGACGGGCAACCGGACCGGCAAGGCAAGCCCCACCGGGAGCAATGCCGAATAGGGGCCTCGCGCGGGAATGATCGGACGGGTTTTGCGACCCGGTCGATATCGCCGCAGGGACATCTCAGCCCAGAGGCCCGGGTTGGCAGCTCGACCCCGCCGGTAACGGACGGGGCAGATGAATGGTCGCCGCCGGGGGAAACCCCGGAACAAAATCCGGCTTACAGGCCATCCGCGCGTTTCCGTTTCTGCCACAATTGTGCCTGATCTGGGGGGCAGACTGGCCCTGTGCAGGGTATCCGGCGATTCGTCGGTTGCTGCTGCTATCCGGTTTTCCGGCAGGAATGGTTCTGACAATGCCCAATATCATCACCCGTAAACGGTTGTTCACCGAAACCCATCGCCGCCGCCCCCATACTGGGGCACCGCGGCCCCGTCTGCTGGGCGGGCAGGCCCTCGCGCAGGCGCAGCGGCTGAGCCACGCCTCGATGAAGCCGGGCGTGCTGGGGTACGGGCTGTTCCTGCTCGACGCGCTGGCGATCGGCGTCAGCGGCCTGCTCAGCGCGCCTCTTGCGCAGGGCACGGGGCTGTCGCTGTGGTCGCAGGTCTTGTCGGTCTGGCTGGCGGTCGTGGTCTCGGCGCTGGTGGTTCGGCTGCTGGGCGGCTACGGATTTCGCCGGATGCGCGACACAGTGGTCAACGCGATGATCGGGCTGCTGGCGCTGGGCATCGGGCTGGCGACCGTGCCGGGTCTGGTCTGGCTGGCGGGCGGGGCGCCGGGCGCCCTGCGCGGCTGGATCGAGCTTTGGGCAGCGGCGGCGGCGATTCTGTGCATCGCCATGCGGCTGGGCATGTCGGCTCGCATCCGCTACCTCGTTCGGACCGGGCGCATGGAGCATCGCATCGTCCTGTTGGGCGGTGGTGAGGCCATCGCGCCCCTGATCCGCGAGATCGACCGTGAACGGCGCAAGGGCCGCCGTCTGTGCGGCTTTTTCGACGAGCGGATGGACAAGCGTTCGCCCGACATGGTGGCGGGCCATCACAAGACCGGCGATGCCGACGATCTGGTCGAATTCGCCCGTCTGGCGCGCATCGATACGGTCATCATCGCGATTCCCAATGCCTCGCAAGAGCGCATCCGCGTGTTGCTCAGCCGCCTCTTTGTGCTGCCAGTGGACATTCGGGTGCTCGACGGCGCCGAAATCCCCGAATTCTCGCGCAACCGGCGGTCGAGCATCGGCCCGTTCAAGCTGATCGAAATCTACAAGACGCCGATCGACGGCTTTGCCGCGTTCCGCAAGCGGGTCTTCGACCTGATCTTTGCCAGCATCGCGCTGGTGGTCTTTTCCCCGCTGATGGCGGTGATCGCGCTGATGATCAAACTGGAATCCCCCGGCCCGGTGCTGTTCGTGCAAAAGCGCCACGGCTATAACAACAAGCCGATCTCGGTGCTGAAATTCCGCTCGATGTATGCCGACAAATGCGACCCCACGGCGGTCAAGGCGGTGCGGCGCGGCGACAACCGGGTGACGCGGATCGGCAAGTTCATCCGCCGGGCCTCGATCGACGAGTTGCCGCAGTTCGTCAATGTGCTGCGCGGCGAGTTGTCTCTGGTCGGCCCACGCCCGCATGCCACCTCGGCGCGCACCGGCGACATCGTCTATGACCAGATCACCGAGGCCTATTCGGCCCGCCACAAGGTCAAGCCCGGCGTCACCGGCTGGGCGCAGATCAAGGGCTGGCGCGGCGAGTTGAATTCGCCCGAGAAAATCCGCCAGCGCATCGAGCACGACCTCTATTACATCGAGCATTGGTCGCTGTGGATGGACTTCAAGATCATGATGATGACCCCGTGGTCGCTGGTCACGACGAAAAACGCCTACTAGGCCACTGCGGGGCGTTGACTCTGCCCTTGGCATGGGTAAAAGGCGGGGCTTAAAGGAATTCAACGGTAGCCCCTGCGCTGCCGCGCGCAGGAGACAGCCATGGCGAAACCGACGACGATCAAGATCCGTCTGAACTCGACGGCGGGCACCGGCCACTTCTATGTGACCAAGAAGAACGCCCGCACGATGACCGAAAAAATGGTCATCAAGAAGTTCGACCCGGTTGTGCGTCAGCACGTCGAATACAAGGAAGGCAAGATCAAGTAAGATCTGCCCTCCGTTTTTGACTGGGGCCGCCCTTTGGGGCGGCTCTTTTCATTCCAGCTCGGCACTCGCCTGCATGGCCAAGGCGCCATCCTCGCGCCGCACCCAAAGCAACGCGCTGTCGCCCTCGATGCGGGCGCACAGGGTAAAGTGCGTGCCCGCGATCACCGGCGCCGTGGCGCGAAATTCGAACCGACGCGGCAACCGGGCGCCCTCGATGCGCAACAGGTCCAGCAGAAGCGTCGCCAGCAGCGGCCCGTGCACCACGAGGCCCGAATAACCCTCGGCCGCACAGAACGCGCGGTCGTAATGGATGCGGTGGCCGTTGAAGGTCAGCGCCGAATAGCGAAAGAGCTCGACCGGCCCAAGCGTCAGGCTGCGGCGCAGATCCTCGCCATCTGGCGCAGGCAGCAGCGCCCCGGCTGGCGCGTCAGCACGGCGATACACCACGTCCTGCTCTTCCACGATCCGCAGCGCCGCACCGGCCTGCCATCGGTGGCGCAACGTGACAAAGGCCAACGGCCCGCTGCGCGCGACCTTTTCGGCCACCTGCGTCACCACTGACCGCCGGGTGACCGCCTCGCCAATGCGCAGCGGGGCGTGAAACACCAGCCGCCCGCCCGCCCACATCCGGCGCGGCAGCGGCAGAGGCGGCATCAGATGGCCAAGGGCCTGATGGCCGTCCTCGCCCGCCTGCGCCATCGGATAGACCCGCAGCGCGTGGAACCAGTGCCACAGCGGCGGCAGCGGGGTGCCGGGCGCAAACCCCTCGTCGCGGTTCAACGTCGCGGCCATCGCCTGCGCAGGGAAGGGCGCGATGACCTCGCTGACCGCCTCTTCGACCGGCGCCCAGCCGGTCATCCGATCCGCCCGCGCGGCCCCTCGCCCACCTGCGCCCGGTGCAACAACAGCTGGTCGAGCAAGACGCAGGCCATCATCGCCTCGCCCACTGGCACGGCGCGAATGCCGACACAGGGGTCATGGCGCCCCTTGGTGACAACGTCGAGCTCCTCGCCACTGACGCCGATCGACCGGCGCGGCGTCAGGATCGACGAGGTCGGCTTGACGGCAAAACGCACGATCACCGGCTGGCCGGTGGCGATGCCGCCCAGAATGCCGCCGGCGTGGTTCGACAGATACCCGGGGCCCTCCGGCCCCATGCGGATCTCGTCGGCATTGTCGACCCCGGTGAGGGTGGCGGCGGCAAAACCGGCGCCGATCTCGACCCCCTTGACCGCATTGATCGACATCATCGCCGATGCCAACTCGCTGTCGAGCTTGGCATAGATCGGCGCGCCGAGGCCCACGGGCACGCCGGTCGCCACCACCTCGACCACCGCACCGACCGAATTGCCCGACTTGCGCAGCGCGTCCAGGTCCTCAGCCCAAAGCCCGGCCGTGACGGCATCCGGGCACCAGAAGGGGTTGGCCTCGATCGCCGCCGGGTCAAAACGCGCCCGATCAATCGCCCGCGCCCCCATCTGCACCATGTAACCGGTGACCTGCAAACCGGGCACCAGCGCTGCCAGCACCTGCCGTGCCACGCCACCCGCTGCAACCCGCGCCGCCGTCTCGCGCGCGCTGGAGCGCCCGCCGCCGCGCGGATCGCGGATGCCGTATTTCTGCCAATAGGTGATGTCGGCATGACCGGGCCGGAAGGACTGCGCGATGGCGCCGTAATCCTTGGACCGCTGGTCGGTGTTGCGGATCATCAGCTGGATCGGCGTGCCGGTGGTGCGACCTTCATAGACTCCCGACAAAATCTCGACCGCATCCTCCTCGCGCCGCTGCGTGGTGAAACGGTTCTGCCCCGGCTTGCGCCGGTCGAGCCAGGGCTGGAGGTCGGCCTCGGTCAGGGGAATGCCGGGCGGGCAGCCATCGACGGTGGCGCCAAGCGCCGCGCCGTGACTCTCGCCCCAGGTGGTGATCCGGAACAGATGGCCGAACGAGTTGTAGGACATGCGCACCCCCGTGTGTGTCCTGCCCCTGTAACGACCCGCCGCCCGCTGCTCAAGCCCCGGGGTGGTTTCGCCCTCGGCCCCGCGCGCAAGCGCGCGCGCCTCGGGCGACCCGCAAGGGGGGCATTCTGCCCCCCTCGGCCTGCGGCCTCACCCCCCTGAGGATATTTAG
>CALESR010000195.1 GCA_937907485.1 uncultured Paracoccaceae bacterium | reverse complement strand
GTTCTCAGTGAAAATTATGCGCCTAACCGGCTCAGTTCTGGGTGAAAATCAACAGCAAGTCAGCGGAAAGGGGCGCTCTCGGTGTCCTCGGCATGGCGGCCTCTGAAAAGCACACGACGAGACGGGCTCATCGTGTCTTCGTTCAGGGCCCCGGACTCACACCGGTAGCAGAACGTGGGGTGGAAACTCGGGTGCCGTCCCCGTTTCAGGGATCGGCGGACGGTGCGCTCTCAGCCCCGCAGGTCGTCAGCGGCAATGATGAACTTGTGGCTCTTGCCAGAACAGACAAACAACTCGCGGCGGTTGTTCTTTCCGATCTCACTGCGGATGACGCAGTCAAAGAACCTGTGGTGGAGACCTTCGATCAAGATGGCCTTGATCTGTACCAGTGCTTGATTGAGCGCCGTGACTTGGCCATTCGAAAGCTGCTCGGTGTTGGTCGAGATCTCGAGTGTGGACTTGGTCGTCATGTTTGATCCTCCAGGGCTGGCGACAAATGATGATATACGATTGGCCCGGCCAGGTTTGTGGAAGGACGACATCAGATGATGCCCTCCACAACCGGTGTTCCCATGACCGCCGCGATCGTTTTGAACTCTTCTTGGCAAATCGATCTGATAACTCGCATGCCCCGGTTAGCCACAACGCTGCTGCTATCCGCGCTGGCGGTCCGAACTTCAATCTCTTGAATCTTGGCGTGAATCTCGAGAGTCAACGGTTCGATTGCGTAGAGAGTATCGAGTTCCTTGGCGCTCGCGAGGTCTTCGTAGTCGGCCCTAAGATTCGGCAGGTCAACTTGGCCGCTTCGGCACGAGGCGTCGACAGCGATGGAGAAACGTGGCCAAAGGTCGCCGCCTGGGAAAGGATCAATGAAGCGACCGACATGGGCACCATCAAGCGATGCCGTGAAAAGCGCAGTGATCAAGTCTTCGAAGGTATGGTCTTGCGGCAACGCGCTCTGCGGCACGAACCCTTCCTTCGGGAACACCGTCTTGGTCTGAAGCGACCGGAGAATCTCAAACTCGGCGACCACCTTGCTCGCTGGCTCGCCCGAAAGCAGCGCCAGGGTCAACCGGGCCACATCCCGCGCATTCATCTCGGGCGCGTTGACACCCCTCGCACCCGTCGAAATCCAACCCGCCTCGCGCATCGCTCGCGCAACAAGCGTCACGCTAGCCTCCGGCAGGCCGTAGGTAGTGCTCAAGAGAGAGATGAGGGGGCCGATTCGCATGCGGTCTATATGCGGAGGACACAGATAGACGTCAAGGGCCTTTGTGTGTCAGGCGCAGATAGAATGTCGAGGTGGTAGAGTGGCTCAGGGCAACGGAGTGACGTGCGATGTTCGTAGCGAGGCAGGGTGTCGTGCGACATTCGCGAACGTCCGACTGGGGCGGAAAGCGGACCCTTGTATGTGTAACACCAGAACAGCTTTGCATCGGCGAAGCTGCCACTCCACCCCACAGCAATCACTGCGCCGAGAAGCCGGGCGGGAGACCTAGATGAACGTCGGTCTTCAGATGCCGATACTATGGCGGGGGGAGATTGATGTCGCAGGGATCTCAAGAAGGATGCTTGCGCCGGTTCGCCGGCGGTTGCAGGGTGTCATCGTCCAACCTTGGGCCGTGACGATGTCCTGAACGATTGTCAGACCCAAGCCGCTGCCCTCGGCTTCGGGCCGGTCGCGGTCCAGCCTTGCGTTGCGCTCGAGTGCTTGGGCGAACTGCGACTTATCCAGACCGGGGCCGGTGTCGTGAACTTCGACGCGCCAACCGGTGGCAGTTCGGCGAAGCGTGATCAGCACGCGGCCCTTGCGGGTGTATTTGATAGCATTCGACACCAGATTGGCCAGCGCGCGCATCAGGGGATAGGCATCGACCGGACCGTCAGGCGCGCCCAGCCGCAGCGTCAGGGCCAGCCCCTTGGCCGCGGCTTCGGGCGCGAACATCTCGGTGACGCCGCGCAAAACCTCATGCAGGCCGGGCTCCTGGGTCGGGGGAACCTCGGCCACCGCGGCCGTTTGCGCGGGGTCGGGGCGCGCGGCCAGACGATCGGCCACCAACTGCTCCATATAGGCCAGCGCGGCCTCGAATTGGCTGCTGTCCTTGTCCGTTTCGCCGTCCACCAGTCGTTGGCGCATCGACAGGCGCAGCGCGTGCATCGGTTGGCGCAGGTCGTGGACCGCGTCCTTGACATTCTCCTCGCGAAGGCGGGCCTGTGTGGACAGGGTGTCGTAGCTGTGGTCCAAAACGGCCAGACGCTCGCCCAGCATGAGGTTGCGCCGGGCCATTGCCAGACTTTCGGCCAAGGCCCGCTCGCGGGAACGGCGGAGCTGGTCGATGGTAGCGAATCCCATCATGTAGGCATCGAACACCAGCGCCGCACGGACCGCGTCATAGGTGGGGATGATCCCGGATTCGAAGGCAAAGACATGGCGCGCCATGAACAGCACGGCCGGGCTGAGCGCCGCCAGCCAGGCGAACAGGAAATACTTGACGTCATCAAAACGCGACCCAGCGGCGACGATGGCGGCGGACAGGATCACCAGCGCATTCAACGGCAGGAACACCACCATGACCTGCTTGAGACGCTGCGGATCAGAGGCCCAGAGCACCGCCACAGTGCCCAGAATGACCACGATCGCGCCTAGCAGAACCCGGTGCATAACTGCGTGATGCTGCCGCGTTTGCAGGTAGATGATCGCAAACAGCGCTGCGGCGACCATGACCACCGTGCCCAGCACCACCGATGCCATGTTGTTCAGGCCCGGCAACGTTGGCCACAGATGCTGGAAGGTGGTTCCGTCGATATGCGCGATATACAGGGCCATGCCGCCGACATAGGCCGCATAGACAGCGTGCAGCAACTGCCGCAGCACGACCAGCGCGATGCTGGTCACGGCCAGCAGCGCCAGAATCGTGCCATAGAACGTGAAGGTCTTGGCAATCGCCAAGGCCGACAGCGCCGAAAAGCTCTCGGCGGTTTCGATCGAGACTGCGGTGCGCGACGACCCTTGCGAGGAATAGGCCATGACAAGAGTCGCCGCTGCCCCCGGGGCCAACGCAAAGGGTGCCACGGTCTGGGGGGCGGCAAGGGGACGGGCGCTGAACGGGCTGTCAGGGCCCAGATCCATCAACGCAACCGGCGCGCCCTGCGACCCGATCTGCCAGATTTGCAGCGTCGGAAAGAAGTTCGAATGGACATAGAACCGCCAGTCCCGGGTTCCCTCGCTCTGGTTGATCACCGCGAGGCGCAGCCAGATCCGCGCCGGGGAATAGCCGAAATCGACGCCCGTTGCCGGCAGCGGCTGCCAACCGGGCGCGGCGGCATCGGCAAGGGTCGTGACGTCCATATCCCAGTCGGGATCAATGATGTATTCGAGGAAGGGGGCCAGCCCGGACGATTCGACGGGCCCTGTCAGCGCAAGCACCGGGCGCGATTGTGCCTGAACCGACGCAGGCCAGACGGCAGCGAGACCCAGAAGCACCATGGTTGCAAGGCAACCCAGAAGGATCGAAGGAACCCTGGCCAGATGCAAACGCGGGTCGTGATTGCCGAAGATCATCTGTTCGTATCCCAGGGGCTTGTCTCGGCACTGTCGTCGATCGAGGGTCTGACGGTCCTGCAAACGGTTGCGAACGGGATCGAGGCCATTTCGGCGATCCGCAAGCACCGGCCAGACGTGGCGATCCTAGACTACAACATGCCCGGCGCAAATGGTCTTGAGGTGTTTCTGGAGGCGCGCCGCTGGGCGCCCGAGACGCGGTTTCTGGTGCTGACCGGCAGCATGCAGGCCGAAATGCTGGCCCAGATGGTCGAGGCGGGCGTGCATGGCGTGATGCTCAAGGACGGCTCCGAGGCCGAGATCATCAACGCGGTGCGGCAGGTCCGCGCCGGCCGGACGATGATCGGCGCCAGCGCGCAGCGGATGCTGGACAGTGCAAGCGGCACAACCGACCTGACCGACCGTGAGTTGGCCGTGCTGCAAGCCATCGCGCGCGGGCACAGCAACATCAGTGCCGCGGCGCTCCTTGGGATCAGCCCCAAGACCGTAGACACCCACCGCACCAGTGTCATGCGCAAGCTGGGGGCGCATTCCACCGCCAGCCTGCTGCTGACCGCGGTGCGCGCCGGTCTGCTGGACCCCGACAGCCTGCGCTGAACGGTCGCGTCAGGGGCCCTTTCAATATCAGGTGTTCACCCGATGCCGCGCGCCCCTCGCACGGTGTCAGATGAGGGTATCGAGACGCTCTGCCAGAGGCTCGACCTGCAAACCTCGCTACGTCAAAGGAATAGACACATGTTTTTCAAGATCGCGCTGACCGCCGCCACCCTCGCCCTCTCGGCCGGCGCCGCGGCAGCCATCCCGGGTTGGACCGTGACCGGTCTGACCATCCACCAGAACGCCGGCGCCTGGTATCCGGTGCTGGGCACTGTCCCGCCCTGCACCTCGGTCGAGGTTGAGCGCTATGAAGGCGGTTGGGTCCGGATCGGCTGGCAGGGCCAGTGGGGCTGGGTTCCGCACGATTACCTGCGCGACTCGAATTCGCATTGCCAGGGGGCTATCCGGGTCAGTCGGGTTACGTCGCAGTGCCGGGCTATGTGCCGCAGCAAGGCCATTCCGGCCAGACCGGCGTCTATCAGCGCCCGCGCTACTGAGCGCCTGAGCGTGCATTGAGCCAAAAGAAATTTCCAGTTGGGCCGGGGGTTTCCCCGGCCCGTTTTTTTTCCAAAACAACACCGTGTTTGGCGAATCCAAGTGATCGCCCGATGCAGGGCGCGCCAACACACCGGCTTTGTACTGCTGCTTGGACATACCGCCGGGCGACAAGGGCAGCACACTGAAACCGCCAGCCAACCGGCGGACCGGGAGTCTCTCGGCGCGTAGGGAGCCCAGCGGTTGGTGGGGTGCGGCCAAATCAGGTGATCACCCGATGCCAGTCCGGCAGCGCCAGTGATCAAGTGGTGTCAGCGCCCCTGTTTGCGCACACGCCGGTGACTTGGAGGTTCGCATGACCATCGAAACCCTTTTGCCGTTCTTTGTGGCTGTCATGGCCATCACCGCCGCCCCCGGTCCGCTGATGGCGATTGTCGTCACGCGCACTTTGTCGCGCGACTCGCGCGGGGCGGCCGCCTTTGCGGCGGGCGTCTGCATGGGTGACGTGATCGCCATTCTGGCCATCGCATTGGGACTGGGCGTGTGGATACAGGGCAGCCCGGAATGGCTGGCCGTCTTGAAATTCGGCGGCGTTACCTGGCTGTTGTGGCTGGCTTTCCAGATCTGGCGCGACAGTGACACGGGCATCGCTGCTTCATCGGCGCGGCGTGGCGGCCTGGCGTCGGCTGGCGCCGGGGTCGCGCTGTGTCTGGGCAATCCGGCGACCTTTGTCTTTTACCTCGTGCTGCTGCCGTCGGTGGCGCCAGAGGGGCTGGCACATTCAGACACCCTCCTCCCGATCTTGCTGGCCAGCATCCTGGCCGTCGGTGCCTCGCTTTCAGGGATGATCCTGCTGGCCACCAGGTTGCGGCGTATCCTCGTGTCCCCGTCGGCCAACTCGGTTCTTAGCCGGGTGATGGCGGTCATGCTGGCAGCCGCCGCGGTGTCGATGCTGCTGGTCTGACGATCCACCCGCGCCCCGCTGGTCCGGCGCACGGAGATCAGGTGATCACCTGATAGGCGCCACAGCGTTGATCCCCGAAGATCAGGCGCAAGGGGCCGCGCAGCCCGCGCCGAACCCCGAATTTCATTGAAGAGGATTGATCAATGGAACTGTCTGCGATGCTGGTTTTTGCCGCCGCGGTGATTGCAATGCAGGCCGCGCCCGGTCCTGTGGTTGCCGTGGCGCTGTCGCGCGCGATGATCCGAGACACAGGCGGCTGCATCGCCTTTGGCAGCGGAGTGTGCATCGGGCAATTGATCCCCATTGCCACGATCGCATTGGGCTTTGGTGTCTGGGTGCAGGACAATGGCCAGTTTCTGACGGGGTTTCGGCTGCTTGGTGCGGCCTACATGCTGTGGCTGGCCTGGCAGATGTGGCATGCCGCGCAGTTCGGCACCGACGTAGCCGCATCAACCCGTGGGTGGATGGCCTCGGCGAGTGCAGGGGCTGCGATTTGCCTCGGTAGCCCTTACACGATCGTCTTTTATTTGCTGATGCTGCCGTCGGTGGCGCCTGGTGGCCTGACCGATCTGCCCACGGTAAGCGCGATCATCGTGATCACGGTCGCCATGACTGCGGGCACCCTGGCGGCAATGATGCTGCTGGCTGCGCAGGTCCACCATGTTCTGGCCACGCCGCGGCTGTCAAAGGTCTTCAACCGGGTCGTTGCAATGTTGTTGGGAGGGACTTCGGTCTTGCTGCTTTTAACCTGAGGCGCGGACATGGGGTCACACACAGCTTGCGCAAGGCGTCGCAGTCAACGTGGCAGAGGCCTGTTGACGTGCAGTCAGAAAGGACCGGGGCGTTGTGGGCTTGGATCGGAACACAAACACACCTCTCAAGTGCAACGGTAGCAATGTCCTTGGCCGATCACTCTGACGCGATTTTCGTTGCAACCTGTTGGAATGGCAGCTTTCAGGAATGCAGCCGCGCCGCGTCAGGCAGAGCGAAACTGCGGCTTTGGGCCGACCGGCGCATGGTGTACCGGTCGGTGGGGCAGTTGCAGGTCGATCCCCTCCGACAGGGACAACGCGTCCTCGATGTCGACACCGAGGTAGCGCACCGTGCTGTCCATCTTTGTATGCCCCAGCAGCAGCTGGACCGCGCGCAGGTTGCCGGTCTTCTTGAAGATCTGCGCGACCTTGGTCCGTCGCATGGAATGCGTGCCGTAGGCGCTCGGCTCTAGGCCGAGCGACGTCACCCAGCCCCGGACGATCCGGGCATACTGTCGCGTGGACAGATGCGGGCTGCCGTGGATCCGGCTGGGCCACAGGAACTTGAGACCGTTCATCTCCGGGTCGCCGATCCAGCGACCGAGGGACACCCTCGTGGTCTCGGTGATCTCGAACCGGACCGACTTGCCGGTCTTGCTCTGGATCATCGAGGTCCGCTCCTTGACGCGCCCGGCGGCGAAGACATCCCGAACCCTGAGGCCGACAAGGTCGCAACCGCGCAGTTTGCTATCGACCGCCATGTTGAATAGCGCGAGGTCGCGCGCGTTGCCTGCCATCTCTAGGCGGACGCGGATGGACCAAACATGCCGCGGCAGCAGCGGACGCTTCTGGCCGATGATGCGGCCCTTGTTCCAAGGAACTCGGACAGGACGGAGGACGGGAAGAAGATTGACTGACATGGGACTACCTCCTGTCCACCGTGCCCACCCTTCTTCGGTCTTGCCGACAGTGGCAGGATATCACGGCTCGAGGCATGTTGTCCTCGCGTCGGGCGGAAAGCGGTCGCTGGTGATACCATCGACACGCGTCTCTCAACGACCACGAGGCGAGGATAGGGATCGGTGTAAGGGTTGGCTTCGTTGCGCAAAAGGTGTAGGTGCGCGACGATAAACATGGACCTGGGTGCGATCCCCGGGTGGCTCTTCCGGCCGCCGATCCGCCGGGCACCCTGAACTGACCAACAGATCACATCTCGACGCGCGGACATTTGGCCCGCGTCGATTAGGAAAACTCTCATATGATTTCATTCGATGCCTACCGCGCGCAGTGGTTTGGCAACATCCGTGCCGACGTGCTGGCCGGGCTTGTCGTGGCGCTTGCCCTCATTCCCGAGGCGATTGCCTTTTCCATCATCGCGGGCGTGGATCCGAAGGTGGGGCTCTACGCCAGCTTTTCCATCGCCGTGCTGATCGCCTTCGTCGGCGGGCGGCCGGGGATGATCTCGGCCGCCACGGCCGCAACGGCGGTGCTGATGGTCACGCTGGTGCGCGACCACGGGCTGCAATACCTGCTGGCCGCCACGGTGCTGGCCGGGCTGATCCAGATCGGCGCGGGCCTTCTGAAGTTGGGCTTCGTCATGCGCTATGTCTCGAAGTCAGTCATGACCGGCTTTGTCAACGCACTGGCGATCCTGATCTTCATGGCACAACTGCCGGAACTGGACCCGACGCGTGTCACATGGCTCACCTATGCGCTGGTCGCCGCTGGCTTGGCCATCATCTACCTGTTCCCCTATGTGACCAAGGCGATCCCGTCGCCGCTGGTCACCATCGCGGTCCTGACGGCGCTGACGCTCGCCTTCGGCTGGGATGTTCGCACGGTGGGTGACATGGGCGCGCTGCCCGATACGCTGCCGGTGTTCCTGATCCCGCAGATTCCGCTGACGCTGGAGACGCTGTGGATCATCCTGCCTTATTCGCTGGCGATTGCCGTGGTGGGCCTGCTGGAAAGCCTGATGACGCAGACCCTCGTCGATGACCTGACCGACACAAAATCCGACCGAAATCAGGAGTGTATCGGTCAGGGCATCGCCAACACGGCTACCGGGTTCATCGGCGGCATGGCGGGCTGCGCGATGATCGGCCAGAGCATGATCAACGTCAAATCCGGCGGGCGGGGGCGGCTGTCGGCCTTCACCGCCGGGGTAGTGCTTCTGATCCTCGTGGTCTTCCTCGGCGACTGGGTGGCGCAGATCCCGATGCCCGCGCTAGTGGCAATCATGATCATGGTGTCGATCGGCACCTTCTCGTGGTCGTCGATCAAGAACCTGGCGGTTCATCCGCGCTCCTCGTCCATCGTGATGATTGCGACAGTGGTAACCGTGGTCTGGACCCACAACCTGGCCATCGGGGTGCTGGTAGGGGTGCTGCTGTCAGGCATCTTCTTCGCCGGCAAGATCGCCCAATTGTTCAACGTGACCTCGACCATCTCGAAGGATGGCCGCGTGCGGACCTATACCGTCGAAGGCCAGCTTTTCTACGGGTCGGTCGAGGACTTCATGAACGCCTTCGACTTCCGCGAGGCGCTTGACCGCGTCGTCATCGACGTTAGCGCTGCGCATATCTGGGACATCTCCTCCGTGCAGGCGCTGGACATGGCGGTGCTGAAGTTCCGCCGCGACGGGGCCGAGGTGGACATCGTCGGCATGAACGCGGCCACGGAAACCATCGTCGACAAGCTTGCCACGCATGACAAGCCAGGCACGATGGACAAGTTGCTGGCGCATTGAGGGGGACACGGACATGACCAACCAACCACAGAAGATCGTCGCCCTTGTCGATGGCTCGATCTATTCCGCCAGCGTGTGCGACCATGCAGCGTGGATCGCCCGTCGCACCGGTTCGCCGGTGGAACTGATCCACGTCCTTGGTCGGCGCGAAGCGTCGGACACTCACGATCATTCCGGCGCCATTGCACTTGGGGCGCGGACGGCCCTGATGGAGCAACTGGCCGAACTGGACGCGCAACGCGCCAAGCTGATCAGCCACCGTGGCCGGGCGATCCTGGACGACGCGCAAGCCCTGCTGGAAAAGGCCGGCGTGAGCGAGGTCACCACCCGCCTGCGCCATGGTGACATTGTCGAGGCCGTGGCCGATGTCGAAGCCGACGCCCAGGTGATCCTGATCGGCAAGCGCGGCGAGGCGGCAGACTTTGCCAAGGGCCATCTGGGCTCGAACCTCGAACGCATCGTGCGCGCCAGTCATAAGCCGGTGTTCATCGCGTCGCGCGCGTTCCGGCCGATTTCGAAGGTGCTGGTCGCCTATGACGGTGGCGCTTCGGCGATGAAGGCCGTCGATCACATCGCCCGCAGCCCGCTGTTTCAGGGGCTGGCGGTGCATGTCGTGACCGTGGGCACCGCCACGGCCGAGGTCACCAAGGGCCTTGCAGATGCACGCGCAATGCTGAGGGCCGCCGGGATCGACGCGGAAACTTCAGTCCTGCCGGGCCAGCCGGATACCGCCTTGGCCAGGCTGGAGGAGGACGCGCACTTTGACCTGCTGGTCATGGGCGCCTATGGCCACAGCCGCATCCGCAGCCTCATCATCGGGTCAACCACAACGGCGATGATCCGCTCCTGCAAGGTGCCGGTCCTTCTAATGCGGTGATGCCATGGTTGCACAATCACTGGAATGATGATGCACGCTATTCACCGTTTTCTGCCTTAACAGTCGACCGGCCGCAATGGGCCGGGTCCGACTGAATATCTGCACTTGCTTTGGATAGAGGACACTGTCAGGCCTATGTCCGGGCCTGACCTGCGCTTTTTGCCCTCTATTTGCTGGGATCGCCGGTTGCCCAAGCCACGCCATCGCCGCGATCCATGGTTGCCATGCGTGCCATGTCCGCGTCGTCGAGGGTAAAGGTAAACAGGTCGAGGTTTTGGCGCATTCGGTCAGGGTTCAAGCTTTTGGGAAGTACGGCAAAGCCGTTCTGGACGCCCCATCGCAGCAAGACTTGGGCCTCGCTGACCCCAAATTTCGCCGCCATTTCTGCAAAGGCGCCACCATCGGCGCGCATCTCGTCGGTCTTGGCGCTGGCTTGACCCGGTTCGATGCGCCATGTGGAGAGCGGAACAAGGCTGCTATAGGCAATGGGCGCGATGCCCTGTTCGGCCATATAGGCCCGCAGGCCGGGTTTCTGCGACCATGGGTGCAGCTCGATCTGGTTGGCATCGGGCATAGGCAGTCCGGCTGCCCGGATTTCTTCCAGATGGCCGATGTTGAAATTGCTCACCCCAACTGACCGCGCCTTGCCGGTTTCTTTCAGCTGCAAGAGCGCGCGCCACTGGTCCAACCGCTTTTCGCCGCCATAGGGCGCGTGGATCAGGTAGAGATCGACATAGTCCAACCCCAGCCGGGCAAGGCTGGCCTCGCATTCGGCGATTGTCTGTGCAGCGTCTTTGGGCGGGTCACCCCATGCCGGATTGCCGGGCCAAAGCTTGGTCGTCACGAAGATGTCGGTCCGCGCAAGCCCTTCGGCCGCAAGACCCCGGCGGAAACCCTCGCCGACGGCAACCTCATTATGATAACCTGATGCGGTGTCGATATGGCGATACCCGGTGGTGATCGCGGCGCAAACGGCCTCGGGGGCCGCCTCGTCGGAAATGAGATAGGTACCAAATCCTGCGGCCGGGATCGCGGTGTCAGCGTTGAGGGGGAATGTCGGATGCGCAGGCGTCATCGTTGCTCTCCTTGGCATGTGGGGTTGGCAGGATCCTAGGCTGTCACATCAGGGTATTCCTGCCTTTTCCTCTATCATTCCTGCCAATTCCTCCAGTCGGTCGGATTTCCAGATGAATCGCACATCTTGAACGGATATGCAGGATCAGAGAGGGACGATCATGCTGGACGAGTTGGAAGGGCAGGCAGAGCGATATTTTGCCCTAAGGAATGAAGGGCGGGCGGGCTCGCTCCCGAACCTGCATGTCTTGCGCCGTGAAAGCGTCAGCGCCTTTGAGGCAGTCGTCTATAACCCGGTTGTCTGCCTGATCTTGCGCGGCCGTAAGGAAACTGGAATTGGGACACAGTCGGTGACGCTGCAGCGGGGAGACGCGCTCTTGGTCAGTCACGACCTGCCGGTGACGTCGAAAATCACCGAAGCCAGCCCAGCGGCGCCCTATCTTGCACTGATCCTGTCGCTGGATCTTGGGATTGTCCGAAGCCTTTATGAACAGGTGGGGGAGGCGGTAACGGATGCGCCTGATGCGCGCTCGCTTTGCGCCAATATCGCGGAGGGTGAGTGGACGGAGCCGCTGGCGCGATACCTTGCCATGATGGACCGGCCGCTCGATGCACAGGTGCTAGGCCCCGCAGTCCTGCGGGAAATTCACTTCCGCCTGCTTCTGTCGCCGCTTGGCGGGATGCTGCGCAACCTCTTGTCGGTGGATAGCCACGCCAGCCGTGTTGCCAAGGCAATCGCGCGGATTCGGCAAGAGTTTCGCGCACCACTGGCGGTGGCCGACCTCGCACGGCTTGTGGGTATGAGCCAGTCTTCGTTCCACGAACATTTCAAATCGGTCACCGGGACGACGCCCCTGCAATATCTCAAGGACTTGCGCCTGATCGAAGCGCAGGCCCTGCTGCGCGAGGGGCGGCGCTCTGTTTCGTCGACAAGTTTCGAAGTGGGTTACGAAAGCCCAACCCACTTCAGTCGCGACTATTCGCGCAAGTTCGGCTGCCCGCCGCGTCAGCACCTGATGCACCTATCCTGACGGATTTCCCCGAAGCTAAAGGACCCGCGATGACCGCAGAATTCATGTTCACCACCTTCACCATCTTCCTTGCCGGGATGATCGCCGTGCCGCTCGCCTCGCGTTTTGGGTTGGGGTCGGTGTTGGGCTATCTGATCGCGGGCATCGCCATCGGGCCTGTGCTGCATTGGGCGGGGGTTGATGTCATCGCGTTGCAGCATTTCACCGAGTTCGGCGTGGTGATGATGCTGTTTCTAATCGGCCTTGAGATGCAACCAAAGGTCCTTTGGGCGATGCGGGCGCGGATCTTCGTGATGGGCGGATTGCAGGTTGGCCTGACCGCCCTTGCGGTGATGGCAGTTGCTTTGGCTTTGGGGCAGGTCTGGTCGGTGGCTCTGGCGATCGGCATGATCTTTGCCATGTCCTCCACCGCGATTGTCACGCAGACGCTGAACGAAAAGGGGCTGATGCGCAGCGACGGGGGGCAGGCCAGCTTCTCGGTTCTGCTGTTTCAGGACATCGCAGTGATCCCGATGCTGGCGCTGATCCCCTTGCTGGCCCTGCCCGAGCTCATGGCAGCTGTTGGCCAAGGCGAAGACCATGGCGGCGACCATAGCCCGGCGGGCCTAAGCCTCAATCTGGTTGAGGGCCTGCCGGGTTGGCAAACTGCACTGGTGACGCTGGCGGCCATTGGTGCCGTGATCGTCGCGGGCCGCTTTCTGACAGGACCGATCTTTCGCTATGTCGCCCGGGCGCGGCTGCGAGAGCTTTTCGTCAGTACGGCATTGATGATGGTTCTGGCCATCGCACTTCTGATGACGATGGTGGGGCTGTCTCCTGCGCTAGGCACCTTTCTTGCGGGTGTCGTCATGGCCAACAGCGAATATCGGCACGAACTGGAGAGCGATATCGCACCCTTCAAGGGGATATTCCTCGGTGTGTTCTTCATCACCGTCGGCGCCAGCATCGATTTCGCATTGTTGGGGGAAAACCTTGGCCTTGTCTTTGGGCTGACACTTGGCTTGATCGTCTTGAAATGCGCGGTCATGCTGGGCTTGGGCCGCGTCTTTCGGCTGGCTGGGGGCGACAAGTGGCTTTTCGCCTTGGGGCTGGCCCAGGCCGGAGAGTTCGGCTTCGTTTTGGTTTCCTTTACTGTGGCCAATGCGGTGGTGCCGCCTGCGGTGGCCGATCTTCTGCTGCTTGTCGTGGCACTGTCGATGCTGCTGACCCCGGCCTTGTTCATCTTGTATGACCGGGTCATTGCGCCCCGCTATTCGCGCCAGCAGGAACGCGAGGCCGATGAGATCGCGCCAAATGCCCGGATCATCATCGCCGGCCACGGGCGCTTTGGCGGGATAGTGAACCGGGCGCTTCAGGCGGCCGATTACCAAACCACGGTTGTCGACTACAGCAACGAGCAACTGGCCATGCTGCGCCGCTTTGGCCTCAGCGCCTATTTCGGCGATGCCACACGCCCAGATCTTTTGCATGCCGCCGGGATCGAAGATGCCGATGTCTTCGTGATCGCGATCGACAACAAGGCGGCCGCGACCGAGCTTGCCCGCTATATGCATGACAATCACCCCAAGGTGCATGTGGTCGCCCGCGCCATCGACCGCTGGCATGTCTATGACCTTTGGGCGGTCGGTTGCCGTGACATTATCCGCGAGACCTACGACAGCTCGATCCGCGCCGCGCGTTCGGTGTTCGAGGCAATCGGCCATTCGCGTGACGAGGCCGAAAAATTGATCGGGATCTTCGAGGAATTCGACCGTCGGACCATGGTGGAAACAGCGCAGGCCTTCATCGAAAGCGACGATCCTCACAGCGAGAACAGCCCCTATTCGAAATTGATCCGCGAGAATCTTGGCATCTGGGAGGCAGAGTTGAAGGCAACGATGAAAAAGGCACGATCTGGGACGTGAGTAGCTGGCTCGTTCACCCCGACCGTTGCGAACGATGGGCCATCGAACGGCTGCTTAAGGGACTGCTGCATTAAAGACTTGGGCCGTGTCGACCGTCCGCTATGGGCCGTTCGCGTCCTGGTAGCGCTATTCGCCGCCGTTGGTTACGATGTGATGAACCCCGAAAGCAGGCCGGGTGACTCCTTTGGATCATGCGTCAAATGGATCGGCCAAGGCATGAACCCTGCGCCAAACTGCAAGCCTCGGAAGAGGATTGGCCGGCCGCACATGGCTCCGCCACAGGTGATCAGAGGGCTGACATGGACTTTGTGAACAAAATCCACTCGCGCGCATCAACCTCCCAATCGGCTTTGACGACCGGGCGACGCGCAACCTCCCGATAGCCTTTGGCCGAATACAGGCGCAGCGCATCCAGATGCGTGTCCTCGGCGATCAGGCTGATGGCGCGGTGACCTGCCGCCGCGGCAACCGTCTCGGCATGGGCCAAAAGCGCGCTGCCCAGGCCCCGACCGCGAAACTCGGCGTAGGTGGCCAGAACGTTCAGATACCACGCACCGGGTGCCAGTGCCTCAAGTTCCAGCAACGGCACGAAGATCGGCGGGGTATCCGGATCGATCGGGCCGGGCGCTTCTTCGGCGGCATACCCCAGCAAACAGGCGGCGACGTTACCGTCGACCTCGGCAACCCAGGCGTTGCGATAGGAGAAATTCCCTGTCTCCCGTGCGGCGCGCTCGCGCCCCAGCGCCCAGGGGTCGCCTTCCGGGCCAACCGTCTTGCGCCAGAAATGCAGCGGCAAGTCATCGGCTGCCATGTTGATGAAGCGCACCAGATGTTCGGCATCCGACGCTCTTGCCGCACGAAGTTCCATGATCGTTTCCTGCCCTGTCTGCGCTCGCCCTGCGCTTGCGGCTTTTTTGACCGATTTCCTGCAGGCTCACCAGCCCCTTCGCCAATCGCGGCCCTCAGGGATCATCTGGCTTGCGCTGCACCTGCCTGCCGCCTAACCAAGTGACTTCAGCGATGACGCGCATCATGAGGGCAGGAATGAGCACCACGGTTTTTCGATTCCCCGCACCGGGGCCGGAGCCCACCACCACCGATCTGGCCGGGTGGGTCAAGGTCGTGGGCAATCCGACGATGCGCTACTGGGTTCAACACAGCTCGCTCGATGGCAGCATGATATCGGGCACTTGGGAGGCGACCCCCGGCGCCTGGCACGCGAGCTATCAGTTCTACGAGTTCGTCCACTTGATCGAAGGCCGCATCACGATCACACCGGACGGTGGTGAACCGATCACGCTGTTGCCCGGCGATGCCTTCACCGTCGAGCCGACCTTCAAAGGCACCTGGACCATCGAAGAACCCGTGCGCAAGCACTTCGCCATCAAGCTGAAATAAGCCGCCTCTCAGTCTGGCCCCCACGGACAATGACCATCACCCGTCTGGTGGTGAGCAATGCGTGCGTCCTGATAATCGACAAGAGCCAGCCTCGCGTCGAGGCAGCGGCGGTTGACGGGGCGCATATCCTCGCGTCGGGCGCGCGGAACAGATCGCTCTGTTAACCGGCGAGGCGAAGGGCGCATCAAACTGGGTATTGTAACGCTCGAAGATGCCGATCCGCGGCAGCTTCCCCGTGCGCGCCCGCAGTAAAGGCGGACACAACGAACGCGATCCCGACGAAGAACGAGACGTCCGATTTTCTGACCTGTGGAAGTTGACGGACGCTGTGCGACATCAGCGTTGACGTCGCCGCCTCTGGCGTCACACGGGGCGAACGATTCCACTTTAACGCGACTGGCGACGCCTTTGAGCGTTGCCGCTTGGTCTGAAATCCGCTTATGCTAGCGTATCAAGGCACTTATCCGCTTTACCGCTGTAACGGTGCGTCGCGCTGCGAGGAGAGGACCGCATGGAGAAGCGATCGCTCAGTGAGCGTGACATTTGCACCAAGTTCATTACTGTTGATTTCCACCCAGAAGTGACCCAGGTGGGCGTATAATTTCCATTGAGAATTGACCCATGTGACCCTTCCCCCACGCGGCAGATGCTGTCCCACGGCGTGGTGTAGCTGGCGCTGATCGTCACCGTGGTGTTCGGC
>CALESR010000194.1 GCA_937907485.1 uncultured Paracoccaceae bacterium | reverse complement strand
TTTAGAAAAGCGCGGCCCAGCGGTTCGGGCCTTTGCCATTCGACGTGGATCGGCCCGTCTTGCCCGCGTTGCAGGTCGCGCCCGCCGGGAAAACTTTCGATCCGGCGGAACACCGGCTTGATGTCGTCCCAGCCCCAGCCGATGGCGCCCGCCTCGGTCCAGGCGTCCCAGCCCTTGGCCGCGCCGATGGCCCAGATCATGCCGTTGATCGCGCTGCAGCCGCCCAGCCCCAGACCGCGCGGCGAAAAGACCTTGTGCCCCCCCAGATGTGGCTCAGGCCCGGATTCCATCTGCCAGGTCAGCCGGTCGTTATAGACCAGATTGGCAACGCCCAGCGGCAGGCGATGGTTGAAACTGTCGGTCGCCTCGCCCGGTTCCAGCAGCAGCACGCTGTGCCGACCGCTCTCGGACAGGCGTGCCGCGCAGGCCGCCCCCGCCGAGCCCGCCCCGATGACGATGAAATCAAAGGTCTCCATCAGCCTCACCAATCCGGGGTCGCGACGAGATAGCGCCCGATCTGCTCCAGATCGACCTCGACGCCCAGACCCGGCACGTCGCCGATTTCGATCTTGCCATCGGTGATCTGGTGACGCACGAAATCGTCGCGCGGCGGGTTGTATTCGATGCCGTATTCCAGCGCGCCATCGGGGGCATTGGCCGCCGCGAGGATATGCGCCGACGCCAGCAACCCCGGCGCGCCGGAAAAGATATGCGGGGCATAGCGCTTGCCCTTTGCCACGATCCGCGCCGCGATGGGCGCCAGCCCGGTAAAACCGCCGTATTTGCACAGATCAGGCTGCACCACGCCGTAAACATCCCCCTCGATGGCGTCGCTCAGTGTCGCCTCGGTGATCATGTTTTCACCGCCCGCGATTTTGCACGGCGCGCGGCGGGCCAGATCCTGCCAGATGTGCTGGGGCGAATCGACCGGGATTGGCTCTTCGATGAAGGACATGTTCAGGCCGTCAAACGCCATCGACCACTCGGCCGCCTTGTCCAGATCCCACGACGAGTTGCAGTCGGTCATCAGTTCCATGTCCGGGCCGATCTGCGCGCGGGCCTTGTGATAGGCGCCGATGTGCTGGTCGGGGTTGCCCCAGCAACGCAGCTTGAAGCCGCGAAAGCCGCGCTTCATGCCGTCTTCGATCATCTCGTCGGCGCCATGCGAGCGCGCGAGACTCGCATAGGTGTCGATCACCCCCACCTTGCCGCCCAACAGTTTCCAGATCGGCTGGCCCTCGCGCTTGCCGACAATATCCCACAGCGCGATATCCACCCCGGCAATGGCCGAAGCGATGGCGCCGGTATCGCCCGATTGCAGCCGCAGCACGTTGGCGGCGGCGTTCATCGCGGCAAAAGCCTCGTGCGGGCCGGAAAAGCTGCGCGATTTCAGATAGGGCTGGATGATTTTGGTCAATACGACCGCACGGTTATAGGCGCTGAACCGCGGGAAATTGCACCAGACCTCGCCCCAGCCCTGCTCGCCCTGCGTCGTGGTCACGCGGACCAGCAGCGCCACGGTCGAGGTGACGATTCCCATTGGCGTCTTGACCGGGGTGGCTATCGGGATGTTCAGGATGAAGGGCTCGACCGCGGTGACGGCGAGGGTGGACAGGATGGTTGAGGTGTCGATCATCGGGGAACTCCTATTCCGCCGCCAGACTGGGTGCCGGTGGGTTCAGCAGGGCGTCACGGGCGGCAAGCGCCGACTTGGCGCTGCGCTCGCGCACCGGGCCAAAGCCGCGCACGGCCTCGGGCCACGCGGCCAGCCCGGCAAGGGTCTGGTCATCGGGCGCGGCGGCGATACGGTCGAGATCGGCCTCGAACCATGCGCGCAGATCCCGGGCCAGCTTGCGCTCGTCCGAATTGCGGAACGGGTCCAGCACGGTGCCGCGCAGCCCGCGCAAACGGCCCAGCAGCGCCATCGCCTGCGGCATCATCCAGCTTTTCTCGGACTTCGCCGCGGCGCCGGTAGCGTCCTTGCAGGCCAGCCAGCCGCCGCCGATGTGAAAGTGCACCTTGAGATCGCCCTCGAATTGCTGGGCAAGACTCATACGGAACGCGGGATCGGAATAGAGCCGCCCGACCTCGAACTCATCCTTGTTCGCCAGCAGGCGGTAATACTGCCGCGCGACGGTCTTCAACGTGGCCTCGGGCACCCCCGCCGTGGCCAAGGCCTGCAACCGCGCCGCATAGGCCGCGCCATAGCCGGCGTTCTGATAGGCTGTCAGACGCCGGACCCGGTCGGCGATGATGTCCGAAAGGCTGTCCATCACCGCCGGGGCAAAGGGCGACACGGTGCCGCTGCCGTCGGCCTTGCTGGCGGCGGCACTCACCTTCGCCGGATCGACGGCAAAGGCCCGCCCCCAGGCAAAGGCGGCAAGGTTCATCTCGACTTTGACGCCGTTCAGCCGGATCGCCTGCTGCAGGGCCTCCAGCGAGACCGGCAGCAAGCCCTTTTGCCACGTGACACCCAGCAGCAGGATATTGGCGAACACCGCATCGCCGCACAGCGCCGTCGCCAGATCCACGGCATTGACCATCGCGAGGCGCCCTGCAGCCATCGCGTTCAGCCGCGCCATCAGAGGGCCGGTGGCAAAGGCCCAGTCGGGGTTGCGCGAGAACTCCGAGGTCGGCACCTCTTCACTGTTGACGACCAGTTGCGCGCTGCCCTTGCGCAGGCGGCTCAGGGCCTCGTCGCCCGCCGTCACCAGCAGATCGCAGCCGACCACGACATCGGCCTCGCCCATCGCCAGACGCGAACTGGTCAGCTTTGCCGGGTCATGGGCCAGCCGCATATGCGTCATCACCGCCCCGTATTTCTGCGCCAGCCCTGTCACGTCGAGCGTAGACACCGCCAGCCCGTCCAGATGCGCCGCCATCGACAGGATCGCACCCACGGTCACGACGCCGGTGCCCCCGATCCCGGTGATCAGCACGCCCAGCTGGTCGCGGGTCAGCGCCGTTTGCGGCAGTGGCAGATCGGCGTTCGCCGGGGCCTGAACCCCCGCCGCTGCGGCGCTGACGCGCAACTCGGCGCCATGCACGGTGACAAAGCTGGGGCAGAATCCCTGCACGCACGAGAAATCCTTGTTGCACGACGACTGGTTGATCTGTCGCTTGCGGCCCAGATCGGTGTCCAGTGGCTCGATCGACAGGCAGCCGGATTTCTGGCCGCAATCCCCGCAGCCCTCGCAGATTTCCGGGTGGATGAAGGTGCGGATCTTGGGGTCCGCCCATTTGCCGCGCTTGCGCAGGCGGCGCCGCTCGGTGGCGCAGGCCTGGTCGTAGATCAACACGGTGACGCCCTTCATGGCCCGCATCTCGCGCTGGACGGCGTCCAATTCGCTGCGCGGACGGATCGGCACCCCGGCGGGCAGGCCAAGGGCGCGCACCCGCTCGACGTCCTCGGTGACCACGATGATATGGGCAACCCCCTCGGATTGCAGTTGCAGGATGGTGCGCGGCACCGACAATTCGCCATCCACCGGCTGCCCGCCGGTCATCGAGACAAATCCGTTGTACAGCAGTTTGTAGGTCATGGTCGCCTTGGCGGCCACCGCCTGCCGGATCGCCAGCAGCCCCGAATGGAAATAGGTGCCGTCGCCCATGTTGGCAAAGACATGCGGTTCGTCGGTAAACGGGGCTTGCCCGGTCCACAGAACCCCCTCACCACCCATGTGCGAGACGGTCATGGTGTTTTGCGGCGAGTTCAGCGCGGCGATGGTGTGGCAGCCGATCCCGGCCAGCGCGCGGCTGCCGTCGGGCAGTCGGGTCGAGGTGTTGTGCGGGCAGCCCGAGCAAAAGCTGGGCAACCGCATCGGGCCAAGAATCGGCCGGCCATTGGCATCGAATTTCATCGCCGGAGCCAGAGGAACCTCGGTTGCCAGCGCCTCGTTGCCCAGAACCTTGGCGATGGCATGGGCGATGACGTTCGGCGCCAATTCCCCCACCGCCGACAGCAGGGCCTTGCCCAGCACCTTGGGCGCCTCGGGCAGCGCGGCGTCGAACAGCGTTGCCTTGACCTGATTTTCGATCAGCGGGCGCTTTTCTTCGATCACCAGCAGCGTCGTCTTGCCGGCGGCGAATTTGCCCACGGCTTCGGGGTCCAGCGGAAAGACCATGCCCAGCTTCAACACCGCAATCCCGGCGCCTTCGGCGTCGAGGCCCATTTCGGCCAGCGCCTGCATCGTGTCGGCAAAGGACTTGCCCGCCGTGATGATGCCGATCTTGGCTTCGGCGCCGCCCGCCACTACCCGGTTCAGTCCGTTGGCGCGCGCGTACCCCACCGACAGCGGCAGCTTGGCCATGTAAAGCCGCCCCTCCTGAACTTGCGGCATGTCATGCAGTCGGATCGAAACCCCGCCCGGTATCGGCGGCACCGGCGGGATCACCGGCTTGACGCGGTCCAGACCGACATCGACGGTCGAGGCGCTCTCGACCACGTCGGTCACCAACTTCATCGCCACCCAGCACCCGCTGAACCGGCTGAGCGCGATGCCATGCAGGCCATAGTCGAGGATTTCCTGCACATTTGACGGCGCGAGGATTGGCATGCCCGCTGCCATCAGCGCCGGTTCCGACTGGTGCGCCGTGGTCGAAGATTTGGCGCCGTGGTCATCGCCGGCCAGCACCAGAACGCCGCCCTTGGGGCTGGTCCCGGCCAGATTGGCGTGCTTGAACACGTCGCCCGAGCGATCGACCCCCGGCCCCTTGCCATACCAGAGGCCAAAGACCCCCTCGACCCGCGCGCCCGGCAACAGCCCGACATTCTGCGATCCCCAGACGGCGGTTGCTGCCAGATCCTCGTTCACGCCGGGCTGAAAGGTGATGCCCAGCCCTTGCAGTTGCGTGGCGGCGCTCCACAGTTCCATGTCATAACGCCCGAGAGGCGAACCCCTATACCCCGAGATGAAGCCCCCGGTGTTCAGCCCCGCCGCCTGATCCTGCAGCCGCTGCTGGATCGGCAACCGCACCAGCGCCTGATTGCCCGACATGAAGGCCGTGCCCTGAGTCAGGGTATACCGGTCGTCGAGACGTGTGGGTTTGGCGGTGGCGGTCGATGCTGGGGCCGTCATGGTTCCTCCGGATCCGTCAGTTTGGCTCGGCCCGCGCGGGCCAGCTATCCCCCACCCTAGGGGCACCGCGCCGCTGCGGCTGTCGGGCGGCTGACACAAAGGCCAACTTCCCGCCTCGGGCCGGGGATTGGCCATCTGAGCTTTCTTGGTCCATTGCTCGGGCCACCCAATGTCCTGAGTTCGATGGATGCACTGACGCTGTCTGCGAGGTTATAATCGATTTATTCTATTGATATATAATACTATTATTGGTGATTAGAGTTGGATTGATCTGCTCGGTGTTGTTTGGTGCCTACCAACAACGCCAGCCATTCAACTTTTTGCGGTTAGGTCCTGCGGTCTGGCGTCTTGGTCTGGCCATACCGTAGCGTGGCGCGTGGCCACGCGCTCGGGCAGTGGCAGGGAAGGGGGGGCAGCATCGCCTGCACGAGGAGATTGGTGTTTCAAACTGGGACAACGAATTTCGGAAACGAGGGGCGATCTGACCGCCCAAAGGGGCGTTGGCAATGTTCATTGGCTGCCGAGGGATGGCCTTGAGAACAGGTGGGGACGCCTGCCCGAAGATGGCCGGGGTCCAAGGTAGAGGCTGCCGTGGGTGGTCATTATATCCGCGTGGAAATAACCTGGAGTGACACACCCCGGCGCTGCCTGTCGCTGCCGCTGTGGCAATATGACTTGCGAGCAGAAGTGGGGTCTTGGCATAAAGGGGCATGACACCTTCCGAGCCGCCCGGCCACAATCCCAGCCTGCGCCTTCGCATCGTTTTCGGTAACGATGCAATGCTGGGCCCCGGCAAGGCCGATCTATTGCAGCGTATCGGCGAGACGGGCTCGATCGCCGCCGCCGGTCGCTCGATGGGCATGAGTTACAAGCGCGCATGGACACTGGTCGAGACGATGAACGCCGCATTTCGCGAACCTCTGGTCGATTCGGCGCGGGGTGGGGTCAAGGGCGGGGGCGCGCAACTGACCGAGGCCGGAGTGACGGTTCTGGCGCATTACCGCAAACTCGAGGACATCATGGCCGAGGCAGGCGCCGCGCGCATCCATGCTTTGCGGTTGATGTTGAGGGATTCGTCCGGTGAGACATAACGCATGATCCTTGTTTACAAGGCGGCGATATGTTTTAGAGAACATAACCGACGCGAGATTGAAATGCCCACCATCGCCCTCCGCCAACCGTTCGTCGCCGCCGCGATTGCGCTGGGCATGGCGCCGACCCTTGCCGCTGCCGACGAGGTGGTGGTGTTCGCCGCCGCCAGCCTTGCCAATGCGCTGGCCGAGATCGAAGTCGGGTTCGAAGCCGCAACCGGGCATGACGTGCAGGTCTCGCTGGCCGGGTCCTCGGCGCTGGCACGCCAGATTGAGCAAGGCGCGCCAGCTGACATCTTTCTGTCGGCCAGCACCGAGTGGATGGACGTCATCGAGGCTGCCGGGTTGATCGAGGCCGGGACGCGCCTTGACCTGCTGGGCAATACGCTGGTGTTGATCGGGCAGGGCGGCGCGGCGCCTGTTGCAATCGAGCCCGGCCTCGATCTGGTCGGGATGCTGGGCCAGGGTCGGCTGGCAATGGCGTTGGTTGATTCAGTGCCCGCCGGCGTCTATGGCAAGGCGGCTTTGGAGCATCTGGGCCTGTGGTCGATGGTCGAGCCCCTGGTGGCGCAGACCGACAATGTGCGCGCCGCGCTGGCACTGGTGGCGACCGGCGAAGCGCCGCTGGGCATCGTCTATGCCACCGACGTGACGGCCACCGACGCGGTCACTGTGATCGGCACGTTTCCGGCGGGCAGCCATCCCGCCATAGTCTATCCGGTTGCCGATCTGACCAATCGCGACACCGAGGCCGAGGGCGAATTCCTGACGTGGCTACGCGGCCCCGAGGCCCGCGCCGCCTTTGAGCGTCAAGGCTTTCGGATGTTGGCGCCGTAACCGGTATGGACTGGCTGGGCCCCGAAGAATGGCGAGCGATCGCCCTGTCGCTGCAGGTGTCGTTCTGGGCGACGCTACTCAGCCTGCCGCTGGGCATCCTTGTGGCCTATGCGCTGGCGCGCTGGTCGTTTCCGGGCAAGCAATTGCTCAACGGTCTGGTGCATCTGCCGCTGATCCTGCCTCCGGTGGTCACGGGTTACCTGCTGCTGCTGACCTTTGGGCGGCGCGGCGTGGTGGGGCAGGTGCTGGACCAGTGGTTCGGTGTGATGCTGGCCTTTCGTTGGACCGGGGCGGCGCTGGCGGCGGCGATCATGGCCTTTCCGCTGATGGTTCGGGCGATCCGGCTGTCTATCGAGGCCGTTGATCCAAAGCTGGAACAGGCGGGCGCGACACTGGGGGCCTCGCCGCTGTGGGTGTTTCTGACGATAACGTTGCCCATGGCGCTGCCGGGGATCATCGCCGGGGCGATTTTGGCCTTTGCCAAGGCGATGGGCGAGTTCGGCGCGACGATCACCTTTGTATCGAACATCCCCGGACAGACGCGCACGATACCCTCGGCGATCTATGCCTTCTTGCAGGCGCCGGGGGGTGAGGGCCCGGCGATGAAGCTGGTGCTGATCTCGGTCGGCGTGGCGATGGCGGCGTTGCTGATGTCCGAATATGTTGGTCGGCGGGTCGCGGCGCGGGTCGGGGGGCGGTGATGCTGGAGGTCTCGCTGCGACACCGGTTCGAAGGGTTCGCGCTGGACGTGAATTTTCGCGCGCCGCCGGGCGTGACGGTGCTATTTGGTCGCTCGGGTTCGGGAAAGACCAGCATCGTCAATGCGGTGGCCGGGCTGCTGATGCCCGACGCCGGGCGGATCGCGGCTGGGGATTGGCTGTTGCTTGACACCGAAAGGGGGCTGCGGCTGGCGCCGCATCGGCGGCGGCTGGGCTATATCTTTCAGGAAGGGCGGCTGTTCGCGCATCTGACGGTGCGGCAGAATCTGGCCTATGGCGGCTGGTTTGCCCCAAAAGGCGCGCCGCGGGAGGATTTCGGTCGTGTGGTCGAAATGCTGGGCATCGGGCCCCTGCTGGAGCGTAGGCCGGGCGCGCTGTCGGGCGGCGAAAAACAACGGGTGGCGATTGGCCGCGCACTGCTGTCGGCGCCAAGGCTGATTTTGGCGGACGAGCCGCTTGCGGCGCTGGACGAGGACCGCAAGGCCGAGATCCTGCCCTATTTCGAGCGGCTGCGCGACACCGTGAACATCCCGATCCTGTATGTCAGTCATTCGGCCAGCGAAGTGGCGCGGCTGGCGACCACTGTAATTGCGATCGAGGCCGGGCGAGTGGTGGCGCAGGGTCCGGCGCAGCAGGTGCTGGGCGATCCGGCGGTGTTGCCCGTCGGTGCGCGCGAGGCGGGGGCGGTGCTGAAGGCCCGGATCGCGAGGCACGATGACGACGGCTTGACCGAACTGGACGCGATGGGCGTGTCCCTGTTCCTGCCAAGGCTGCCTCAACCACCGGGCAGCGAGGTGCGGGTGCGGATTGCGGCGCATGACGTGATCCTGTCGCGCGCACGGCCCGAAGGGCTGTCGGCGCTCAACATCCTGCCCGGCGTGGTGGTCGAGGTGCGGCAAGGCGAGGGGCCGGGCGCGCTGGTCTCGCTGGACACCGCCGCAGGCCGGGTGCTGGCGCGGGTCACCCGGCGCTCGGCGCTGGCGCTGGGCTTGGCGCCGGGCGTGGGCGCGCATGCCGTGGTCAAGAGCGTCTCGGTCGCGCCCTCGGATATCGGCGGTGGCAGGCCGGGTGGCGGCTGACGACCCCTTACAGCGCCACCAACGGTGCGAGGAAGGCACCGAGCGCGCGGCCTAGATCGGGCGAGACATAGCCGCCCTCTTGCACGACGACCAGCGGCAGGCCGGTGGCTGCGATGGCCTCGGCGACGCGGGTAAAGCCGGGGGTGGACAGTCGCAGCCCTTGAAACGGGTCGTTTTCATGCGCGTCGAGGCCCAGCGCGACGACGATCACCTCGGCGCCAAAACTGCGGATCGCCTGCAGCCCCTCGGCCAGCGCCGTCAGATAGGCCGCGTCGCCGGTCCCACGCGCCAGCGGAAGGTTGAGGTTGGCGCCCAGGCCGGCGCCCTCGCCGCGTTCGTGCGCATGACCCCAATAGAAGGGGTAGAACCGCATCGGATCGGCGTGCAGGGAGACGGTCAGCACATCGGCGCGGTGATAGAAGATCCCCTGCGTGCCGTTGCCGTGGTGCACATCGATATCGAGGATCGCGGGCCTCAGGCCACGCGCCAGCAGCGCCTGCGCCGCGATGGCGGAATTGTTGAGAAAGCAGAACCCGCCGGCCAGATCGCCAAAGGCATGATGCCCCGGCGGGCGGCACAGGGCATAGGCGCTGCGAGCGCCCTGCGCCACGGCCTGCGCGGCGCTCAGGGCGGATTGCGCGGACCAATAGGCGGACTCCCATGTCTGCGCGGCAATCGGGCAGGCGGTGTCGGCCATGTGGAACCCAGCCTGTCCCAGCACCGATTTTGGATAGGAATCACCGCGGCTGGCCGGGTGGATATTGGGGATCACCTCGGGTGAGGCGCCGTCGATGCGGCTCCAGCGCTGGTGGGCGGTTTGCAGAAAGGTCAGGTATTCGGCGCTGTGGATTGCCGCGATGGGGCCGAATCCGTGGTCATCCGGGGCGGCGAGGGCGCAGCCCGCCTGTGTGGCGGCGTCGCGCAGGATGGCGGCGCGGGCTGGCACCTCGGGGTTGGGCAGGATGCGGCCATTGGCCATGAAGTGCTGCGGGTCGTGCAAATGCTGGCGGGGGTCAAGAAAGGCTTTCATTTCAAATCCTCGAGGGCGTCAGCTTCGAGCGTGACCCAGGTTTCGCGGGCTTTTGCGGCAAAGCCGAGGCGGCTGTAGAAGGCGACGGCGCCTGCGTTGTCGGCGTCGAAGTTGAGACGCAGGAAGGTGGCGCCCCAGCGTGCAGCCACCGTATCGCGCACCCGTGCCAGCAAGGCGCGGCCAAGACCGTTGCCGCGCTGGCTGGCATCGACCCAAAGGTCGGTAACAAAGGCGCCGACTTGCCCGCGCGTTGTCGAGGCAAAAAGGGAATAGAGTGCCACACCGACCGGGGCCTCACCGTCGAGGGCCAGCACGGCGCCGGTCTGGCCCTTGTCGGCCAAGAGTCGGGCCAGCGTGGCATCGGGCATGGCATAGGGGTCGCCCATGTCGCGCGAAAGGGCGCGCAGCGCGGCGGCGATCAGGGCGGGGTCGGCGTCGTCGGTCAGCTGGGCCATCAAAAGGCCACCCCGGCGCGGCCCTTGGTGCCCAGCAGGACGCGGGCCTCGTCAGGGGTGGCGGGCCTGCGGCCCAGACGCTCGACGATCTCGCGGACCTTTTCGACTTGTTCGGCGTTCGAGTGCGCCAGTTGGCCGGGGGCGATATAGAGGTTGTCCTCCAGCCCCACCCGCACATGGCCGCCCATGCCCGCCGCCATCGCTGCCAGCGCCATCTGCTTGCGTCCGGCGGCCAACACCGAAAAGAGGTAGCTGTCGCCAAACATCCTGTCAGCGGTGGATTTCAGATGCAGCAGATGCTCGGGTTCCGCCGGGATGCCGCCCAGAACGCCCATGACGAATTGGATGAAGATCGGGCCCTGAACCAGCCCGCGGTCGACGAAATGGCGCAACATGGCCAGATGGCTGACGTCGTAGCACTCGAACTCGAACCGTGCGCCGCGCTGGGCACCCATCAACGTCAGCACCTGGTCGATGTCGCGCGGGGTGTTCTTGAATACCAGATCGTCGGAATTGCGCAGAATGGGTTCTTCCCAGTCGTGCAGCCAGTCCTTGCGTTTGCCCAGCATGGGATAGAGGGTGAAGTTCATCGTGCCCATGTTGAGCGAGCAGAGTTCCGGTTGCGCCAGCAGCGGTGCGGCGAGGCGTTGGTCCAGCGTCATCACCGCCGAGCCGCCGGTGGTCATGTTGACGATGGCGTCGGTGCCAGCGGCAATGCGGGGCAGAAAGGCCATCCAGTGTTCCGGCAGCGCCGACGGACGGCCATTCGCCGGGTCGCGGGCGTGCAGATGCAGGATGGCGGCCCCGGCGTGCGCGGCGTCGATGGCTTGCGTGGCGATCTGGTCGGGAGTGATCGGCAGATGCGGCGACATCGAGGGCGTGTGGATCGAGCCGGTGATGGCGCAGGAGATCAGGATCTTCGACATCAACCAAGGCCCTCGGCGCGCAGCACCTGTTTGATCGAGGTGGTGCCCTTGTCGACGATCTCGGTCAGTTCGGCATCGGTGCAGTTATAGGGCGGGGCGAAGATGACGATATCGCCGTTGGTGCCATCGACATTTCCGCCGACGGGATAGCAGATCAGCCCGTTCTGCATCGCCTGCGCGCGGATTTTCATATAGAGTTTGTGTTCGGCGTCAAAGGGTTGCTTGGTGGCGCGGTCCTTCACCAGTTCCACTGCAATGAAATGCCCGCGCCCGCGGATGTCGCCTACGGCCTCGACACCCGCGAGCCCCTCGGCCAGCCATCCCATCAGGCGTGGGCCGTTGGCGGCGACTTTTTCCACCAGCCCCTCACGCTCGACGATCCGCTGAACGGCGACCCCGGCGGCGCAGGCGGCGGTGTGGCCGCTGAACGTGTGACCGGTGCCAAAGGCGCCGTCCTTTTGACGGATCGCCTCCCAGACCTCGGTGGTGCAGATCGCGGCGCCCAGCGGCTGATAGCCCCCGGCGAGGCCTTTGGCGATCGACATGATGTCAGGCTGCACGCCGTCATGGCCCAGCGCGCGCCATGTGCCGGTGCGGCCGGCGCCGCACATCACCTCGTCTGCGATCAACAAGATGCCGTGCCGCGTGCAGATCTCGCGCACGGCCTGTGCATAGCCGGGCGGCGCGGGCACGCAGCCGCCCGCTGCGCCAACGACGGGTTCAAAAACAAAGGCGGCGATGGTTTCAGGCCCCGCGGCAAGGATGGCCGATTCGAGTTCCGCTGCGGCGGCCGCCCCGGCGGTTTGGGCGGTGGCGCCGGGCAGCGGGCGATAGGCATTGGCGGGCGAGACCTTGATCGAGGGAATGAAGGCCCCTTCATAGGCCGCGGTGCGCTCGGCAAAGCCCGAGAGGCCCAGCGCACCCAGCGTATTGCCGTGCCACGAGCGTTCGCGCGAGATGAAGCGGCGGCGGGATTTCTGGCCGATTGCGGTCTGGTATTGCAGTGCGATCTTCAGGCAGCTTTCGACCGCCTCGGAGCCACCCGTGACAAAGACCATCTCGCTGAGCGTGCCGCCGAGATGGGCGCGCAGGATTTCAGTCAGATCTTCCAGCGCGTCGGTGGTGAAGTTGTAGCGATAGCCATGCGCAAGGCTTTGCAATTGCGCAAAAATGGCGGTGTTGACCTCGTCGTTGCCATGCCCGAGGCAATAGACGGCAGGCCCGCCCGAGCCGTCGATATACTGCTTGCCCGTGGCGTCCCACAGATAGCTGCCTTTGCCGCGCACGGCCTTTGGTAGGGTGTTGGTGGCGTGGATGGTGGCTTGAGCGGGGCTGGTCATCACTCGGTCCTGTTGGTGGTCCGGGCCAAGGTGCGACGGCCAAGCGCAAAGGTCAAACCCCGTTTGGGCGACACAGCGCAACGGCCGGGCAGGAGCCCGGCCGTTGCAGTGCTCGGCGGCGTTCCGGTTGGTCAGGCCCGCGTCAGCGCGACAGCGATCGAGACATTGCACCCGGCCAGCCAGTTGAACCCACGCACCTGCAGCCGCAGCAAGAGGTCGGTGGCCTCGGCGACGGTGCTGGCGCCGACCGGTGTGACCTGCCGGAACCGCAGCCGCGGGCGCGGATCCCAATTGCCGGGCCCGAACCAGATCGCGGTGCCCCAGGCGCGGCTCCAGGCGGTGCCTCGCGCGATTTCGCCGGGTAGGGTCAGGTCGATGGCGCCATCGGGGAAAAACAGCGACAGGGTGGTGTTGGGGTTGCCTTCGGGCGAGCCGAGGCGCAGGCGGGCCCGCACGACTTCGGCACCCCGGAAGCCCTGCACTTCGCAGCCGGCGAAATCGGTGATGACGCCGCCACCGCGAAAATCCTGCGCCTGCGCGACGGGAGCGGTCAGCAGTGCGCCAACTGTCACGAGGGCACGGATCAGAGCGCGGGTTCTGGAACTATTGGACATGTGACTCTCCCTTGGTCAATCGAGGGCCAGCGCGACGCGGCCCCGCGCCGTGCAGCCGGTGAGGCCGTCGAAATTCGACACTTCGAAGGCGAGGAAAATTGTGGTCGCGCCAGCCGCTATGGCCTCGACCGGCGAGGATTCGAGCAGGCGCAACGAGACACCGTCGATGGTATAACCGCTGCCAAAGACCTTGGTTGTCGAGACGGCGAACCACTCACCCAATTCAGGATAGTCCCCGGGCGCGAAGTCAAAGCTGTAGTTGAACGCGCCCGAATGGTGGAACATGGACACGCGGCTGCGGGTCGCGTGGTTTTCCGGCGCTCCGGCCGGCTGATAGCGGACGAGGACACTCTCGCGGCTGCCCCAGCCGCTGCAGCCGCTGAAGCCGGTCAGAAAACCGCCGCCGCGGAATTCGGTGACGGCGAAGGCGGGCGACGTGGCGTACAGCGACAGGGCGAGCGCCGATAGAAGGTGACGGGTGTGGGACATCGTGCTCAGGCTCCATTTGGGTTACGAATTGTTCAAGGCTAGGCCTCGGGTTTGATTCGAAGAACCCGGCCGGGGCGGGGAGATTTCGCGCGCTGGTTGAATTTGACGATGCGTTGACGGAGGAATGACGCGGCGCTGCGGGGCAAGAGCGGGATCGACGGATGTCCGGATCAATGCGCAAGATCATTCATGTGGACATGGACGCGTTCTTTGCCTCGGTCGAGCAACGCGACAACCCGGATTTGCGCGGCGAGCCGGTCGCCGTGGGCGGCGGCGGGCCGCGCGGCGTGGTGGCAGCGGCCAGTTATGAGGCGCGGGTGTTCGGCGTGCGCTCGGCCCTGCCGTCGGTTACAGCGCGACGCAAATGCCCGGACTTGATCTTTGTGCCGCCTCGGTTTGACGTTTACCGCGCGGTTTCGGGGCAGATCCGTGAAGTCTTCGCCGAACATACCGATCTTATCGAGCCCTTGTCGCTGGACGAAGCCTATCTCGACGTCACCGAAAACCGACAGGGCATTGGTTCGGCGACCGAGTTGGCGCAGGTAATCCGCGCCCGCATCCGCGAGGTGACCGGGCTGACGGCCTCGGCCGGGATTTCGTATTGCAAGTTTCTCGCCAAGGTGGCGAGCGGGATGAACAAGCCGGACGGCCAGACCGTTATTACTCCGCGCATGGGCCCGGATTTCGTCGCCGCGCTGCCGGTGTCCAAGTTCCACGGCGTCGGCCCGGCAACAGCGGCGCGGATGGCGGCGCTGGGGATCGTCACCGGGGCTGATCTGCGCGCGCAGACCCCCGAGTTTCTGCGCGACCACTTTGGCAAGGCGGGTGGCTGGTATCATTCCATCGCGCGTGGCGTTGATGAACGCCCGGTGCAGCCGCATCGTGAGCGCAAGTCACTGGGGTCCGAAGATACGTTTCTGGTGGATATCACCGGCTTCGAAGACGCCCGGCGCGAAGCGCTGGTTCTGGCGGCAAAGGTCTGGCGGCAGGCGGACCAGCGCGGTTTGCGGGCGCGGTCGGTGGTGCTGAAGGTGAAATACGCCGATTTCCAACAGGTCACGCGCAGCAAGACACTGCCGCAGCCGATCGCCTCGCAAGACGAGATGGAAGCATTGGTGCAGGCGCTGCTGGGCACGGTTTTCCCGGTGCGGCTGGGTATTCGGCTGCTGGGGGTCACGCTGGCCGGGTTCGATGCGCCACCGGCGCCCCGCACACAGCAACTGTCGCTGTGGTAGGGCTCAGCCCAGCCGCTGGGCCAACGCTCGTGCAAAGGCGGCCAGCGCGGGTGAGGGGGGCAGTTCGGCCAGCCGGGTCAGGCCGACGGTGGTGCGCGCATCGGGCAGGGGAAACTCCACCCGCCGCAGGTCAGGCCGCAGCCGCGCCAGCGTGGCGGGTGAATAGCTGAGCAGGGCGACCGAGTCACTGTCGGCGATCATCTGCTCGGCATCGGCAAAGGACCAGATTTCATAACTTTGCGCCGGGGGCAGGGCGCCAAGGCGGCGAAATACGGTTTCAAAATACCGCCGGACCGGGGTGCCATGCGGCGCGACGATCCAGGCTTGGGCGGCCAGGGTGTCGATGGTCAGAGGGCCCGAGTGAACAGGGTGATCGGCGCGGGCGATCAGGGTGAAATCTTCGTCGCAGAGGGGGGCCTCGGCGAAATCGGCAAAGGGGGCAGGGGCGCGCAGCAATCCGACGATAAGGTCGATCTCGCGCCGCCGCAGAGCCTCGCACAGGGCGGTGTAATTGCCGGGCACGGCGATCAGCCGCAGATGGGGGTGCAGGCGCGTCAAGTCGGCGAGCGCGGCCATCACGCTGCGTTGGCCGGAAAACGGCATCAGGCCGACCGCGACGCGCCCGGTCAGTCCGGTTGCGGGTTGGGTCAGCAGGGCGGGGATCTGGCCGAGGTCATGCACAATGCGCGGCCAGAGAGCGGCGAGGGCCAACGCGGCGGGCAAGGGATCAAGCCCGGCACTGCGGCGCTGGAACAGCGGCCCGGCAAAGGCAGAAAGGGCGCCCAACGCCTGACTGATCGCCGGTTGGCGCAGACCCAGCTGTCGGGCAGCGGCAGTGGCGCTGCCGGTCGAGACGACAGCGGCGACGGCGGCGAGGTGGTGCCACTGGACATGCGGCACCAACCGCGAACGCGGCGCCAGACTGGAGGCGACAGCGTCGAGGTCACCCAGCACCCGCTGGCACTGCGCGACGACCAGATCACCGGCTGCGGTGGGTTCCGCGCCGGTCCAGCCGCGTTGAAACAGGGTGGCGCCCAGCTGGGCTTCGGCCGCTGCCAGCGCGCGCGACAGCGAGGATTGGCTGAGGTGCAGGGCCTCGGCCGCCGCCGACAGCCGCCGGTGGTCGGCGAGGGCCCGGATCACGCGGGTCTCTCGGGCGGAGAGGGGCAGGGTCATGCGGTGATATAAGCAAACTGCAGGACTCTATTCAAGACGCGCATAAGCGCGGCCAAGGCAGACCTGCCAGACTGTAGCATCACATGGGAGGAGACCCCGATGACCAAGAAATCCCTGTCCGACCGTATCGCCGAGCACGGCGGCAACCCGGCCAAGATGTTGCAGAACGCGCAGACCGGCGCCTATGTGTTCCCGATCCCGCCGCAGTATACGAACTGGATGGAAGAGGCGCGGGCCTGGCGGCACGGCGCCGTACTGCTGAACCAGTCCTATCATATGACCGACCTTTATGTGCGCGGCCCGCAGGTCAAGGCGCTGCTTGAGCGCGTCGGCGTCAACAGCTTTGCCACATGGGGCCGCAACAAGGCCAAGCAGTTGGTCTGCTGCAACCCGGACGGGTATGTCATTGGTGACGTGATCTGTTTTGGTCTGGAGGAGGACGAGGCGCTGCTGATCGGTCGCCCGCCGGTGTGCAACTGGGTGGCCTATCAGGCCGAGGTCTCGGGCCTCGATGTGACGGTGGAATTCGACATCCGGTCGCTGGAGAACCCCGACAGGCCGCGCAAACTCTATCGCTATGAGGTGCAGGGGCCGAGGGCGCTGGAGATCCTGAACGCGGTGAACGAAGGCGGGCCGCTGACCACCAAATTCTTCAACATGGGCGAGATTACCATTGCCGGGCACAAGGCGCGCACGTTGTCACATGGCATGGGCGGCGCGCAGGGGTTGGAGATCTGGGGGCCCTATGCCGAGGGCAAAGCGGTCTATGCGCGGCTGATGGAGGTCGGTGCGGCCTATGGCATGCTGCGGGCCGGGGCGCGGGCCTATTCGACGGCGGCAATGGAATCGGGCTGGATCCCCTCGCCTTTGCCGGCGATCTATTCGGGCGAGGCGATGCAAGGCTATCGCGACTGGCTGGGCGCCGACAGCTTTGAGGGCACGGCCTCGGTCGGCGGTTCGTTCGAGCCTGAGGACGTCAGCGAGTATTATCTGACGCCCTGGGATCTGGATTATCACCGGGTGGTCAAGTTCGACCACGACTTCATCGGTCGCGCGGCGCTCGAGGCCATGGTGACCGGGCCGCACCGGGTAAAGGTGACGTTGGTCTGGGACAAGGCCGATGTGCTGAAGATCTTTGCCGGGTTGATGGAGGCGTTCCCGGGGCCCAAGTTGATGGAACTGCCCAGTGGGCATTATGCGGCGCATCCTTATGACCAGGTGCTGCTGGACGGGCAGCGGGTGGGATTGTCCACTTATCCGACTTATTCGGCGAACGAGCGGGCGTGGATTTCGCTGGCGATGGTGCGTGCCGATCTGGCGGCGCAGGGGACGCGGTTGGGTATCTTGTGGGGTGAGGCCAATGGCGGTTCGGCCAAGCCGCATGTCGAGCGCCATGTGCAGATGGAGGTCGGGGCCGAGGTGCATCCCTGGCCGATCCATGACGCCTCGCGTGAGTTGTACCGCAAGCAGGACTGAAATCGTTGCAGCTGCGATGGGGCGCCTGAGGGCGCCCCTTTTTTGCATGGATAGTTGGGCTGGGTGTCTGGACGCGACTCTGGCGGTGCGGCGCTTGGCGCTGATTCGCGCGGGCGGAAAGTTGGCCAAGGCCCGAATCAGTGGATTTTCCGAATCGCCGACAATCCTTGATCCGCGGGGCCACTCGGCAAGGCATGGAAACGCTGGTGCGAGTCGGTTGACGAAAATTTGCAGCAGCGGTTAACGCGCGTACGTGGTGCCGCGTCGGCAACAATCGCGGGTCTCTGCTGCCCTTGCCCGTGCAGTTCGGCAACGAAAAGGCGCAAATCTGGCGCAGGAATGGCGGGAATCTGGCGGAAATGCGGCGGCGCTTGTTGCGAAACGGGAAACAGCGGCGCGGTTGGGACCGCTACGGGCATCGCCACTGCGCAGCGCAAGGCTGGGCGGTAGGCGTGAAAACCTTTTGTTTACACCGCGATTGGTGTATTTGAAGTTAAGAAGTCAGGGCATGGGGGTGGTCTGACGGGATGCTGCCGCAGTATCCGGGGTGATGCTCGAACAACCACACGACCGAGGTCGTGTGATACCCCGTGATCCGAACACAGCATTCACCGAGACGCGGAGAAATCCGCAGGTTGATTTGGACCGCAGCCGGCACGGGGCGCGGTGTTTGACGTAACAAGGTCCTTGCGTGGACACGAGGAGATTGCGAATGCCGCCGAGAAATGACCAAGCACCGATCGCCGCCCCTCAGGTTATCGGCATCGTCGAGGGTACGGATGACGCCGAAGTCATCACCGTCGGCTATGTGGACGGTGAGGGCGACGTCTTTACCAACGACGGTTCGATCGTCAACGCGGGTGGCGGCGACGACACCGTCTATGGCGGGTATGGTGGGGACACCATCGACGGCGGCGCGGGCGAAGACTGGGTCTTTGGCGGCGATAGCGCCGATCTGTTGCACGGCGGCACCGACAATGACTCGCTCTGGGGCGATTTCGGCGACGATACGGTCTATGGCGACGTCGGCGACGACAAGCTGATCGGCGGCGCGGGTGATGACCTGCTGATCGGCGGCGAGGGCGACGACATCATGGTCGGCGACAACAATCCGGGTGATGCCGGCGGGCGCCAGCCCGGTGACGACCCCGAGCCGACCTATGGCAACGACACTCTGGTCACGGATACCGGCAATGACTCGGCCTATGGCGGATCGGGTGACGATACGTTCCGGGTGTTCGACGGCTTTGGCAACCACCTGATCGTCGGCGGTGAAACCGGCGAGACGGGCGGCGACACGCTGGACGGCTCGGACGTGACCGAGTCCATCGTGGTGACCTATACCGGCGACGAAGAAGGCACGATGGAGCGCGACGGCGCGACCGCGACCTTTGCCGAAATCGAACGGCTGGACATGGGCTCGGGCGACGACACCGCGACGGTGCTGACCTCGACGACGGGTACGGTGAACGGTGGCGACGGCTTTGACACGCTGGAACTGCCCGATCCCGCGCCGG
>CALESR010000193.1 GCA_937907485.1 uncultured Paracoccaceae bacterium | reverse complement strand
TGAACGGCGGGCGGGGCCGCCCCCGCGCGTCGCGTGGCCCCCTCGATGGGGGCCGCGCGACGCCCCTATCCCGCCAATTCCCGCAACACGTCCCCCGCCTGCCGCACATCCGCCTCGCTGCAGGCGAAACTGCCGACCTGAAACCGCATCACCACCCGTCCGCCCAGTTGCGCCGACAGTCGCCCCTGCGTGACATAGATCCGCCCGTCCTCGTTCACCCGGTTCACATAGTCGATCATCTGCGCCTCCGAGGCGCCGTGCAAGGCCAGGGTGAACAGCGCCAGCACCGGCTCGGTGACGATCTCGAACCGCGCATCCTGGCGCAGATCCTCGGCCAGCGCCTGTGACCAGCGCACATGGTCGCGGATCACCGCGCGCAGCCCTGCCAGCCCATAGGCGCGCAGCACGAACCACAGTTTCAGCGCCCGGAACCGCCGCCCCAGCGGCACCGACCATTCGCTATAGTTCAGGAACCCGTCCTTGCCATGCGTCTTCAGGTATTCCGGCTGGATGGCGAGGGTTTTCACCAGGGATTCCGGGTCGCGCAGGTAATGCGCCGAGAGGTCGAACTGCACCCCCAGCCATTTGTGCGGGTTCAGCACCAGCGAATCCGCCGCCTCGATCCCGTCCCAGAGGGTCCGGAACTCCGGGCAAATCATCGCCGAGCCCGCCCAGGCGGCATCGACATGGCTGTAAAGCCCCTCGTCGCGTGCCACCGCCAGCACCGCGCGCAGGTCATCGCAGGCGCCGGTGCCGGTGCCGCCGATGCAGGCGACCAGCCCGGCCGGCACCAAGCCCGCCGCGCGGTCCGCGACGATCTGCGCGCGCAGGGCCTGCGTATCCATGCCGCGCAAGGGCCCCTGCGTCGGGATGCGCACCAGATTTTGCGCGCCGATCCCCGAGACCCAGATCGCCCGGTCGACCGAGGTATGCACCTCGGCCGAGCAATAGACCCGCAGCTGCGGCTGCCCCGCCAGCCCCTGCCGGTTGCCCGCCCAGTTCAGCGCGCGTTCGCGCATCACCAGCACGGCGGCCAGTGTGGCCGAACTGGCCGAGTCCTGAATCACCCCGTGGAACCCCTGCGGCAGGCCCAGCCCCTGCCGCAGCCAGTCGAGCATCACGGTCTCGATTTCGGTTGTCGCCGGCGAGGTCTGCCAAAGCATCCCCTGCTGCGCCAGAATCGCCGCGACAAAATCGGCCAGCATCGAGGGCGGCGTCGCATTGGCCGGGAAATAGGCAAAGAATCGAGGATGTTGCCAATGGGTCAGGCCGGGCAGCACCTTGGCGTCCAGCTCGTCCACAAGGCCCTCGAGCCCGACCCCCAGTTCGGGTGGCGTGGCCTGAAAGCGGGCCGCCACCGCGCCCGGCACCAAGGGCGCGCGCACCGGACGGTCGGACAGCGTGCGGTGGTAATCGGCGCCCCATTCGGCGATCCGGCCACCCAGCCGGGCGAATTCGTCCCAGTCCAGCCGGGGTTTGTCGTGATCCATCGCCGCCTCCTGTGCTGTGATCACCCAATCAGATATTACTGAACAAGGCAATCATTTCGGCGCCAGATCCTGCACCGCCCAGCCGCGCGCCATCAAGCGCGCGAGGGGCTCGGGCGTCAGCAGCGCCACCGGACCCGTGGGCGCCGCCGCCTGAGCATAGCCCTGAAACGACCAGCGCCACCACCCCGAGGCGGTGCGCAAGACCGGCCCGCCGTCCAGCACCATCGCGCCGTCAGGCACCGCGCGCGCGTCCACCGGCACCAGCCGCCGCGCCCGCCCCGCCAGCCGGTTTTCATGCAGTCGGGCGTCGATGGCGTCGGCGCCGACCTCGCCATATTCCGCCGACCAGAGCGCGCGGAACCCCAGCCAATCGGCCCGCCGACATTCCGCGCAGGGCCGGTGCCCGGCTGCTGCGGCTGTCGCTTCGTCGAGGAAAAACAACTCGGTATAGCGCCCCGGCTGCATCAGCGCCCGCCGCCGTCCGGCAAAGTCCAGCACGCAACAGATCCAGCGCCGCCCGACATGTGCGCGCCGGATCACCCCCGAGGCATCATGCAGGCAGCCCTTGTTGCCCATCCAGCCGCCGCGTTCCGGCACCGCCCGCAAGGCCCCCGTCGGATCCACCCGGTTCTGCCGCATCCCGCCCCCTGTTGCGCCAAACCCACAGGCCGCGCCCGCCGCACAACCCTGACTTGACCGCCCCCCCCCGCACTCTGCTACGCCGGGGCATGAGCGATCAACCCCTCCCCCGCCTCGTCCCCTGGCTCATCCGCTATTTGCGGAGCGCCGCACCGCTGATTCTGGTCTATGCCGCGCTGCTCTCTGGCATCGAGACCCTCTGGCCAGGGGCCGGGGGATCGATCCAGAGCTGGAAAATGATCACCACCCTTGCCGTTGATTACCAGCTCTTCCGCCTCGCCCTGCTGGCCCCGGCTGCCGCCTGGTCATCGCCCTGGCCCGGCAAACATGTCATCCGCTTCGCGCTCGTCGCGCTGTTGCTGATGGTGCTGTGGATCGCCCCCATGGTGATCATCGCCTTCAGCCTGGGTCTGCCGACCGACAACAATTATGCGGCACAAAAAGCCGTGGCGTATCTGGCGGTGCTGCCCCTCATCGTGCTGGTCCTCACGCTCTTCGGCAGCCTGCTGCCCGATGCCGTTTTGGGCCAGCCCTTCTCGCTGCGCCGCGCGCTGCGCGCCGCGCGTCAAACCTGGGCGCGGGTGCTCGGCCAGTTGATCGCCTTTTATCTGGTCGCAACTCTGGCGGTGCTGGCCCTGGCCTTCTGGGTCAAAACCGTCCTTCCAATCGCCACAATGCCCGGCTGGGCCAGCTTTCTGGTGCTCAATGGATTCACCGTCCTCGGAACCCTTCTCGATGCGCTGGCCATCGCCATCCTCAGCCGCGCCTGGATACAGGTCTGGGGCCGGCCTGAGACCTGAGGCCGCCCCTTCATCGTGGCGTAAAAACTCCCCTGCGGCCCGCCGCCGAAAAAATTCACGCCCGCTGTAACAAACCGCCCCGCTGCTGCGTAAAGCGTCTTAGCGCCGGTTTTTTCCTTAGGGCCAAGGCCAAGGTGTCGGCGCTGCGTTGAGTGAGTATCGCCCCGGGCCGCCCGTCGGTCCGGGGCGCGTTTGTAAAAAGGGGCGCCCGTGGCGCCCCTGTTCCGACCAGATTCCGCCTCACCTTTCAGCGATGTGCGGCGTAGATCTGCACCAGCCGCTCGACCGCTGCCTCGGGCGTCATCTCCTCGCTGAGGCCGGTCTTGCGCGAGGTCAGTTCGACCACGCCCTTCTCCAGCCCGCGCGGCCCCACCGTCACCCGCCACGGCAGGCCGATCAGGTCCATCGTCGCGAACTTGTTGCCCGCGCGTTCGTTGCGGTCGTCATAGAGCGCCTCGAGCCCCTTGGCCGCCAAGGCCTTGTAGAGGCTGTCGCTTGCCGCATCCGTCGCCGCATCGCCCTGTTTGAGGTTGACGATCCCGCAATGGAACGGCGTCACGCCTTCGGGCCAGATGATGCCCTTGTCGTCGTGGCTGGCCTCGATGATCGCGCCCAGCAGGCGGCTGACGCCGATCCCGTGCGAGCCCATTTCGACCGGCACGCGCGACCCGTCGGCGGTGACCACGGTGGCGCCCATCGATTCCGAATACTTGGTGCCGAAGTAGAAGATCTGCCCGACCTCGATGCCCCGGCCGACCTTGCGGTGCGCCTCGGGGATCTGGTCGAACGCGGCGGCGTCGTGGGTTTCATCGGTGCGGGCATAGAGGGTGGTGAACTCCTGACAGACGCCCGCCACCTCGGCCCGGTTGTCGTAATCCACCTGCCGGTCGCCCAGTTTCAGGTCCACCACGCGGTCGTCATAAAACACCTCGGATTCGCCGGTCTGCGCCAGCACGAGGAATTCATGCGTGTTGTCGCCGCCGATCGGACCCGAGGCCGCGCGCATCGGGATCGCCGTCAGGCCCATGCGTTCGTAGGTGCGCAGATAGCTGACCATGTGGCGGTTATAGGCGTGCAGGGCGGCGTCCTTGTCGATGTCGAAGTTGTAGCCGTCCTTCATCAGGAACTCGCGCCCGCGCATCACGCCGAACCGGGGGCGGACCTCGTCGCGGAACTTCCACTGGATGTGATAGAGGGTCAGCGGCAGGTCCTTGTAACTGTTCACGCTGCCGCGGAAGATGTCGGTGATCATCTCCTCGTTGGTCGGCCCGAACAGCATGTCGCGGTCGTGGCGGTCCTTGATGCGCAGCATTTCCTGCCCGTAGTCATCATAACGCCCGGATTCGCGCCACAGGTCGGCCGGTTGCAGCGTCGGCATCAACAGCGGGATGTGGCCGGCGCGGATCTGTTCCTCGTGCACGATGGTTTCGATGCGCTTGAGGACGCGGTAGCCCAGCGGCAGCCAGGAATAGATCCCCGCCGCCTGCTGGCGGATCATGCCGGCGCGCAGCATGAGGCGGTGCGAGACGATCTGCGCCTCGGAGGGGTTTTCCTTGAGAACGGGGAGGAAATAGCGGCTCAGACGCATGGCTCACCTGATGGTTTGGGTTGCCCCGGTGTCTAGGCGATCCCCGCCGGGGGGGCAAGCATTGGCTGGGCCCCCCCTGTGCGAGGCGCAGGCGGTGGCGGGATGTCCCACGCAGGGGACATTGGCCGGAGTGTTATATTTCAAGGGCTTGGGTCACGGCGTTAAGGATTTGGCAAGGGGTGTCCCACGCTTTCATCCCCCCACCTTCCCAAACCCCGCGCCGCCGTGCATCCTGCCCGAACGCAAGGTGAGTGTGCCATGAACGAGTCGCCCGACAAGAAACCGCCGCAAGACCTGCTCGACTGGCTGGGGATCAGCAATGCGCCGAACTGGTGGGTGGCCCGACTGTTGGGCAGGACCATGGGCGCGGCGCTGGTCCTGTTGTTCGCCCTTGCCCTGTACGCCACCTTCGCGGTTCTTGTCCGCGCGATCTTTGGCGGCGAGGTGTCGCTGGGCGTCGGCGGCCTGATCGCTGCAATCCTTGGTGCGCCCTTCCTGATCTGGGGCACGGTGCTCAAGCATCAGACGGTGCGCTATCAAAAGGAAGGCCACATGACCGACCGCATCGCCAAGGCGGTCGAGCAACTGGGGGTGGAAAAGACGGTCAAGAAGGACGGCACCGAGGACACCGTCCCCAATCTGGAAGTGCGCATGGGCGCGATCCTGTCGCTGGAACGCATCGCGCAGGACAGCACGATCCATGACAAGGGCCGCGATCATGTGATGGTGATGCAGATCCTGTGCGAATACATCCGCGAGAATTCAAACGCGAGGACGCCGCAGGATCATCCCTATGGCGAGTGGGAGCCGCTCGAGGACGATGCGACGGAGGAGGAGCGCGCAACGCATGAGGCGCTGCGCAAGGCGCGTCTTGATCCGCGCTATGCGTTGACCCGTCAATGGGCGCAGACGCTACCCAAACCCCGCGCCGACGTGCAACTGGCGCTGAAAGTGATCGGGCGGCGCAGTGCGCGGCAGCGCCTGGTCGAAGCGGCCTGGCCCAACCCGCCCGATGCCGCAACCCGCTGGCCCTTTGACCCGGATTTCCAGCGCCTGCCCGATAAACCGGGTGAAACCGCGCTGACGCTGGCGCAGATCGAGGCCTTCAAGGCCGGGCTGGCGGCGTGGAAGCAGACCTGCGCGGACTATCGCGGCTATCGTCTGGACCTGCGCGGCGCCAACCTGCAAGGCGCCGATCTGGCGGCAGGCCAGCCCGATGGCTCGGACGCGGTGTTTTCCGGCGCGCGCCTTTATGAGGCGCGGATGGAGGGGGCGCGCCTTTTCCGGGCGCGGATGGAGGGCGCGAGCCTCGACGGGGCGCGGATGGAGGGCGCGAGCCTCATCATGGCGCGGGTGGAGGGCGCGAGACTCGAAGGGGCGCGGATGGAGGGGGCGAGTCTCTACGAGGCGGGGATGGAAGGGGCGCGCCTCGACGGGGCGCGGATGGAGGGCGCGAGCCTCTACTGGGCGTGGATGGAGGGGGCGAGCTTCGACGGGGCGCGGTTGGAGGCGGCGAGCTTTTACCGGGCGCGGATGGAGGGGGCGAGCCTTGACGAGGCGCGGATGGAGGGCGCGAGCCTCTACCGGGCGCGGATGGAGGGGGCGAGCCTCACCGAGGCGCGGATGGAGGGGGCGAACCTCCACGGGGCGCGCATGGAGGGCGCGAGCCTCCACGGGGCGCGGATGGAGGGGGCGGTTTTGCGGGACACCAACCTCTCGGGCGCGACAGGCCTGACCCCGGAGCACCTTGCCACCAGCTTTGGCGATGGCTCAGTGGTCCTACCCGAGGGGCTGGAGCCGCCCGCCCATTGGCCGAAGCACAGACTCAGTCCCCGCGACTTCAACACCGAACGCGACCGCTGGCGCGCGTCCCCCTCCACCTACACCCCTCCCTCGCCCCCTTGACGCGGGCGGCGATCCTGCGAGGATCGGGCGACAATCAACGGACAGGCCTCTCATGACCCGCTTTGCTGCTCTTGCCTTGCTTCCCCTGCTGATGAGTGCCTGCGCGGCGCCCGGTGATCCGGCGACGGGGGGTGGCACCTGGCTGCGCGAGTTGCCCGAGGGGCTGGCCGAGGCCGCCGCGCCGGGGCAGGCCATGGGCCGCATCACCATCCTGCCCGAGGACGGCTGTTACTGGTACGAGCATGTCGGCCCGGTGGAAACCACGCTGCTGCCGCTGCGCACCCGCACCGGCAACCCGATCTGCTCGCAGCCGCGGCGCTGATCAGCCCTCGGCGCTGACCGCCACATCGGCGGGATAGAGATGCACCGTCGCGCCGGTGCGGACCTGCTCGTACAGGTCGATGATATGCGCCATCACCATGCGCACGCAGCCCGACGAGGCGCGGTAGCCGACGCTGCGCGGCTGCGGCGTGCCGTGGATGCGCAGATAGGTGTCGCGCCCACCGGAATAGAGATAGAGCGCCCGCGCGCCCAGGGGGTTGCGCGGCCCGCCCTCTTGCCCACCGGCCCATTCGGCGTATTCCGGGTTGCGGGCGATCATCGTCGCGGTCGGCGTCCACATCGGCCAGCGGGCGCGGGCACCGACGGTGAAGGTGCCGGGGATATAGAGCCCGTCGCGGCCGATAGCGACGCCGTAGCGCAGGGCGGAGTTGCCGCCCTCCTCGATCAGATAGAGATAGCGCGCCACCGCATCGACATGGATGTCACCGGCGCGCAGCGGGCGGTTGGTCTGCACCCGGTGGCGCAGGAAGCGGGGATGCAGATCCCAGGGGTTCGAGGTCTCGGGGTCGAAACCGGCGGGCGTCACCTCGGCATCCCAGGCGTCCCAACTGGCGGCCTGCGCATGGGCCGGGCGGCTGAGGACGGGGGCGGCGAACAGCGCGGTGCTGCTGGCAATGAAGTGGCGTCTGGTCAGCATGATGGGTCAGGAACCTGCACTGGGAAAGGGAAACGGCGAGTCAGCCGGGATTATGCGCAGCGACACGCGCAGCGATAGGGCGAAAATGGTCACGCCGGCTCAAAATTCCGCGCGCGATGCGGAGGATCAATGCGGATTGGGCCGGTCCATCGCCCGGCTGAGCAGGATCACCGGGATGATCCCCAGCGCCACGATCAGCAGCGCCGAGGTCGAGGCCTCGTCCAGCCGCCCGTCCGAGGCCAGCCGGTGCGCCCGGATCGCCAGCGTATCGAGGTTGAAGGGCCGCACGATCAGCGTCGCGGGCAGTTCCTTCATCACATCGGCAAAGATGAAGATCGCCGCCGACAGCAGGCCGCCACGCAGCAGCGGGAAATGCACCGAGGCCAGCGTGCGGGCCGGGCCAGACCCCAGCCCGCGCGCCGCGTCGTCGAGGCTGGGCGGGATGCGTTGCAGCGAGGCGTCGATGGTGTTCAGGCTGATCGACAAAAAGCGCACGGCATAGGCAAAGAGCAGTCCGACATAGCTGCCGGTCAGCAGGAGGCCGGTCGAGATATCGAAACTGGCGCGCATCCAGCCATCGAGCGTGCGGTCGGCCCAGCCGAGCGGCAGCAGCACCCCGACGGCGATCACCGCGCCGGGCATGGCATAGCCGATCCCCGCCACGCCAAGCGCCGCGCGCACCATCGGCCCGCCGTCCATCCGCCGGGCATAGCCCAGAAACAGGCCCAGCATCAGCAGCACCAGCACCGCCAGCCCGGCCAGCATCAGGCTGTTGGCGGCAAAGGCCAGAAAGCGCGGGCCCCACATCGGGTCGCCATAGAGCACGGCGCGGCGCAGGAGGTCGGCCACCGGATAGGCAAAGCCGACGAGGATCGGCACGAGGCACAGGCCGATCACCACCGCCGCGCGCCAGCCGGTCAGGGGTTGGCGCGCCGCTGCCGTGCGCTCGGCCGGGTCGCCGATATAGCGCCGCGTGCCGCGCAGCAAGCGCTCGACCATCAGCGCCAGCGCCACCAGCCCGATCAGCAGCGCCGCCAGTTGCGCCGCCGCCACCGATTCGCCGCGCGCGAACCAGGTGCGGAAGATGCCGGTGGTCAGCGTCTGCACCCCCAGATGCGAGACCGTGCCATAATCGGCCAGCGTCTCCATCGCGACAAAGGCGCCGCCGGCGACGATGCCGGGCCGCGCCATCGGCAGCGCCACGCGCAGAAAGGCCGCGCGCGGGGTATGGCCCAGGGCGCGCGCCGCCTCGATCAGATGCAGCGACTGGGTGACAAAGGCCGCCCGCGCCAGCAGATAGATATAGGGATAGAGCACCAGCCCCAGCAGCAGCGCCGCCCCCGGCAGCGAGGCGATCTGCGGGAACCAGTAGTCGCCGCGCCCCCAGCCAAAGACCTGCCGAAGGGTGCTCTGCACCGGCCCGGCATAGGCAAGCCGGTCATAATAGACATAGGCGATGACATAGCCCGGCATGGTCATCGGCAGCATCAGCGCCCATTGCAGCACGCTGCGGCCGCGAAAGTCGAAGCCCGCGACCAGCCAGCCCGCGCCGACGCCGATGGCCAGCGCCAGGGCGACGGTCAGCGTCACCAGCATCAGCGAGTTGCGCAGATACATCGGCAGCACGGTCGAGGCCAGATGGCCCCAGGCCCCGCCTGAGGGCACCAGCACCTGAGAGACGACCGCCAGAATCGGCAGCGCGATCAGCGCGGCGATCGCCAGCGCGCCCAGGCTCCAGGCGCTGGGCAGGCGACGGCGGGCGGCGAGGGGTGAGGCGGTGCTGGCCATGCGGCCTCCTGTGCTTGTCCCCTGCCCTAGCCGATCCGCCGGGCCAAGTAAAGTTGACCCTGAGTGTTTCAGTCGGAGATCAATTCCGATTCTTGTTGTCGGATTAATTCCGACGCTGTATGAGGGCGCCAGACCGGATGCCTCGCATCCCCCATCGCCCACCCGGACCCCGCCCCAAGGGCGGCAGGCAGGCCCGCATTGACCGGAGACCCTCCATGTTGCGTTATACCACCACCCTCGGCCTGCTGTTGACCACCGCGCTGCCCGCGCTGGCGCAAGAGGTCAACGTCTATTCGGCCCGGCACTATGACACCGATCTGGCGCTTTATGAGGCCTTTACCGCCGAAACCGGCATTCGCGTCAACCTGATCGAGGGCGAAGGCGCGCAACTGGTCGAGCGCATCCTGTCCGAAGGCGCCAACAGCCCGGCGGATGTGTTTGTCACCGTCGATGGTGGCCGGTTGCACAACGCCGTCGAGGCCGGGGTGTTCCAGCCGACCGAGAGCGCCGTGCTGGAAGCCCGGGTTCCGGCCAATTTCCAGCATCCTGACAATCTGTGGTTCGGCCTGACCTCACGCGCGCGGGTGATCTTTTACCGCGCCGCCGATGGCAAACCCGACTGGCTGAACAGCTATGAGGATCTGGCGGACGAGCGCGCGCGCGGCGAGGTCTGCATCCGCTCGTCGGGCAATGTGTATAACGTCTCGCTGATGGCCGAGATGATCGAGGTTCTGGGCGCCGAGGCGGCCGAAGCCTGGGCTGCCGGGGTCAATGCCAACCTCGCCCGCCCGCCGCAGGGCGGTGACCGCGACCAGTTGCGCGCGCTGGCGGCGGGCGAGTGCGACATTGCGGTGTCGAACACCTATTACTGGGGCGGGATGCTGACGGACTCGAACGCTGACGACGTCGCCATCGCGCAGTCGATCGCGTTCTTCTATCCCAATCAGGACGGTCGCGGGGCGCATGTGAACATCTCGGGCGCCGGGGTGGTGGCGAGCGCGCCGAACCGCGACAACGCGGTGCGGTTCCTCGAATTTCTGGTGTCGGACGCGGCGCAGCAGGTGCTGGCCGATTCGAACAACGAATTCCCCATCGTGCCCGGCGTCACCATCCACGGCCCGCTTTCGACCCTGACCGAGTTCACCAATTCGGGCACCAATGTCGCGGTCTATGGCACCAATGCCGCGCTGGCGACCGAGATCTTTGACCGCGTCGGTTTCCCGTAAGGGGGCGGCACACGCGTAGGATCGGGCCGGGGGAAACCCCGGCCCTTTGCTGTGCCCGTCCTTTGCTTTGCCCCTTGACCCTGCGGCGGAATGGCACAGGTTGTGGCGGCAACCAAACGGAGCGCGCCATGAGCACCCCCTATACGCCGCCCAAGGTCTGGACCTGGGACAAGGCCAACGGCGGCCAGTTCGCCAACATCAACCGGCCCATCGCCGGGGCCACGCATGAGGCCGAGTTGCCGCGCGGGGAGCATCCGTTCCAGCTTTACTCTCTGGGCACGCCGAACGGCGTCAAGGTGACGATCCTGTTCGAGGAGTTGCTGGCGGCTGGTCATGCCGCCGAATACGACGCGTGGTATATCGACATCGGCAAGGGCGACCAGTTCGGCTCGGGCTTTGTCGATGTGAACCCGAATTCCAAGATCCCGGCGCTGCTGGATGTGTCGGGGCCCGAACCCGTGCGGGTGTTCGAATCGGCCTCGATCCTGCTGCATCTGGCGGAGAGATTTGGCGCCTTCCTGCCCGCCAGCGGGCCTGCGCGCACCGAGGTGATGAACTGGCTGTTCTGGCAGATGGGCGCCGCGCCCTATCTGGGCGGCGGCTTTGGCCATTTTTATGCCTATGCGCCGGAAAAGTGGGAATATCCGATCAACCGCTTTGCGATGGAGGTCAAACGCCAGCTCGACGTGCTGGACCGCCAGTTGGCGACCCGGCCCTTCATCGCGGGCGAGGAGTATTCGATTGCCGATATGGCGATCTATCCGTGGTACGGGCGGCTGATCGAAGGCGGGGCCTATAACGCGGGCGAGTTTCTGGCGGTGCACGAGTACACGCATGTGATGGACTGGGCCGCCCGGCTGGCCGCCCGCCCGGCGGTGGCGCGCGGCAAGCGGGTCAACCGCAACCCGCCGGACGGCGTGCGCGAGCGGCACTCGGCGGCCGATCTGGACTGAGGGCGGTCAGCCCTCGCCCGGATCGGCCAGCAGCCGGTCGATGGGGGCGAAATCGTCGGTCAGGATCACCGGGGCGCGGCCCTGCACGAGGGCGTCAACCGAGGCGGCGGCGATGCGGATCGCGCCGCCTTCGACCTGGCTGCGGGCCGAGGGGGCCTGCCCCGCCACCAGCACAAAGACCCGGCGGTTTTCGGCCGGGTCATGCGCGGCCTCGGTCCAGACCTCGACACTGGGCCAGACCTGCCGCGCGGTGACCACCAGCGAGGCCAGCACGCGCAGATTGTCCATGTGGTCGATGACATTCATCACATAGACGCCCTCCGGCGTCAGCCGGGCGGCGACAAGGGTCAGGAATTCCCGCGTGACCAGATGCTGCGGCACGGCGATGTCGGAAAAGGCGTCGCCGACGATGACGTCATAGGTCTGGGCGTCCTCGGCCAGCGTGCGGCGGGCGTCGGCGTGCAGGATGCGGTCGGCGCCGGGGTCATACCAGAAATGCTCGCGCGCGATGCGGGTGACCTCGGGGTCGAGTTCGGCCACCGTCACCGCCACCGGCTGGCCCCGCGCCGCCCAGGCGCGCGGCACGGAATAGGTGCCGCCACCGATCAGAAAGGCGCTCCAGTGGTCGCGGCCCTGCATGCGCAGGCGGGGCAGCGTATCCAGCATCGCGCCATGCGGGGTCAGCATCAGGGTGGGGTCGTCGCGGTCGGCCACGCCATGCACCAGATGGTCCAGCACCATCAGCCGGGTGCCATCGCCGGGGTCGATCACCCGGATGCAGAAATAGCGGCTCTCCACCGTGCAGGGATCGGGCAGTGAGAGCGCGCCAAGGGTGACGCCCAGCGGCAGCACCAGCGCCGCCGCGCCCGTTTTCAGCCGCCCGCCCGAGGCCAGCGAGGCCAGCCCCAGCGCGGCATAGACCACGGCGACCACCGCCAGCGTGCCGGTCGAGCCGAGCCAGGAGATGAAGACAAACCCCGCCCCCAGCGTGCCCAGAATCGCCCCCCAGGCGCCGGCGGCGAACATCGCCCCCAGCGCGCGCCCGGCGCGGTCCGGGTGGCGGTGCACGGCGATCATCGACAGGATCGGCGCCGGAATGCCGGCAAAGAACGAGGGCAGGAAGAACACCACCAGCGTCAGCGCGATGATCGAGGCGACCGGGTCCCCCAGTGCGGTGATGACCGGCCCGGCAGTGGCGCGCAGCACCAGCACCGCGCCCGCCGTCGTCACCGAGGCGGCGAGCAGCGCCCAGCCATTGGCCCGCAGCGCGGCCTGCGGCGGCCCTTCGGCCAGCCGCCCGCCCAGCCAGTGCCCGACCGAGAACCCCGCCAGCACCACCGCGATGACCGAGGTCCAGGTATAGAGCGACATGCCCACATAGGGCGCCAGCATGCGCCCGGCGACGATCTCGACCACGAGAGAGGCCGCTGCAACGGTGGCCTGCATGGCAACCAGAACCCAAAGCCGATGCACCGCCGCCCCCTCTGCTGGATTCGCCCGCGAAGTGGTCGCGAGAGTAGCGGGGAGCGCAGAGAAAAGGCAATGGCGCGGCGCTGTGCATAACCCAAGGGTGGAAAACCGCAGCGCGCGGGGGGTGCGGGCCGTCGGGCGGGGGGCGAGCGACGGCGTGGCGGGGTCTGAGGAAATTGTCATGGGTTTCGGTTGGCTTGCGCCGCGTTCTTCATGTGTTCCGCGCGGGGTGGCGGCGGGGCGGTGGCCTGCCGAGGCGGGGGATCAATTGCCTGACATTTAGCGGCCTGTGGATAGAAATGTGCATGAACGGCGCGGCCTGCCCGGCAGATGGCCCTGCGGGGCACGGTCTTGACCACCGGATCTGGCGGTTGCCTGCGGGGTCTGACATTTGATGTCAGACATTTACTGGCCGTTGTTCGCCGGATTTTCCCGTCCCCCGGCCCCACCCGTTAGCGGAAACATTTGCCTTTGCCGCGCAAAACGCCTAATCGCAGGGAAACCCCGGAGGTGCCGATGACCCCTGCCCTGCAAAGCCATGCCACCTTCGCGCTGTGCCACATGGCGCCGGTGATTCCGGTGCTGGTGATCGAGGACCTGCACCACGCGGTGCCGCTGGCGCGGGCGCTGGTGGCGGGTGGGCTGCCGGTGCTGGAGGTGACGCTGCGCACGCCGGTGGCGTTGGCGGCGATCGAGGCGATGGCGCAGGTTCCGGGCGCGCGGGTCGGGGCGGGCACGGTGCTGGGACCGCATGACGTGATGCGGGCGAAGAACGCGGGCGCGACCTTTGCCGTCTCGCCCGGCACGACTCCGGCGCTGATCTCGGCCTGCGTGGCGAAATCGCTGCCGCTGCTGCCGGGCGCGGCCACGGCGTCCGAGGTGATGGGCCTGCTGGAACAGGGCTATACGGCGATGAAGTTCTTTCCGGCGGGTCCGGCGGGTGGCCCGGCGATGCTGAAGGCGCTGCACGGCCCCTTGCCGCAGGTGACCTTCTGCCCGACGGGCGGCGTCAGCCCGGCCAATGCGCCCGAGTATCTGGCGCTGCCGAATGTGGTCTGCGTGGGGGGCTCGTGGGTCGCCCCGGCGGCGATGATGGCGGCGGGCGACTGGGACGGCATCACGGCGCTGGCGCGGCAGGCTGCCGGGCTTTAACCCTGACCGCCGCGCC
>CALESR010000192.1 GCA_937907485.1 uncultured Paracoccaceae bacterium | reverse complement strand
CTGAAGACCCCGACAGCGGCGCTGGTCTCGGTGATCGTGCATCGCGCCTTTGCCGCCATCGAGCAGGCGACGCTGTCCGAGGTGCGCTATCTGCTGGTGAAGCTGCGGCACGAAGAAACCAGCCGCAAGCGCATCCGTCAGCAGGTGGTGGCCGGAATGACGGCGGGCCACAGCTTCGACGGCATCAAGCGGATGGGCAACTATTCCGGCCCGCAGTTGGCAATGGCGATCCGCGAGTGTCTGGCGCTGGGCCTGATCGACCGGCTGCCCAAGGGCATGCCCGCGATGCAGCCCGACCTGTTCGGGGACAACTGACATGGCCTGCGAAGATCCCCGCGACAGCATCGCCCATGCCGAAGCCGCTTTGGGCGGATTGCGGATCATGTTGTCCCAGCAGCCGCTGTCGGAAAGTGTCAGCCCGCATGATGTGGCGGCGTTGGTCGGCCTTATCCACGACCGGCTGCAACCCGCCGTCGAGGCCATCCAGAATTTCGTCCCGCGCCCGCATTGAGCGCCTGCGGCATCCCCAAGGGGGTGCCGCATGAGCAACCTGCCGCGACCGCCCGCCCATCTGGAACCCTATGTGCGCATCCTCGGTGTCGAGGGTGCGATGCTGTTTTTCCTGACCTATGGCGGCGGTGAGCTTTACATCCCGCGCAATGCCCGCCCGGGCGCGCCGCTGGTCAACCTGCTGGGGCTCGAGGCCGCGCGGGCGCTTGGAGCCGCTGCTGATCGACTGCCCCGCCGCGTGCCGACCGCCAAGCCCTGGCTGGCGCGGGTGATGGCCGTGCAGGGCTTGCGCACCCCTGAGATCGCGCGCAGACTGCATGCCAGTGATGTTTCGGTGCGCACCTGGCTCAAAGGGGACGCGCCCCGCCTCGCCCCCGCCGATCCCCGCCAGCCCCGGTTGCTCTGACCCCCCACAAGGCGTTGTGCGTATTGTCGCGCGGCCCGTCACGTCATCCTGACCCCATCAATTCGGGGGCAAACGATGCGGACGAGCGAGCGCGGGATCGGGTTTCTCAAGCGCCATGAAAGCGTGGTTTTACGCGCCTATCGTGACCCGGTGGGCGTCTGGACCGTCGGTGCGGGGCTGACCGCCGCCTCGGGTGTCGTCGATCCCGGCCCCGGCATGGTGATCACCGAGGTCGAGGCCGACCGGTTGCTGGCGCTGGCCCTCGACAAATACGAGCGCCGCACCGGCCGCGCCATGCCGGGGGCCGCGCAGCCAGCCTTTGACGGCGGGGTCAGTTTCGACTTCAACACCGGCGCGATCCACCGCGCGAGCTGGGTGCCCGCCTGGGCCAGCGGCAACATGGCCAAGATGCGCGAGCAGCTGATGCGCTGGAACCGGGGTGGCGGGCGCGTGCTGCCAGGTCTGACCCGGCGGCGCGAGGCCGAGGCCAGGCTGATCGAATACGGCGACTACGGCGTGCCAGTGCCGGTGCAGACCCCGCGCGGTCTGGCCCGGGTGCCGGTCGAGCTGTCGCGCGCCGAGATCGCCGCCGCCCGCGAGGGCTTTGCCGCCTTGGGCTTTGCTCCCGGCGAGGATGCGCGCGGCGTCGCGGTTGCGGCGGTGCGGGCCTTTCAGGAGCGCCATGACTTGACCGTCGACGGCATCCTCGGCCGCGCCACGCTGAGCACGCTGCAACGCCGCCTCGACGCCCGCGCGGGTGCCACCGTCGCCGGGGCTGTCACCGCCACTGGCGGCGCCGCCACGCTGGCCGATCCCTTGCCCGAGGTGGCGCTGATCGGCTGGGCCGATGCGGCGGTGCTTGGCCTTGGCCTGATGGTGCTGGTCTGGCTGGCCTGGCGCTACCGCGACGTGGTCGCGGCCAAACTTCACCCCGCCTTGCCGCGCATCGCGGCCTTGCTTCGGAGCCTCAAATGAGCAGCGCCCTGACTGCCCTTGCCATCCAGATCGGCGTGCCGCTGATCAGCGGCATCCTCACCCGCCGCTTTGGCGCCAGCAACGCGCAACTGGCCAATGACGTGGTCGGCGCTGTCGCCCGCCGTCTCGGGGTCGGCACGGCCGAGGTCGATGCCCTTGCCGAGGCCGACGCCCCGCGCGCGATCAACGCGCTGCGCGAGGTCGAAGCGGCCGCACCCGAGATGATCGCCCTGCATGCCGCGGCGCTGGAGGGGCAGTTCGCCCTGCTGCAGGCCGAACAGAAAGGCCCCTGGTGGGGCTGGGCCTGGCGCCCGGCCTTCATGTGGCTGCTGGCGGGTCTGTGGCTTTGGACGGTCGTGTTGCTCCATGTCGCCAACGCGATCTGGCGCATCGCCCTGCCGCCGATCGACCCCGGCGTGCTGCTCTCGGTCACCGGGATCTACGCCGCACTCTACATGGGCGGGCACACGGTCAAGGACTGGGTCCGCATCACGCGTCAGGGGGGCGGCCAGTGACGGACGCCCTGACCCTGTCCCCGCTGATCGCCTGGGTCGGCGCGCTGTCGCTGATGCTGAACTTCGGCCTGTCGCTCTGGGGCCTTCTGGCCTCGGGATCGCGCGCCAACAAGACCCGCCTTGACGATCACGACGCGCGGCTGGCCCGCCATGACACGCGGCTCAGCGGCGTCGAGCAGGCGCTGCGCGCCTTGCCCGCCAAGGACGATCTGCACGGGCTGCAACTGGCGCTGACCGAGCTGCGCGGCGAGATGCGCGAGACGCGCGCCATCATGGGGCGGCTCGAGGACATCGTGACCCGCCACGAGGACCACCTGCTCCAGGGGGGCAAGCGATGAGCGAGTATTCCGACACCCTGCGCAAGCACCGCCGTCTGGCCATTCTGCGCCACCTGGCGGGCTGCAGCGAATACACCTCGAACGCCTCGATCCTTCAGGACGTGCTGGCGGGCGTGGGCATCACCTCGACGCGCGACCAGGTGGTGACCGAGATCGTCTGGCTGCGCGAGCAAGGCTTTGCCATCACCGAGGACCGGGGGGATTTCATCATCGTGACCGCGACCCAGCGCGGCGTCGAACTGGCACAGGGCATGGCCACGCATCCCGAGGTGCAGCGCCCCCGGCCGAGGGTCTGACCGGTGCCGCCGCCCCGCAAGGTCGATCTGTTGCCGCAGGAATTGCGCGGCTGGCTGCAGGAGGAACTGCGCGCCCGCGGCTTTGCCGATTACGAGGCGCTGGCCGAGGCGTTGAATTGGCGGCTGGCCGAGGCCGGGCTGGATCTGCGCGTCCAGAAATCCGCGCTGCACGAGTTCGGCGCCGAATACCGCGAGTTCGTGCGGCTGCAGGAACAAGCCAGCACCTGGGCGCAGGAATGGCTGGGCGAGATGGGCCTCGACGATCAGGCGCAGCGCCAGAACGTGCTGTTCCAGATGCTGACCACGCTGGCCTTCAAGGTGATGCAATCGCAGGTCAGTAAGACCGGCGAGGAAATCAGCCCGCAGGACCTGCACCTGCTGGCCCGGATGATGAAGGACGTGATGTCCAGCTCAGGCATCGTGCAGGCCATGCGCGACAAAGAGCGCAAGGACCAATCGACCAAGCTCGAGGCCGCGGTGGCCTCGGGCGACATCGACGCCGAGGCCGCCGCCAAGGCCCGCAAGATCATGGGGTTTGCATGACACAGCATAAGGGCCTGCCCGTGCCGGGCTATCTGCCGCAGTCGGACGAAGCGATTGCCTTCGTAACCGCAATGAAGCGCACCGAGGAAAAGCTGCTGCGCGCGCTCGATGATCTGGCTGAGCGCAGCGACATCGACAAGCGCTGGCTGGCCACAGGCCGCACCCAGATCGAGCAGGGCTTCATGGCGGTGAACCGGTCAGTGTTCCGCCCGGCCCGCATCACTCTGCCGGGGGACGAGGAATGATCGCTATCGTCGTGCTGTTTCTGGCGGGGGCCGAGCCCGTCGCCTCGCCGATGCGCAGCCGTGCCCACTTTGCGACGGTGGAGATCTGCGAGGTGGCACTGGCGGACGAAAGGCCGCGCCTGACCGAGCTTGCCGCGCGGCTGACCGCCCAGACCGGCCGGGCAATCACCTACCGCGCTGCCTGCCTTGATCTGACCCCCGGGGCCCCGGCATGAACGCCGAGGGCACGGCCATGCTGATCTTCGTCAGCAATGCGCATTTCAAGGCCGCGCGCTGGTGGACGCTCGCCGCCGCCTGGGTGTTCGGCCGCCACCGGATCGTGCGGCATCTGGGCCGCGAGGGCCGGATCGCCTTCTGGCGCGGCACGCCCTACCTGCTGACCTTCCGCGAGGTCGACTGATGGCATCCCCGGCGCAGGTGGCGAACGACATGGCCGCGCGGGCGAATTTCTGGTGGGGGCGAGACAAGAAGGTGGCCGCTGCGTGCCGCGACGCCGCGCGGGTGATCCGCGGATATCTGGGCGGCCCGCCGCCGGATGGCCCCACCGTATCCGAGTTGCTGGCCCGGATTTACGATGTCGATGCCCTGGGAAGCGTGGATACAGTTCATTCCCTCAGCCGCGCGGCCAACACGATCCGTGACCTGCGAAAGGAGATCGTCCATGCCACTCGATAGCCCGAAATCCCCCCGCAAGCCCAGCAACGCCGACGACATCGCCGCGGTCCTGTTCTACCTGCGCTTCGCCGCCGAGGACGGGCTGGTCTTCAACATGACCACCGGCCGCGAGGCCTTCGACGCCTTTGCCCGCCTGCTGGACCAGGACCCGGCGGCGCTGTGGGACCGGACGGAGACGCCATGAGTGCCGTCAACCCGGCCCGCCCGGTCATCAACTTCTTGCCCTACCAGCGTGCCTGGATCGCCGACGACAGCCGGTTCAAGATCGGCATGTTCGCGCGTCAGACCGGCAAGACATTCAGCACCGGGGGCGAATGCGCCGACGATTGCTTCCGCGCCTGGGCCGAGGATCGGCGCGCCCGCTGGGTGATCCTGTCGCGCGGCGAACGCCAGGCGGCCGAGATGATGACCGAAGTCATCAAGCCCTTCACCAAGGCGTTTTACGAGGTCTACAACACCCTGGTCAAAGGCGGCGAACCCCGGTTCGAAGAAGGCGAGTTCCGCGCCCCGCAAGAAAAAGGCCCCGACGCGGTCTACAAGATGCTCGAGGTCGCGTTCCCGAACGGCAGCCGGATCACGGCGCTGCCCGCGAACCCCGACACCGCGCGGGGTTTCAGCGCCAACGTGATCCTCGACGAGTTCGCCTTCCACGCCAAAAGCCGCGACATCTGGTCGGCGCTGTTCCCGGTGATCAGTCGCACCGGCCTGAAGCTGAGGGTGATCAGCACGCCGAACGGCAAGGGCAACAAGTTCTACGAGCTGATGACGGCCGAGGACAGCGTGTGGTCACGCCATGTGATCGACATCCACGAGGCCGTGCGGCAGGGCCTCGAGCGCGACATCGACATGCTGCGCAAGGGCATGGCCGATGCCGACGCCTGGGCGCAGGAATACGAGTTGCAATGGCTCGATGAGGCCAGTGCCTGGCTGCCCTATGACCTTATCACCCCGGTCGAACACCCGGCGGCGGGTCTGCCGGGGCTTTACCAGGGCGGGCCGTGCTTTGTCGGCGTCGATATCGCCGCGCGGCGTGACCTGTTTGTCATCTGGGTTTTTGAGCTGGTGGGCGATGTGCTCTGGACGCGCGAGTTGATCGCCCGGCGCCGCATCACCTTTGCCGAGCAAGATCGCCTGCTTGACGAGGTGATGACACGCTACCGCGTGGTGCGGGCGGCGATGGACCAGACCGGCATGGGCGAGAAGCCGGTCGAGGATGCCAAGCGCCGCCACGGCGAGAGCAGGGTCGAAGGGGTGCTGTTCAACACCGCCGCCAAGCTCGACCTCGCGACGGCGCTGAAGGAGAGGTTTGAAGACCGCACGGCCCGCATCCCCGCGGGGGACGTGACGCTGCGCGCCGATCTGCACGCGATCAAGAGCCAAGTCGGTTTGACCGGCCAGCGTCGGCTGATCGCTGACGGCGACAGCGACGGCCACGCCGACCGCTTCTGGGCTGCCGCGCTGGCGGCAGGCGCTGCCCGCACGACCTACCAGCCCTATGCCTATCGCCCGGTGCCGCGCGCATCCGGCGCCGATGATGACCGCCCGCTGCGCGCCACGCGCGGGATGCGCGCCCTGCCAGGAGTGATCTGATGCCATTGCTCGATGCCTATGGACGACCCGTCAGGACGCAATCCCTGAGCGTGACCGGCAGCGCGCGGCCCGGCCTGACCGGCGTTCGGCAAGTCTGGGCGGGAAGTGCCGCGGGCGGTTTGACGCCGCTGAAGCTGGCCGCAATCCTGCGCGCCTGCGACCAGGGCGACCATGTCGAGTATGTCACGCTGGCCGAGGAGATGGAGGAGCGCGACCCGCATTATGCCTCGGTGCTGGGCACCCGCAAACGCGCGGTCTCGGGGATCGAGCCGGTGGTCGTGGCAGCGGGCGAGGACGAACAATCGCAACGGATCGCCGATGCGGTGCGCGAGGCCATTGCCGAACACGAGGGGTTTGCCGACCTGGTCGAAGATCTGCTCGATGGGCTGGGCAAGGGCTGGTCCGCGGTCGAGATCAACTGGGGTCGATCGGCGCGCGAGTGGTGGCCGGACAGTTTCGAGCAGGTCGATCCGCGCTTCATCCGGTTCGACCGCGAGACCCTGCGCATTCCGCATCTTCTAACCGAAGAGGCGCCTGCCCAAGGCGAGCCGCTGGCACCCTTCAAGTTCGCGTTCCATGTCCCCAAGCTGAAATCCGGCCTGCCCCTGCGCGGCGGCTTGGCGCGGCTGGTGGCCTTTGGCTGGATGTGCAAGGCCTTTGCGCTGAAGGATTGGGTCAGCTTTGCCGAGACCTATGGCCTGCCGTTGCGACTGGGCCGCTATGGCCCCGAGGCGACGCGCGAGGACGTCGAGAAGCTGTTCCAGGCAGTGGCCAATATCGGCACCGACGCTGCGGCGGTATTGCCCAAGTCGATGGAGATCGAGTTCGAAAGCGGCTCGGCCAGTGCAACGGGCGACAAGCTGTTCGAAACGCTGGCGCGGTTCCTCGACGAGCAGACCTCGAAGGCGGTGCTGGGCCAGACGATGACCTCGGATGACGGGGCGTCGATGGCGCAGGCCAAGGTGCATGACGGCGTGCGCCATGACATCGCCGCTGCAGATGCACGGCAGGTCCGGGGCACGATCAACCGCGACATCGTGCGGGCCTATGTGGATCTGAACTTCGGCGTGCAGGCGGACTATCCGCGCATCCTGATCCCCGTGGCCGAACCCGAGGATACCGAGGGCCGGATCAGCGCCGCCGTGGCGATGGCCGGTGCCGGGGTGCGGTTGCGCGCCAGCGAGTTGCGCCAGATCGGCGGCTTCACGGACCCCGAGGAGGACGACGAAGTGATCGGCGGGCCTGCAGCCGCGCCGCCCGAAGCGCCACCGGCCAAACCCCCGCTGGCAACCAACCGCCTGGCCGATGCCGATCTGCGCGCCGATCCGCTCTTGCCCGCCGATGACCCGCTGGCCGAGATTGCGGGCGAGATGCTGGCCGAATGGCAGCCGGTGGCGGAGGAGTTGCTGGACCCGGTGATCGCCGCGATCGACGCCGCCGCCAGCTATGAGGACGCGCTGGCCCGGCTCGAGGCTCTGCCGGGGATCGACAGCGCCAAGCTGATCGACCTTCTGGTGAAGGGGATGTTCAAGGCCCGTGTCTATGGGGACGTGCGCGATGTCTGAGGACCGCCCGGCCTATTCCTTCAACCCCGGCCCGCCGCCCGAGGCCAGCCGATACCTCGCCGCCAAGGACTGGCTGCCCGCGTTCAGTTGGGAGGATGTCGAGCCTGAGGAACACGCCGTCGCCTTTACCGTGGCCCGCGCCACGCAGATCGATGTGCTGCGCGACATCCGCGAGGAGCTGCAATCGGCGATCGACGAGGGCCTGCCCTTCGACGAGTTCCAGCGCCGCCTGCGCCCTCGGCTGCAGGCGCGCGGCTGGTGGGGCCGCCAGCAGGTCACTGATCCCGGCACCGGCGCCAGCATATCCGCGCAGCTGGGCTCGCCGCGTCGGTTGCGGGTGATCTACGACGCCAACCTGCGCTCGGCCCGCGCCGCCGGGCAGTGGGAGCGCATCCAGCGCAGCCGCCGCGCGCTGCCTTTTCTGGAATACCGCCTCGGCCCCTCGGAAAACCACCGGCCCCATCACGAGGCCAAGGCCGGGTTGGTGCTGCCGGTTGACGATCCGTTCTGGTCGAGCTGGTATCCGCCCAACGGCTGGGGCTGCAAATGCTGGGTGCAGCAACTGACCCGCGCGCAGGCCGAGGCCCGCGGCATCGACGCCAGCCCCGAGGTCCGCACCGCCGATTATGTCAACAGCCGCACCGGCGAGACCCGCCGCGTGCCGGTCGGCATCGATCCCGGCTGGGAGCGCAATCCCGGTGCCCAGCGGGTGCAGGCGGCGATCGATCTGCTCGAGGATCGACTGGCCGCAGCTACGGCACCGGTGCGCCGGGTCGCCGAGCGCGATCTTGCCGAGGGCTGGATGGCCGACCGCGCCCGACGTCACCCCGATTGGCGCGACGATCTGCCGTTTCTGCTGGCCTTGCGGCGGATATTTGCCCGCGGTGACGGGGCGGGCGGCGGGGCCGGGGCGCAATAGGCCCGCAGCGCCGCGTTAAATACCCTTTTAATACCATCGGCGGCTTGGTCCGGGGCGATGGCCACGCCGGGCACCAAGCCGCCCAGCGGCCCGCCCGTGGGCCGCAAGCCGTTGTGCCTATTTTGACCAGCGCCCGCGGGCGATTGTTCGGGCATGACAAACGCCCGCGCCATTCTCGCCGCCCTGCCGCTGGCCCTCAATTTCGAGGCCGCCAACCCCGCACCCGAGTGGGTTCAACTGACCCCGCCCGGCCCGCGCATCGCCGGACGCGACGGTCGCGCCTGGACGCTGGACGCCGAAGCCGTGGCGCTGGCGTTTCGCGAGACGCTGGCCGAACCGGGCGGCGTGCCCTTTGACATCGAGCACGCGACCGAGACCCCGGTGCCGGGACAGCCCGCACCGGCTGTCGGCTGGCTGACCGAGGTCGAGGCCCGGGACGGCGCGCTCTGGGCCCGGGTCGACTGGACCGAGGACGGGGTCAAGGCACTGGCCAGCCGGTCCTATCGGTTCCTCAGCCCCGCCTTCCTGTTCGACCCCAAGGATGGCCGCGTGCTGCGGCTGACCTCGGTCGGTCTGACCAACCGCCCCAATTTCCGCCTTCCCGCCCTGAACCACACGGAGACCCCGATGGACCCCGCTGTCTTGACTGCCCTGGGCCTTGCGCCCGACGCCACTGCCGCCCAGGCGGTGACGGCGATCACCGCCCTGCGCACGGCCGAGCAGACCGCGCTCAACCGCGCGACCACCCCGGACCCGGCGCTGTTCGTGCCGCGCGCCGATTACGAGTTGGCGACCAACCGGCTCACCGCGCTCGAAACCGCCGCCGCCGCCGCGCGTGAGGCCGAGATCACCGCCGCCATCGATGGTGCGACCGCCGCGGGCAAGATCGCCCCGGCCAGCCGCGACTATCACCTGGCCTCGTGTCGGGCCGAGGGCGGGCTGGACCGGTTCCGCGCGATGATCGCCGCGAGTCCGGTGATCGCCGGGGGCACCGCGCCCAAGGCGCAGCCCGCGACGGGAAAGGCCGGTCTGAGCGACGAGGAACTGGCGGTCTGCCGTCACCTGGGCATGACGCCCGATGCATTCGCGGCCGCCAAAGCCGCCGAACAGGAGTAAACCCGAATGGCCTTGATCACCGCCGCCTTGCTGCAGGCCCTCAACACCGGCCTGCGCACCAACTTTCAGGATGCGCATCGCGCGATGCGCGAAACCGCCTTCTATACCCAGATCGCCACCACCGTGCCCTCGACCACCGTGTCGAACACTTATGGCTGGCTGGGCGACTTCCCTCGGCTGCGCGAATGGGTCGGGGACCGTGTGGTCAAGGACATCAAGGAGTCCGGCTATACGATCACCAACAAGCTCTTCGAGGCGACGCTGGGCATCCAGCGCACGCAGATCGAGGACGACCAGTTCGGCCACTATTCGCCCATCGCGGCCAGCATGGGGCAGGAAGCCGCGCAGCATCCCGATGTGCTGATCTCGGCCCTGATCGAGGGGGGCTTTGCTGCCGCCTGCTACGACGGCCAGTATTTCTTCGACACCGATCACCCGGTGCGCGCCAATCCCGATGGCACCGGGGCCACCACGACCGTGGCCAACATGGTCGCGGGCACCGACCCCGCCTGGTATCTGCTCGACACCACCAAGGCGCTGCGGCCCTTCATCTTCCAAGAGCGCACCAAGCCCGAGATGGAGATGAAGTTCGACCCTTCGACGTCGGATACCGTCTTCACCAAGGACCTCTATCAGTGGGGCATCCGCTATCGCTGCGCCGCCGGGTACGGGTTCTGGCAAATGGCCCGGGCCTCGAAGGCCGCGCTGACCGCCGCCAATTTCGAGGCCGGGCGCACCGCGATGCGCCAGTTGAAGGGCGACGGCGGGCGGCCTCTGGGCATCGTGCCCAACATCCTGCTGGTGCCGCCGAGCCTCGAAGCCGCCGCAAAGGCGATCGTCGAGACGCAGTTCCTCGCCGGGGGTGGCTCGAACCCGAACTTCAACACGGCCAAGGTGGTCGTGAACCCCTGGGCCGCGTGATCGCCTGAGCCTTGACGCCGGTTTCTTTGCGGGGGCGGTACGCCGCCCCCCATGACAAACCGACGAGGAGACGTTCCCATGACCGCACTTCTGAAAATCGCCGCAGTTGCAGCCGCCGGGTTCCACCGCGCGGGCATGTTCTGGCCGCACGAAGGCCGGGTGGTCGATGCCGACACCCTGCCAGCGGACGTGCTGGCGCGCCTGGCGGCCGAACCCGCACTGCATATTTCCCCGGCCACCGGTGTCGAGGCCGAGGCTGCCACCGCCGCCGATCTGCGCGACCTGATCAAGGCCAGCTTTGGCGGCCTCGAACCGGGTGACTTCACCGAGGACGGAACGCCCAAGGTCGAGGCGGTGCGCAAGGTGCTGCCCAAGGGCACCAAGGGCGCCACCGCGGCCTTGGTCGCCGAGGTCTGGGCCGAGGTCAAACCCGCCGCCTGATCCCCCCTCAGGCACTTCGGCGCGGCGGGATGGCAGCCCCGCCGCGCCCCTTTGAACCCCCATTGAAAGCCCCGTTAATGGCCTACGCGACGCAAGCTGACATCGTGACGCTCTACGGCGACGACGCGCTGGTCGTGGCCGACCGCGACGGCGATGGACTGCCCGATGCGGCGGCGGTGGCGCGGGCGCTCGACCATGCCTCGGCCGAGATCGACACCCACCTGGCCGCGCGTTATCCGTTGCCGCTGGCGAGCGTGCCGATGATGCTGATCTCGTGGGCGGTGGACATCGCGGTCTATCGCCTCGCGCTGTCAGCGGATGTCCTGTCCGACGAGCACCGTCGCCGGTACGAGGATGCGCTGGCCGGGCTCAAGCGCGTGGCCGAAGGCAAGGCGGCGCTGGTGTTCCCGGCTGATCCGGATGCCGAGGCCCCCGAAACCCCGGTCGATACCAGCCCGCGCCCCATCGTCGTCGGCGGTCCAGAGCGGTTGTTCACCCGCCAGACCCTGAGGGATCTGTAAATGTCGGGCGCGCAGATCGAACTGACGCTGCAAGGCATTGCCGCCGTCGAGACCCGGCTGGGCCGTCTGGCCTCGGCCGATCTTGAGGACTTGGCCTTCAATGCTGGCGAGTTGCTTCAGCAGACTACGATTGAACGGATCGTTAGTGGGAAGGCAGGCCCAGACGGCACGGCCTGGCCCGCTTGGTCCGCAGACTATGCAGCAACGCGCAAAGCAAATCACTCGCTGCTCTTTGCGTCAGGGGCGCTGAGCGGCCAAACAACACTGGGCGTGCAGAACTACACCGAAGGCGACACCGTCAAGGTGGGGGCCAACGCGGTCTATGCCGCGATCCACCAATTCGGCGGCAAGGCCGGGCGGGGACGCAAGGTGACGATCCCGGCCCGGCCCTATCTGGGGCTGAGCGACGCTGACCGCGAGGCCGTCGAGGCGCTGGTGATCGACCGCGTCGAGGAGCTGGTGCAATGAGCCCGCGCCCTGATCTCTTGGCCGCGCTGCCGGGCCTGATCGCCGACCGCCTGCATGCACTGTTGCCCGCCCTGCGTGAATGTGCCGGGATGGCGGGCGGGTTCGATCTGTCCGACCTCAAGCGCGAGGGCATCGCCGCCCCGGCGGTGCGGGTCAGCCTGCTCAGCCTGTCGCCGCTGGGGGCCGAGGCCGGGCCGCGTCGGCGCTGGGTGGCCAACCTTGCCGTCTATATCGTCACCAAGGATGCGCTGGGTCTGCCGCGCGACGCTGCCGCCCTGGCGATTGCGCAGACCCTGCTGGCCGCGATCCCCGACAATCACTGGTCCGAGCCCGGTCTTGGCCCGGCCGAGCGCCCCGAGCTGCGGGTGATCGTCGGGCGCGGGGCGCGCGACATGGCCCTGCATCTGAGCGCCGTCACCTGGCGCCAGCCGCTGGTGTTCGACGCCCTGCCGGACGGCGCGGCGCTGCCGATCGAGCTTTATGTCGGAGGAGAGCCGCTGTGAGCTTTGCCCCTGCCGATCTCGACCGCCGCCTCACCAACACCGTGCAACTCGGTCGCATCGTGTCGATCGACACCGCGACGATGCGCGTGCGCGTGCAGATCGGCGATCTCGCGACCCATGCGATCCCGGTGGCGCAACTGGCCTCGGGCGCGATCCGGATGCACTGGATGCCCAGCCCCGGCGAGCAGGTCGTGGTCTTTGCCCCCGGCGGCGACATGGCCCGCGCCTTTGTCCAGGGCTCGGTGCCGCAATCGGGCGGCGCTGTTGCCCCCGATGCCACGACGCCGACCATCGATCTGGGCGGCGGCACCCTGAGCATCGTCGGCAACCTGACCGTCGAAGGCAATATCACCGTCACCGGCGATGTCACCGCCTCGGGGATCAGCCTGGTGACCCATGTCCATGACGGCGTGACGGCTGGCCCCTCGCTGACCGGAGCCCCCCAATGAACCCGCGCCTGCCCTACGTCGCCCGCGCCGATGGCTGGGTCGCCGGTCACCGCGTGACGCGCGGCGAGACCGTGATGCTGTCCCCGACCGAGGCGCGTTTCGAGCCTGTCGATCCGCTGCCGCCCGAACCGGCGCCGCAGCCGGCCAAACCGGCCCCGCGCCGTCGCCGCAAGGTCGCGCCATGATCGGCCTCGACCGCGCCACCGCCGCCCCGCTCGCCGATGACGCGCATCTCGCGCAGTCGATCGCCGACATCCTGTTCACCCCGCGCGGCAGCCGCGTGATGCGCCGCAACTATGGCTCGGACCTGCCCGCGCTGATCGACGCGCCGATCAACGGCGAGACGATGGTGGATCTGTTCGCCGCCGTCGCCGAGGCGCTGGACACCTGGGAGCCGCGCATCACCCTGCGCCGGGTGCAGATCACCGAGGCCCGCGCCGAGGGTGGCCTCGGCTTTGCCCTGAGCTTTGATCGCACCGATGGCGCCGCCGGTCGGATCGAGGTGACGCCGTGACGCGCTTTGCCCCGGTCGATCTGTCGCTGCTGCCCGCGCCCGAGGTGATCGAGCCCCTCGACTTCGAGGCGATCTTCGAGGCCCTGCGCGCCCAGGTCATTGCCGCCGCCCCCGAATTGGCCGCAGCGCTGGCGCTGGAAAGCGAACCCGCCACCAAGGTCTTGCAGGTCATCGCCTGGTCCAAGATGCACGACCGCGCCCGCGTCAACGATGCCGCCCGCGCCGTCATGCTGCCCTTTGCCACCGGCGGCGATCTCGAGGTGCTGGCGGCCCTGTTCGGGGTCACCCGCACCGCCACCGAAACCGACGCCCGCCTGCGCGAGCGCACCCGGCTGGCGTTGCAGGCCTATTCCAGCGCCGGACCTGCCGGGGCCTACCGCTATCACGCGATCAGCGCCGATCCGCGCGTGCGCGATGTGCGGGTCGACAGCCCGGACCCCGGCGCGGTGCGCCTCGTCGTGCTGGCCGAAGACAATGACGGCGTGCCCGATACGCCGCTGCTGACCGCCGTCATCCAGGCGGTCACCGCCGAGGATGTCCGGGTGCTGACCGACACGGTCTCGGTCATCGCCGCCACGCCGGTCGATTTCGAGGTCGAGGCCGCGCTGGTGGTCGAGGCCGGGGCCGCGACCTCGGTCGTGCTCGAAGCGGCGCGGGCTGCACTCGACGCCCATCTCGATCGCCGCCGCCAGCTGGGTTTGCGCATCACCCTGACCGGGCTGATCGCTGCCCTGCATGTCGAGGGCGTCGAGGAGGTGCTGCTGGCCGAGCCCGCCGCCGACATCGAACCCGAGGCCGATGAATTCGCCCGCGCCATTTCCACCAGCGTCATCCTGTGGATGCCGCCGAGCCCGCCGTCATGACCCGCGCGCTGCTGCCCCCCTGGCATGGCCCGGCCGAGGCCGCGCTTGCCGACACCGCGACGCTGGCCACGCCCGCGCCGATTGCCGAGCTTTGGGATGCGATGCGCTGTCCAGTGGCGCTGTTGCCCTTCCTCGCCTGGACGCTCGACGCCGAGGATTTCGACGCCGAAGCCAGCGAGGAGGACCGCCGCCGCACCGTCGCCGAGGCGGTCCGCGTGCACCGCGAACGCGGCACCCGGGCCGGGGTGCGCCGCGCGCTGGCGGCAGCCGGGTTCGGCACCGCGACGATTTACGAGCGATGGGGTCTCAATGTGCTCGATGGCTCGCTGGATCTCGACGGCAGTTGGACGCTGGCCCCGGCGGATCACTGGGCCGAGTTCCGCGTGATCCTCGATCGGCCGGTCTCGCTGGCGCAGGGCGCGCGGGCGCGGGCCGTCATTTTGCGCGCCGCCCCGGCGCGATGCCACCTCAAGAGCCTCGATTTTCGGGAGGCGGCGCTGATCCTCGACGGCTCCTGGCTGCTCGATGGCACCTTTTCACTGGGAGAAGCCTGATGGCCGAGATCGACGACAGCGGGGATGTGTTCCCGGCAGTGTACCAACTGGCGACCACCGATCCGGGGATCGGCGGGCCACCCAATGACGTGACCGGCGACGGAACGCTCAACCGGCCGCTGCGCCATCTCGCGCAGCGCACCGCCTGGATCAAGACCCGGCTCGACGTGCTGATCCTCGCGGGCACGCAGGCCGCCAGCACCGTGGTCGCCGGGATCGTGCAACTGAGCGACAGCGTCAGCTCGACGGCGACGGACAAGGCCGCCACCGCCAACGCGGTCAAGGTGGTGCAGGACAACGCGAACAGTCGCGTGCCGCAAAGCCGCAGCGTCTCGGGCGGCGGGTTGGTGACCGGCGGCGGCGCCCTCGGCAGCGACCGCACACTGACCGTCAATGCCGCAAGTCCCGCCGATGCGGTGGCGGGCACCCGCGCCGATGTCGCGATGACTCCGCTCTCCACCAAGGCGGTGCTCGATGACCGGCTGGCCGGGATCAGCGCACTGGGTGTCGGGCAGTCCTGGCAGAACATGATCGGCAGCCGGGCTGGCGGTGTCTCCTATCAGAACACCACCGGCAAACCGATCATGGCCGCGGTCAAGCTCAACAACCCGGGCGGCGGCGGGCATTACGTCCAGGTCTCGGCCGATGGCGTGACCTGGGTGAACGTCGCCTCGATCAGCCAAAACGAATACGACTGCACGTCCTTTATCGTGCCCGCTTCGCATCACTACCGCACCACCGCCGCAGGGGACGTGGCCCTTTGGTCCGAACTGCGCTGACAAGGAGACTTTGCCATGCCTGATGCCTTTCTTCACGGGGTCGAGGTCGTCCAGATCGACGACGGCCTGCGCCCGATCTCGACGGTCAAATCCTCGATCATCGGCGTGGTCGGCACCGCGCCGGATGCCGACGCCGGGATCTTCCCGCTCAACACGCCGGTGCTGGTCACCGGGCCGCGCATGGCCGCCGACCTCGGCGTGACCGGCACGCTCAAATCGACCTATCTCGCCGCCTATGCCCAGGGCGTCGCGGTGATGATCGTGGTGCGTGTCACCCAAGGGGTCGATGCCGCCTCCACCCTGGCCAACGTCATCGGCGACGCGACGGCGGGCACGGGTGTGCATGCGCTGCTGGTCTCGGCCAGCGTCACCGGCCAGACCCCGCGCATCCTCGCCGCGCCGGGGTTCACCGGCTCGGACCCCGACGACGGCGCCAACCCGGTGATCGCCGCCTTGCTGACCAACGCCGCCAAGCTGCGCGCCGTGGTCGTGGCCGATGGCCCCAACACCACCGAGGCCGACGCCATCGCCTTTGCCGGGCTGCATGCCTCGGACCGGCTGATGATCGTCGATCCCGCGGTGCGGGTCTTTGACATCGACGCCGCCGCCGTGGTGACCCAGCCTGCCTCGGCGTTTGTCGTCGGGCTGATCAGCCGCCGCGACCGCGACAAGGGGTTCTGGTGGTCGCCGTCGAACCAGCCGGTGCTGGGCATCACCGGCACCGCGCGCCCCATCGGGTTCCAGATGGCCGAGCCCGAGACCGAAGCCAACCGGCTCAACGAGGCCAAGGTCGCCACGATCATCCGGCAGGACGGGTTCCGCTTCTGGGGCAACCGCAGCACCTCGGCCGATGCGCTCTGGGCGTTCCTGTCGGTCCGGCGCACCGCCGACATGGTCTATGAGAGCATTGAGGCCGCGCATCTGTGGGCGATGGACCGCCCGTTCAGCCAGCAGCTGCTGCTGGATATCCGCGACAGCGTGCAGGCCTATCTGGACGTGCTGGCGACGCGCGGCGCGATCCTGGGCGGCCGTGTCTGGCTCGACCCCGAGCTGAACACCGAGGTCACGCTCAAGGCGGGGCAGCTCTTCCTCGATTTTGACATCGAGCCGCCTGCGCCGCTCGAGCGCCTGACGTTCCGCGCGCATCGCAACGGCGCCTATTACGACGAGCTGGTCGCAGCCGTCGCCACCGCCTGAGGAGACCAGAGCCATGGCCTATCCCCGCATCATTCGCAACTTCAACGTCTTCGCGGACGGGTTCGGCTATTTCGGTCTCGCCCGCGAGGCCAAACTGCCCGACCTCAAGATCATGACCGCCGCCCATCGCGGCGCGGGCATGGACGGCCCCGTCGGCGTCGACATGGGCCTCGAAGGTCTCTCGGCCGAGGTCACCTTCGCCGAATGGCCGCCCGAAGTCCTCAAGAGCATCGGCACGCTCAAGCGCTGGGTGTTCCGGCCTGCCGGTCGCTCGGATGACGGCACCGATCAGACGAACATCGTCACCCTGACCGGCATGATCTCCACCCATGAATTCGGCGGGCTCAAGGCGGGCGACGAGAGCCTGCTCAAGGTCAAGCTGGACATGCGACAGTTCAAGCTGGAGCAGGACGGCGTGGTGTTGTGGGACATCGACCTCGAAAGCGGCAAGCGGGTGATCGGCGGCACCGACCAGAACGCCACGCTGCGCGCGTCGATGGGCCTGTGAAGGGGGGATTGAAATGACCATCAAAGCCCCCGTCACGATCACTCTCGGCGAGCCGCTCAAGGCTGCCGACGGCTCGGCCATCACCACCCTCACGCTGCGCAAGCCCAATGTGGCCGCCCTGCGCGGGCTGCAACTGGCGCTGGTCCAGCTGCAGGATGTCGGCTCGATCGCCAAGCTCTTGCCCCGGATCACCGAGCCCGCCCTGAGCCCCGATCAGGTCGACGCGCTGGACCCCGGCGATTTTGCCGCGCTGGCCAATCGGGTGAGCGTTTTTTTCATGACGGCCGAGCAGGCCTCGGCCGTCCAGACGATGACCTGAGCCTGCCCGATGACCTGACCGAGGCGATGGCCGACATTGCCCTGGTCTTCCACTGGCCGCCGTCCGAACTGGACGCGATGGACCCGTGGGATCTGGCCCTGTGGTGGGCGCATGCCCGCGCCCGCCACCCCAAACCCGCCTGAAGGCCCCGCCCGTGTCCGATCTCAACGTCGCCCTGATCTTGCGCTTCATCGACCAGGCCACCGGCCCGGCGCGCGCAGCGTTGCGCAACATTCAGGGCGCGGCGGAGCGGGTCGAACGGTTCGGCCAAGCGCAGATGGTGGCCGGGCGGGCGATGCAGGCGCAAGCCGCCACCAACATCGCGGCGTTGCGTGGCCAGATGCTGGGAGTGGCGGCAGTCGGCTATGCCGCCTATGCAGCGGTGGGTCCGGCGATGCAGTTCGAGCAGGCGATGGCGCGGGTGGGCGCGGTCTCGAACGCCTCGGCCGAGGAGCAGGCGCTGCTGACCCGTGTCGCGCGCGAATTGGGCGCAAGCACGAGTTTCTCTGCCATGCAGGCCGCCGAAGGGATGCAATTTCTCGCCATGGCAGGCTTGAACGTCAATCAGACTGTCGCTGCCATGCCGGGCGTTCTGAACCTGGCGGCTGCAGCCGGGTCAGATCTTGGCAACACGGCAAATATCGCTTCGAACATCATGTCGGGTTTTGCGGTTGGCGCAGATCAGATGGGCCGAATTGGCGACGTTCTGGTCAACACCTTTACCACCTCGAACACGACACTCGAAAGCCTAGGCGCGACGATGTCTTATGCCGCGCCAATGGCGCGGCAGTTGGGCGTCAGCATCGAGCAGACTGCCGCGATGGCTGGCCTGTTGGGCAATACCGGCATCGCCGGGGAGCGTGCAGGGACGGCGTTGAGGGCCATGTTCACGCGCCTCGCCGCGCCCGCTGACGATGCTGCGCAGGCCCTTCGCCGCCTCAATGTTCAGGTGTCCGACCAGGGCGGCAACCTGCGCGACATACCGACCATCCTAGCGGAAATGGACCGCGCAATGTCGGGTATGGGCAGTTCGATGCGAACCGAACTGATGAACACGATCTTTGGAACCGAAGCTGCAGGCGCAGCCGCAGAGATCGCTGCTGCGGCGGCAAGTGGACAGTTGCAGGAGTATGCTACGAGGCTTCATGAGGCCGGAACGGCCGCGCGTGTCGCCGAGAGAATGAACGACACAGCCCAAGGTTCTATCCGCCGACTGCAAAGCGCGGTGCAGGATGCGCAGATCGCCTTCGGAAACGGACTCCTGCCGGTGCTCAGAGACATCGTTGAGCGGATGATCCCCATGATCACCGCCACCGGGCAGTGGATCGAGGCCAATCAGGAACTGGTGACCCAGATCGGCTGGGTCGTGGCTGGGCTGCTGGGCCTCAAGACGGCGCTGCTGGCGACCCGCGTAGCGTTCTGGTTGACTTTCGGCGCGGTCGGCCAAGCGCGCGTTGCCCTGGGCAGCGTGCTTGCAGTCGGCGGCGGCGTGACCCGCTGGGCAGCCTATCTGGGCCGCGTGGCGCTGCCTTTTGCGTTCTCGGCGTTTCTGGTCCTCAAGGCCGGGGTCATCGCCTTGGGAGGGGCCTTGGCGACAATTTCCGCGCCGGTCTGGGGTGCCATTGCTGCGGCGGTCGCCGCGGTTGCGGCTGTCGCCTTCGGTCTGTGGAAATACTGGGACAGGGTCAGCTCAGTATTTGCGGGCGTTGCGCGCCGGATCAGCGAGGAGCTGCAACCGGCGCTCGATTGGGTAGCTGGAGCGGCCGCGCCTATCGTTGCTGCCTTCACCCCGCTGGTCGAGTGGTTGCAGACGACATTCGCGCCGGTCATTGCGGCGTTTTCCGAGGGCTGGACCACGGCGCGCGAGACGATCTCGGGCTTTGGAAGCTGGTTGTCCGGGTTCTTTGAGCGCGAGGTGCTGACAGATGAGCAAAGCGCGGCTTTCGAGCAATCCGGCTATGAGTTCACGGATCGGCTGATCACCGGCATCCGCAACGGGCTGGCTGCAATTCACCAGGCCGGGTCGGCAATGATCCAGTCGCTTTGGGACGGGGCTTTGGCGCGGTTTGGGGCGTTTATCGACTGGGTGCGCGGCATCCCCGCTGCGATCATCGGCGCGATCGGCAATGTCGATCTGAGCAGCGTGATCGGCTTTGGCGGGGCCCCTGACGCAACCTCGGCTGACCCCGCCGAACGCGCCGCCGCCGCCAGCCGCGCGGCATCACTGAGCTACGGTTCGAATGCAACGCCCCTGACGGGCGCCCGCGCCACGGGCGGGCCGGTGCGGGCACTGGGCTGGTACCGGATCAACGAACAGGGCGAAGAGTTGTTCAGCCCGGCCATGGCGGGCCGCATCATCCCGCATGGCGAGACCCGGCGACTGATGTCCGGCGGCTCCGCATCCAGCGGCACCAGCGTCCAGGTCGGCGACATCCACGTTCATGCCGCCCCCGGCATGGATGTCCGGGCCATCGCCACCGAGGTGCGTCGCCAGATCGCCGACCGGTTGGCCGAGGCGCGCTATGCCCTGCATGACGGGGGCCTGCATGCTTAGCACCGTGATGATGGCCCTCGGCGCGTTCCGGTTCGGGGTGCTGGGCGGCTCGTATCAGGAGGCCTCGCGCAAGGCCTCGTATCGCTGGGAGCAACAGGACCGGCTGGGCCGCGATCCGGCGCAGCAATACCTCGGGCCGGGCGCCGAAGAGATCACCCTCTCGGGCGTCATCCTGCCGCATTATCGCGGTGGGCTGCGGCAGGTCGAGGCGATGCGCGCCATCGCCCGCACCGGCACGCCCTTGATGCTGGTCGACGGGTTGGGCTGGGTCTGGCAGCGCTGGGTCATCACCGAGGTGACCGAGACCAAATCGGTGCTCTTTGCCGATGGCACGCCCCGGCGCATCGAGTTCCGCGTGGTGCTGCGCAGCTATGGCGAGGATGCGGCATGATCTGGCTCAAGCGCGATCTCGGCCAGCCGTTCGAGCTGACCCTCGCCACCATCGCGCCACTGGACGGGGTCAACGTTGCCGCCGCTGCGCGGGGCTTTGACGGGGCGCTTTGGCCGCTGGCTGCCAGTGTGGCCGACAGCGCGGCCGGGGTGATCCGCATCGACGGGCGCGGCACCGGCCGGGTCTGGCCCGCCGGGGTCTTGTGGCTGGATATCCGGCTGACCCGCGCCGACCGCGTGGTGCATTCGGATACCCTCGGCCTGGTCGTGCTCGATGTCGCGGGCGCCGCCGAGGATGCCCGCCGCGCCAGTGCCCCCGCGCCGCAGATCGGCCAGCGCCGGGTCTGGACGCAGGACGGCGAGGTGCTCGACGCGCTCTGCCTGCGCGAGTTGGGGGCCGAGCGCCACGCCGCCGCGATCCTCGACCTCAACCCCGGCCTCGCCGCCTTTGGCCCGATCCTGCCCGGCGGCGTCGGCATCCTGCTGCCGCAAACCGTGACAATCGCCGCCACCGCCCCGACTGTCCGTCTTTGGGGGTCGGCATGAAGCCCCGGTTTCGCCTGCTGGCTGACGGGGCCGACGTGACCGCGCGCCTGGCCGACCGGCTGCTGTCGCTCAGCGTGAGCGACGAGGATGGCGAGACCGCGGACCGGCTGGAGATCACGCTCGATGACCGCGACGGCCGCGTCGAGATCCCGCGCTTTGACGCCGAACTCGACCTTGCGCTCGGCTTCGACGCCCTGACCCCGATGGGCACTTTTGCCGTCGAGAGCGTCGATGGGTCGAGCCCGCCGCAAACCCTGCGCATCACCGCCGTCGCCGTCGATCTGAAAGCCGCGGCCCGCGCGCCGCGCACCCGCGCCTTCGAGGACCAGACGCTGGAGCAGATCGTCGCCCAGATCGCGGGTGACGCCGGTCTGACCCCGGTGGTCGGCGCCTCGATCCGCGCGCATCGCTGGCCGTATCTGGCGCAAACCGCCGAAAGCGGGCTGCATTTCATCACCCGGATCGCCCGCCAGATCGACGCGACCGCCAAGGCCGCCAACGGTCGCCTCGTCGTCGTGCGCCGCGCCGAGGGCACCACGGCCGAGGGCCAGCCGCTGGACCCGGTCAGCGTACCGGTGACGGCGCTGGCCAACTGGCGCTGGCGGCTGAAATCGCGCGAGGTCGACGGCTCGGTCGAGGCCGAATGGTCCGACACCGGCGCCGGGCAGACCCGGCGGGTCACCCTCGGCTCGGCCGAGCCGGTGCGCCGCCTGCGCCAGACCTTTGCCAGCGAGGCCGAGGCCAGCCGCGCCGCCGACGGCGCCCTGCGCGCCGCGCGCCGCGAGGCGCTGGAGGTCAGCGCCAGCGGGGCATTCCAGCCGGGCCTCTTTGCCGGTGGCCTGCTGCGACTGCCCGGCCTGCGGCCCGAATTCGACGGCGACTGGACCCTGACCCAGGTGCGCCACAGCCTCGACGGTTCGGGCCTGTCCACTGATTTCAGCGCCAAACGGGAGTTCGATCGATGAGCGTCACCATCCGGCGCAAGCGGGGCGACACGTTCCGCCTGCGGTTCCACAAGGAAGGCGGGCTGCAGGACGTGACCATCGCCGCCAGCCTGCAGTTCACCGGCCTTGAAGTGCCCCTTCAACCGGCCATTCACGACGTCGAGGCCGGGATCTTCGAACTGAGCTTCGAGGGTGACACCGCCGATTGGCCGACCGGCCGCGCGGCCTGCGACATCAAGTATTCGCGGGCCGGGCAGGTCGCGCGCACCGAAACCCTCTTTGTCCAGATGCTGGAGGCGATGACGCCATGACAACCACGATGACCGACCTGCAGACCGGCCGCACCCATGTCTTCAACGAGGCGCTGCCGGGCCGCGATGCCTATGAAGAGGCTCTGGCGCTGGGCTTTGTCGGCAGCCGCGCCGCCTGGCTGGCGCATCTGCGCGGCTTTGCCTTTGACCCTGCCTCGGCCGATTGGGAGGTCGACCGCGCCTATGCAGCCAATGCCGCCGTGCGCCACGACCACAAGGTCTGGGTGGCCGTGGTCGCGGACACCGGCACCGAGCCGGGCACCGATCCGGCGGTCTGGCGGATGCTGCTGGACGGGGCCCCGGCGCAAGACCTGACCGATGCCGTCGCCGCCGCCCTCGCGCACAAAGGCGCGGCGCAAACCGCCGCCGCCGATGCCGAGACCAAACGCGCCGCAGCCGCCACCATCCTGACCCAGACGCAAGAGGCCGCGCAGGCACTGTCGCCGATCGAGGCCCTGCACCCCACGGCCATCGCCATCCCCGCTGGCTGGTGGGACACGGGCGACCGGCTGTTGTCGGGGGTCTCGGAGCGGGCGATCATCGCCAACTGGCAGCACGCCAGCCTGTTCAATGCCGGGCAATCCGGGGGCGTCTGGCTGGGAACGCTGGCGTCGGCGCTGTTTGCGGACACCGCCGCGACCACACCTGCCGCCCTCGGCGGGAACGTCGCCGCCGTCGCGGACGGAGCGCCCGATGCCCTGACCATGACGCAGTCCAACTCCGGCCTGCAACCCAAGATGGGCCGGATGCCCGCCGCGCGACTGCGGAACCTGTGCCCGATCAGCGAGCCGGTTTATGCCGAACTCGTGCAGAAAACGAACACCAGCGACGGTGCCGGGTTTGGCGACTTTGAGGCATCCCTGCTGTTCCCCGCGAACGCTTTGAGCGCCTACGCCTATGTCAGCGGCGTTCTGCCGTCGGGCGTGGTCGGCACGATGAGCGTCTTCGTCGAGATGCAGGACGCCGAGCCGCCGAGCTTCACCTCGACCAGCGCGACCAACGTCGGCAATACCTTTGCCCTTCGGGTCAACAGCGCCAATCAGACGCCAACCGACTATGACGTGCAGGACTTGGGCGGCGGGGTCTTCCGGGTTTCGACTGCAGTGACGGGCACCGGCACTGGGAACTGCGGCATCATCCAGTATTCGTCGAACGAGCAACGCCCGTTCCTCGTGACTGGTTTCCAGCTTGAGGCCGGGCCCCTGTCCGCTTACCAGCACGCCACCAGCGCCTTCGATGTGACCGAGGCGGGCGTCCGCTCCGTCAATTACGTCCAGTTCGATCCGAACGATGACACCTTGACCCGGGCCATTCCCGGGGGTGCCGATACCGTCTGGGCAGTGGGTCCGGGTGGCATCTATGTCGGCGAGGCGGTGATTGCCGAAGGTGGCACCCTCAGTGTCGGCGGGGCCGGTGCGGTCAACACGATCAACGGTGCGGCCCGGGGCATCCTGCGGGCCGTCTCGGGTAACACCGGCAGGCTGTTCGGCTGGGGTGCCCGCGAGGGGGCCCTGAGTGACGCGGAGATCGCCTGGCTGGAGCGCTTCAACTGGGTCAATGGCGGCAAGGGTCTGCTGGTGCCGGCCGATGTGTCGCCCAGCAACGGCGGCTTCGACACCGACACGGTCTGGACGAAGAGCGGCTGGACCATCGCGGATGGCAAGGCCGTCGCGGGCGGCGGCGCAGGGTCGGTCGGGCAGCCCTACGCCACCACCGCAGGCCACGCCTACCTGGTCGCCTTCACGGTTTCAGGTTTCACCGCTGGGTCGGTGCGGTTCCGCTTCTCTGGTGCCGGAAATCAGGACGGCATCGGCCAGATCGGCGACGGTACCTTTTTCGAGGTGATCTGCCCGAGTGTCAGCAACAGCAACGTCACGCTGATCGCCAGCGGCCTCGGCTTTGCAGGGCAGATCGACAACTTCACGATCCACCGCCTGATCCCCCGCGAGGAGCTTTGACATGGACCATTATGCAATCCTGACCGTCCCGGCTGGCCTGCTGGCCGTCGCCAATGCGACCGGGGCCGCCCTCGGGCGCGGCGAGAACAACTATGCCAGCGAGTTGCCCGGGGCATCCCTCTGGTACTCCGGCACCTGGGTGGGCGACGATTTCTGCTCGATGATTCTCGCCGCCCGCGCCGGGATGCTGCCGCCTGTCGACTGGGCCGCCCACGGCATCACTGCCGGGGACGTGTTGTCCTTGATCCAAGGCGCGGCCATCCTGACCGCCGAGACCCCGGTGCCGGAGGACTGGAACCGGCTGGTGATCAGCGCCCCGGGGTCACTGCTGGACCCCGAAGGGGTGCCCTATGGCAACCCCGGCGACCACTTCGCGGCTGTGCTGCAGCTGATCGAGACCTAGGCCGCCACAGGCGGCCGGGGGGTGGTGGAACACCCCCCGACACGGGGCTTTGATTGTCACACCAGACCCCGCCGACCCGTCATAGCTCAAGGTCGCACCCGCCCTGATCAGGGACGGCCATTAGGAGCTGATTCGCATGTCCGCGAAAACCCCTTTTGTTACTGAAGTTGAAACCACCCGTCCTGCCGCCCCCTGGCTGGGCGGCAAGCGCAACCTCGCCAAGCGGATATGCGCTCTCATCGACGCTGACGCCCGCGCGGGGCATCACACCACCTATGCGGAACCGTTCGTCGGCATGGGCGGAATCTTTCTGCGGCGGACATCGCGTCCGCGGGCCGAGTTCATCAACGACCGCCAGCGCGAGATCTACACGCTGTTTCGCATCCTTCAGGAGCACTATGTCGCCTTCCTCGACCTGCTGCGGTTCCAGTTGACGACGCAGGCGAATTTCGAGCGCCTCGTGGCCGTTGACCCCGAAACCCTGACCGACCTGCAACGCGCCGCGCGCTTCCTGTTCCTGCAGCGCACGGCCTTTGGCGGCAAGGTGTCAGGGCGCAACTTCGGCATCTCGACCGACCGCCCGGCGCGGTTCAACCTGACCACGCTGGAGCCCGATCTGGAGGCTTTGCACGAGCGCCTTTCCGGGGTCACGGTGACCTGCATGGACTTTGCAGCCTTCATCGACCGGATCGATCGGCCCGGGGTGTTGTTCTATCTCGACCCGCCCTATTTCGGCTGCGAGGGCGACTATGGCCGCCCCTGTTCAGCCGCGACCGGTTCGAGGATCTGGCCGGGCAGCTTGGCCGCTTGAAGGGGCGGTTCATCATGTCGCTCAACGACGTGCCCGAGGTGCGCGAGATCTTCGCGGCCTTCCATCTGGCCGAGGTCAAGACCAGCTATTCCATCGCGGCCAAGGGCGCGCTGCCCGAGCGGGGCGAGTTGCTGATCAGCAATTTTCTGCTTCAGGCGCCCTGAAAAGAGCAATGGCCCGCCCCTTCAATCCAGCCGGTGCTGCTCCATGTGTCCAGCACCCGCAAAGGAGAGCGCCATGACCATCGAACCCGCCGTCGACCCCCTCACCGAGATCGCGCGCCGCCACCTGGGCCTCCAGACCCTGGCGGCGCGCAACAGCGACAGCCTCGATTTCCACGAGGTTGCGGTGTGGAGCCTGCGGGCCGCGCTGGAAGCGGCGTTCGAGCTGGGGCGGGCGCGGGGGTGAGGGCGGTTTGAAGGGGGCTTTGAAAGGCAGTTGAAACGGGCCGCCAAGCGGTGTTGTCTGGGGCGATGATCAAAGCCATCGCCTTTGCCGCCGGACTCGTTTTTGCCGCGCCCGCTGCTGCCTTTGTGCCTGCAGCCACACTCAGCGGCTATGCCTCGGCTGTCGACGGCGACGATATCGCCTTTGGGCATGTCCGCGTGCGGCTGCGTGGCGTTGCCGCTCCGGAAGATCGTCCTGGCGGTCGTGAACCCGGCGGGGCCGAAGCCACCCGCAATCTGGCCGAGGCCGTCGAGGGGCGTTGGGTGGTCTGTCAGCTCGACGGCACCACCGCAGGCTCGACGCGCCGACCTGTGGGCCAGTGCTTCGCCAATGGCGTCGATCTGGCCGATTGGCAGGTGCGATCCGGAGTGGCCCGAGACTGCCCGCACTTTTCAGGCGGGGACTATGCCGGTGCCGAGGCGGCGGCGCGCGCAGGCGGACGGCGCCTGTCGATGGTTTATCCGTTGCCGGGATATTGTGTTGAGGGGCAATAACATGCGCGTCTGGTGGGTGTTGGCACTGGTGGGGATTGTGCTGCCAACCCACGCTTTCGGACATTCCGGAGGCCTCGACGCCTCAGGCTGCCACACCAACCGGCGCACCGGCGAATACCACTGCCACGGCGCGCCAAGGGTGCGCACCACACCAGCCGCTCCTCGCGCCGTGTCACCATCTGCGCCGGTCACCGGAGCCTTTCGCAATTGCGCCGCAGCCAGAGCCGCTGGAGCGGCCCCAGTCAGGCGAGGGGACCCCGGCTATGGCCGCCACCTTGACCGGGACAACGATGGGATCGGTTGCGAGTAGACCTACACGCTGCAGCTATCGCCCTTGCGGGCGGGCAAATCTTGCAGAGCAACCATCGGTTCGAGAGACCGCAATCACAGAAATTCGCGGGGCACTGCGATGGAAATTTGGTCAGTCCCGCAGTCCGAACACGTCCACCAAACAACTGGGTTGTCCTTGTGCGCTTCGACAAATTTGCCCTTGTTGGTTTTTTCAAGGATAGTCGAAGTCACGGAAATTTCTTCGATGGCGCCGCAAGTTTTGCACGTAAAGACAGCCATCTTGGGGGGGGCCTCGAGCCAAAGTCTTCCTTCATCGGTCTGCGTCACCATAGAAAACACCATCGATCAAGGCAATTGGCCAACTCTACAAAAGCGCCAGAGAGCAACAGCAGGAAACACGAAGATGCTGGAACGAAGGGGCTTTGTTGATACTGCGCCGCCCGGTTTCATCTCACTGGAAGGCGAGTTCCCTTCTGCTCGCGAGAGCCATGTGCTACCCTCTCGTGAAAAACAGGGAACGTGAGCATGGCACAAAAAACGGAGATCGAATGGACTGATGCCACCTGGAACCCGGTAGCCGGTTGCACAAAAATCGGCCCAGGATGTGACAACTGCTATGCGGAGCGCTTCGCGGAGCGTTGGCGCGGGGTGCCGGACCATCCATATGAGCACGGGTTCGACCTGCGTCTATGGCCCTCGCGGCTGGCGCAACCTCGGCAATGGAAGAAGCCGCGGATGATCTTCGTCAATTCCATGAGCGATCTGTTCCACAAAGATATTCCTCGCACCTACATCGATCAGGTTTTTGACGCGATGGAAGGTGCCAACTGGCACGTTTATCAGGTCTTGACGAAGCGCAGTTCACTGATGCGGAACTATCTTGTGAACCGCTACGCTGGCGAGCCAGTGCCGCCGCACATTTGGCTGGGTGTCTCCGTCGAAGATGCCGCTCACAAGAGCCGGATCAGCCACCTGAAACAGATTAATTCTTCTGCGCGCTTCATCTCTTTTGAGCCACTCTTGGGGCCTATCGGCACAGTCGATCTGTCGGGTGTTGCCTGGGCGATAGTGGGCGGTGAAAGTGGGCCCGGAGCGCGGCCGATGGAAGGCATTTGGGCAACCGAATTGCGGAAAGCTTGTGATCGTGATGGAGTAGCCTTCTTCTTCAAGCAGTGGGGCGGTGCACGCCCAAAATCGGGCGGTCGGATGCTCGACGGCGAAGAGTGGAACGGTTTCCCATGGCAGATCGTGCCACCACCGATCTTAGCTGAACTGAAGGTTTAACAGGTGTTGAAGGTAGGCATTGAGAGTGAAAAAATCTCACATCGAGAACACCGTTGGTCCGTGGGCGAAGCAGAAGCTCGACGCTCTTGAGAGTTACCTTTCGGCATACCACCTCGTGATGCAGAAACAGCGGTTCAAGCTGATCTACATTGACGCTTTCGCGGGGGCTGGGTGGTCGCGGGTGAGGGGCAAGGCAAACGAAGGCGATGACGAGCTTTCGTTACTCGACGATGAAGATGCTGCCGAGGAAGCAGAATTCATCGCGGGATCACCAGTACGTGCATTGGAAACTGGAGTGGGGTTCGATCAGTACTACTTCTTTGATGCTGACCCCAGGCGTGCCGAGCTGCTAGGTGCTTTGACAAACCGGTACCCAGAGAAGTCGATAACCATAGAAATCGGGGATGCGAACGAAGGGGTTCAAAAGCTGGCCCGAAGGTTCCACAAATCGCCTGGTGCCCGTGGGGTGGCTTTTCTAGACCCCTACGGTCCAAATTTGCATTGGCAGACTGTAGAGGCACTCGCAAGCACCGGTCAGGTAGACGTTATCCTGAATTTTCCATTGGCGATGGCGATCAACCGCCTGATCACTCGGGATCCAAACATCCCCGAGAACTGGGTTCGAATGCTAGACGAGTGCTTCGGAAACCACGATTGGTACGATCTCGCCTATGAGGCCGCCCCTCCGGACCTGTTCGGGGGCGCCGCCGTTCGCAAGAGCGAAGCGACCGCAGAGCGTCTGCTTGCATTCTATCTCGGCAGACTTAAGGAGGCTTTCGGTAACGTCGCCGTCCCTGCCTTGGTCTCCAACACCAGGGGAGCGCCGCTTTACTACTTGATGTGGGCTGCTTCCAACCCTAGGGGTCAGCCGATCGCTGACCACATCCTGAAGCTCGGCGCACGCATCAAGCCGCCAAAGACGCCGAAGAGCAAATAGCGCCTGCTGCAACTCTTGCTGTCAAACTCTGCAAGAGTTGCTGGCGAGCTACAGCGTTGACACCGCTATAGGCCAAAGCATGACCGAGTCCCTGCCTCCGTGCCCCGAATGCCGTTCTGCCTTTACCTATGAGGCCGAGTCCCTGCTGGTTTGCCCGGAGTGCGGGCACGAATGGGCGCCCGGCGGCGAGGCCGAGGCCGAGGTGCGCGACTCGGTGGGCAATGTGCTGGCGGATGGCGACACGGTGACGGTCATCAAGGACCTCAAGCTCAAGGGCTCGTCCGGGGTCATCAAGGTCGGCACCAAGGTGCGTGGCATCCGGCTGGTCGCGGGCGATCACGACATCGACTGCAAGGTCCCCGGCATCGGCCAGATCGGGCTGAAGTCGCAATTCGTGAAAAAGGTCATCGACTGACGCCCGGCAGGGCAGGCGCGCGGCGGTGAACCGCGCGCCCCTTTCGGCTCAGTCCAGCGCCCCGGCGCGGCGCAGCTCCTCGGAAAAGGCGCGGGTATCGACCGCCAGATGCGACGAGGACATCTGCGGATAGGGCGGCTGCGGGTCAAAGAACTGGCTGTCCACCGCGATCAGCCGCCACTCGCCATTGATCTGCGCCATGATGGGCGAGCCGGAATCCCCCCGCGTGGTGTCGCAGGTGTGGATCATCGAGCCGTCGCGATAGGCGTTCAGGATCAGGCAGTTCATGTGGCCCGACAGGTAACGCCCGGTATCCCAGCTATAGCCCGCCTGACTGATGCGGAACTCGCCGTTGCGGATGGCGGTGATGTCGTCCTTGCCCAGCACATAGGGCCGCACAAAGCCGACGTCGCGGCCCAGATCGCGGTCCAGTGTCAGGATCGCCCAGTCGTCGCCATTGCCGCCACCGGGGGCGGCGCTTTCATCCGAATAATCGGGGGCAACCTCGGCGCTGACCACACTGGCAGTGCCCTGCTCGCCATCGCCCCGGGCGCCGGCGCGGAAGCTGATGACCTTGGCCTGACGGCCGCCCTCGCCCTGCATGCAATGCGCGGCGGTGGCGACGAGGCGCGGGGCGATCAGGATACCAGTGCACGAGCCATCCTCGAGCGTCAGCAGGCCGACGGCACGCCACGGCATCTGGGTGACATCGACAAGGACGCGGTCATCTTGACCAAAGTAATGGTCGCGGGCCTGCACCGGGCGCTGGCGGCCGACGCAATCGGCGGTGTCGGTCCAGGCGCGGCAGGTGCCGTTGGCGTGGCCGGGTTCTTCGCAGATGCTGTTGAAGGCCGTCTCGCAGGTGTTGGTGCGGTTGCGCAAGAACGCGACGGGCGCGCAATCGGCGGTGTCGGTGCCCGAGGTGCAGACCCCGGTGCCGATGCCGGGTTCGTCGCATTCGTTGTCACGCGACCAACGGCAGCTTTCATCGCCACCGATCGCCAGCGCGCGGCAGTCCGTGGCGTCCGAGCCCGGCGTGCAGGCGCCGGTGCCGCCATAGTTGATATCGTCGCATTCGCGGTCATAGGCCCAGCGGCAGGTGTCGGTGCCCAGCCCGGTGCGGATATTGGCCGGGACAGCGGCCATCAGCCGTTGCCATGCGGCAGCCTCGGCGCGGCAGTCATTGGCGTCGGTGCCGCTGTCGCAGGCGCCGGTGCCGCCATACCGCGACTCGTCGCATTCGTTGTCATTGGCCCAGCGGCAGGTGTTGGCCTGCGCAAGGGCGCTTTGCGGCAGAGCCATCAGGGTCGCCGCGGCGAGCAGCCCGGCGACGGCGCCGGCC
>CALESR010000191.1 GCA_937907485.1 uncultured Paracoccaceae bacterium | reverse complement strand
TTCGTGATTGCCCAGCGTGATCGCGTCATAATCGAGGGCATTCATCGCCGCGATTGCCGGGTGAACGTCTCCTTCGCGCAGGCCGCGTTCGTGGGCGACGAAATCGCCCATCGGCGTGCCCTGCAGGAAATCGCCGTTGTCGAACAGCAGCGAATTGCGCGCCTCGCTGCGGGCGCGGTCCACCATGCGGGCCGCCTGTGCCAGGCCGACGCCAGACCACGGGCGGTCGGCGTAATAATCATAGGGCAGAAGGTGCAGGTGAAGGTCGGTCGTCTCGATCAGCCGCAGGTGGACAGCGCGTTGCCCTGCAGCGAGGCCGCCAAATAAAGAGGGATTATGCAACGTGGTGCCTCGGATGATCACGGTTGATGTTCCCGCCGACGCCTTCACAAAAGAAAATCGCTTGGGCTGCCAGCGCGGTTGGTTAACGTGATGCAGGCCCTCAATGGCACAAATAGGACAGAAGTCAGTCACTCATGCGGCAAGTATCCACATCCCACGGTTGTCAATCAAGGTGGATTCGGCGGTGGTGGTGCTCGGATGTTTCCCCCGATTGCAATTTGGCGTAAGTCGCAGGCAATTGGTGGAGGGCACGATGGCAGACGGGATCGTCTTTGCGGCAGAATGGGATAGTCGGCAGGCCGAGTTGCGCGCGGACGCTGCGGCACTGGCCACGCTGCGGAGTGATTCGGCCACGCGCGTGCTGCCGATCTGGCGCGGGCGGCCGCTGATTTGTGGCGAGGGCGAGGCCGTCTGGCTGGCGCCGGACCATGCCGTTCTGGCCGATGCGGGCGAGTGGATTTTTCTTGGTCGCCACATGGATGCCGCACACTTTGCTGTCGACGTGTCGTCCTATGTGCCCGAGGGCCTCGACGAAGCGGCGATGTCAGGCTTTTTCGACCCCACCGAATACCGCCATCCAGCCTTGCCGCGCGATCAACGCTTTGCCGAGTTGCGGGGGTTGATGATGCGGCTGGCGCCGGTGGATGCGGCGATGGCCTCGACCGCGCGCGCGCTGCTGAACTGGCACGCCTCGCACCGCTTCTGTTCGGCCTGCGGCCAGCCCAGCGACATCGCGCAGGGCGGCTGGCAACGGGTCTGTCCTGTCTGCCGCACGCCGCATTTTCCGCGAACCGACCCTGTGGTCATCATGCTGGTGCAGCGCGGTGACAAGGTGCTGCTGGGTCGTTCGCCCGGCTGGCCCGAGGGGATGTATTCCACCCTCGCCGGTTTTGTCGAACCGGGCGAATCGATCGAGGCCGCCGTGCGCCGCGAGGTGCGCGAGGAGACCGGGATCACCGTCGGCGCGGTGCGCTATGTCGCCTCGCAGCCCTGGGCCTTTCCCAATTCGCTGATGCTGGGCTTTGTCGCCGAGGCCGAGAGCGAGCAGATCACGCTGGATCACGAGCTGGACGATGCACTCTGGCTGACGCGCGACGAGCTGGGCGCAGTGCTGGCGGGCGCGCATCTGCGCATCCGGCGGCCGCGCAATGGGGCCATCGCGCATGAACTGGTCACGCGCTGGTTCGCGGGCGCGATCTGAGGCCGCGATGCGATTTTCAGCCAGCCATGTCTTCAAGCGACCAAGCGCCGCGGTGCTCGCCAGTCTGAGCGACCCGGCGCGGCTTGAGGATGCGTTGCTCGATCTCGGCGCGCAGTTCCAGCGCAGACCCTGTGCGCAGGGGGCAGAATGGCAATGCGCCTTGCCATGGCGGGGGGCGAATCGCGCCTTTGTCGTGACGATGATCCCGTCGGTGCCGGGCCGTGGCGTCACGCTGGCCCTGCGCGGGGATCTGGCCGATGCCACCATCGAATTTCTGGTCGATGACCTGCCGGACGGCGGTTGCCAAGCGCAGGCGCAGGCCGATGTCATCGCGCACCGGATGATGGCGCGGATTGCGTTGCGCTCGATGGCGATGGTGCGCGGACGGCTGGAAACCCGGCTGGAACGGCTGATTCAGGCGTTGGGTCGGCCCTAGCCCGCCGCAATCGCCGCCTGCACGGCGCGGGTCCATGCGGCGTGGCGGCGGGCGCGGGTGGCTGGGTCCATCCGGGGTTCGAACCGCTGATCCAGCGCCCATTGCCGCGCAAAGCCCTCGGGCCCCGGCAGCAGACCCGCGCTGTGTCCGGCCAGCCAGGCCACGCCCAGCGCAGTGGTTTCCAGCACCTGCGGGCGGTCCACGGGGGCGCCCAGAATATCGGCCAGAAACTGCATGGCAAAGCCGCTCGCGCTCATCCCGCCATCGACGCGCAGCACACCCTGCGCCGCCGGTGCGCCGCTGGCCGCCCAGTCGGCGCGCATCGCCCCTGCCAGATCTGCGGTCTGGAAACCGACGCTCTCCAACGCCGCGCGGGCCAGTTCTGCCGGGCCGGTGCCACGCGTCAGGCCGAACATCGCACCGCGTGTATGCGGGTTCCAATAGGGCGCGCCGAGGCCGGTGAAGGCGGGCACAATGATGACCTCCTGCGTTGGATCGGCGGATTCGGCCAGCGCCTGCGTTTCCGCCGCTGACCGGATCACCCCCAGCCCGTCGCGCAGCCATTGCACCACGGCCCCGGCGACAAAGATCGAACCTTCGAGCGCATAGGTGGTCTGGCCGTCCAGCCGATAGGCGATGGTGGTCAGCA
>CALESR010000190.1 GCA_937907485.1 uncultured Paracoccaceae bacterium | reverse complement strand
GGGTGACGAGCTGCAAGGTGCGGCAGCGGACTGTAACTCCGCCGGGGCGACCCACGCCTGGTTCGATTCCAGGGTCACCCACCATACCCTTTTCAAGAGGTTATGGCTCATGCCGGACGGTATGTCTGGTTTGACTCAGCGGAATTGCCCGACATTTTTCCCTGCACGCCGCTTGGCCTGCCCCGTTGCGGGTGGTCTGGGCAATTGGCGTTTGATCTGGGTGGACCGGGGCCCAAGCTGCCGCGGCTGAGCAGGGGATGCCGGATCGGCGGCAGAAGCGCTGTCGCAGGGCGGATTTGAAGCGGATATCGGCTTACCCGACCTCCGGTGGCCGTGTTGCGCCGCGCGGACCCATCTGCCGAATCGCCTTAGGGCCGCCCAGCGACTCGACAAGTCGGCGCTGGTCCGAATGGGCGCGGGCGTCGGTGGCGTCAGGGTCCAGCATCGCGCGCAGGGTGGCGTCCAGATCGGCCAGCACCCCGGCATGGGCGGGGTCGGTCGCCAGATCAAGGGCTTCTTCCGGGTCGGTTTGCAAATCAAAGAGTTCCGGCGCAAAGCCGACGTAGTGGATCAGCTTCCACCGCCCGCGGCGCAGCATATAGGCGCCGGAAACCGCCCCGGCCGCGTGATATTGCGACAGGATCGGGCGGTCCGGCGCAGCGCTGGCCGGATCGGTCAGCGGCAGACCGGCGGCGCCGGGCAGATCGGTGCCAAAGGCCGCGCAGATCGAGGCGGACAGGTCGAGCAGCGACACCGGCTGATGCCGCACCCCCGGCGCCAGCCCCATGCCGCGCACGATCAGCGGGACGGCGGCGGATTCCTCATAGAGGTTCGACTTGCCCCACAGGCCCCTCGCCCCGGCGTTGTCGCCATGGTCCGAGGTATAGACGATGTCGGTTGCCTCATCCAAACCGGCGCGTTGCAGCGCCGACAGGATCAGCCCCACCGAATGATCCACCCAGGAACACAGCCCGAAATAGGCCGCCAGCGCGGCGTCACGCTCGGCGGAATCCTGAAACGCGCGCTCGCTGTCCATGTAGGCGTTCTGCTTGTCCACCCAAGGGTGGCGCGGGTGGCCATCGTTGGGGTGCAGTTTGGCCGGGGGCAGGCGGTCATGGGGATAGAGCGCGTAAAAATCCGGCGGGCAGACCAGAGGGAAATGCGGCGCGACGAGGCCGACATACAGGCACCAGGGCGCGGAATCCTTCGCGCGTTCGGCCAGCCAGTCCTGCGTGCGGGCGACGATGGCGCGGTCGTATTCGGTGTATTTGCTTTCGCCCGGGCCGATATAGGGGCCCAGCATGCGGGGTTCAGGTGCCCAGCGTTCGGCCTCGGCGCGGATCGAGGCCCAGACCATGCCGACCCCGCCCTCGACCATCATCGGGATATGCTCGACGTCAAAGCCGACAGGGTCTTCGGGCGCGCGGTAATGCAGCTTGCCGATGGATTCCACCCGCACGCCCGCCGCCTGCAGGGCATGGCCCCAGCCCGGCGGCGTGCCGGTATAGGGCATGGCGTTGTCCCAAAGGCCCGTCTGGTGCACATGGCGCCCGCTGGCAAAGGCCGCGCGGGCGGGCACGCAGATCGGGCAAGGGGTATAGGCGGCGGTAAAGCGCGTGCCCTGCGCCGCCAGCCGGTCCAGATGCGGCGTCTGCACCAGGGAATGCCCGGCGCAGCCCAGGGCGCGGGCCTGATGTTCGTCCGACATGAGGATCAGCAGGTTGCGCGCCATGGTCAGAATTCGCGCATCGCCGCCGCATCCTGCAATTTGTCCACGATGCCGAAGATCGCCGCCTGCTCGGCCTCGCTCAGCGCGTTCAGCAGCGCCTCTTGCCGACGCTGCATGATCGGCACGATCCGGTCATAGAGCGCCTGCCCGCGCGGGGTCAGCCGGACGGGGCGCATCCGTCGGTCGGCGCTGTCGCGCACCGTCAGGACCAAGCCGCCATCCTCCAGATGCCGCAAGGCGCGGCTGACCTGGGCCGCGTCGAACCCCGTCTGCGTGACGATATCGCGCGCGGACTGCGCACCGCCACCGGCCACGATGGCCAGCACGCGCCAGTCGCTGAGGCCGATCGGCCCCTCGCGATCGAGCACCTCGGTCGCCTGGGCGTTCAGGGCTTGCGTCAGGCGGGCAAGACGAAAGGTCAGGAAGTCGCGCAGCGGGCGACTGGCGGAGGGGTCGGGGCGAGGGTTTGGCGTCATGGGTATATATGACGATACAAAAGTTGACTCGTCAAATATTATCTGCAACGGTCCCCCCCGACGGTGCATCAGACCACCGCAAACGGGAGGAATGTGATGAAGACCCTGACCCTGGCCGCCGCCGCGGCCCTTTGCCTGGCTGGCGCCGCACAGGCCCAAACCCCACTGCGGATGGAGGTCGCCGCGCCCGGTGCCACGACGTTCGTCATCGGCACGCATCTGGCCTCGGTGCTGAACGAACGCCACGGCTATCAACTGGAGGTCGCGACCGGTTTTCCGGGCGTGCGCTCGATGGTGAACACCGCCAACGAGGACGCCGACATCTCGCTCTATGCGCCGGCGCTGGCCTTTTACCTGATTAACCAGCGCGCGATGTTCGCCGATCTGGCGAACGCTGCCGCCTTGGCCGCCAACCTGCGGGTGCTGTTCACCTATGAAGGCGACATGTTCACCTTTGGCACCTACAACCCCGAGATCCGCACGCTGGCCGATCTGGAGGACCGCCGCGTCTATCTGGGTCCGCAGGGCGCCGCGCTGGTCAACATCAACTCGGCGCTGATCCAGGCGGCGACGGGGCTGGTGGCGGGCGAAGATTACGAACTGGTGCATGTCGATTGGAGCGGCGCCAACGCGCTGTTGCAGGATGGCACGGTGGATGTGCTGTTCGCGCTGTGCTCGGCCGGGTGTTCGACATGGGCGGAGCTGTCCACCGGGCAGCCGGTGCAGTTGCTGGGCCTGACCGAGGAGCAGGCGGCGCAACCCGCGTTTCAGGAGGCGCTGACCTTCCCGGGCCGCCATCTGCGCACGGTGGACCCCTCGGTCTTTGGCACCGGCATCACCAATGACGGGCAGATCACCATGGTCGGCGAATTCACCGGGCTGGTGACGAATGCCGCGATGCCCGACGATGTGGCCTATAACGTGACCCGCGCCTTCTGGGAAACGCGAGACGATCTGGCCCGCGTGGCGCCCTTTGTCGCTGACTTCGACATCATGGATGCGACCTTTGGCATCATCACCCCCATGCACCCCGGTGCGGCGCGCTATCTGGCCGAGCAGGGCGTGACGATTACCGAAGTCAATTAACCGGACATACGCGCCATGACCCTTGCCGATCCCGCCACGGACCCCGCTGCCGGGATCGGACCCCGGCTGGCCAGTGCCACCATCGCCGCGCTGGCACTGGCGATGGCCTTTGTCATCCTCTACACCGCTTCGCCGCTGTTTGTGGTGCTTGGCGACAGCGACACCTGGCGCGCGCTGGGGTGGGAGCGTGGGCAGACCGGCGCGCTGGACACGCTGCGCGCGGTGGTGCGCGGGTTCAACCGCACCCTGCTGGACCCGGCGATCATCCGGCCCTTCTTTGTCGGTGCGGCCTGCGCCATTGCGATCCTGACGACAAAGCCCTTCACGCCCATAACCGCGCGCGGCCTGATGGTGGCGCGCGGCATCGACCTGACCCTGCTGGCGCTGCTGGGTTTTGCGCTGTTCGTTCTGGGCCGCAAGATGGGGCTGGGGTCGGACGTCTTGTTCAACCCCACGGGCACCGACAGTCTGGGCGCCGCCGCCGGGGTGATCGTCATCACCGAACTGGTGCGCCGTCTGGCCGGGCCGCTGATGTTCGTGCTGATCCTGCTGGCCATTGTCTATATGAAATGGGGCGCGCCGGACTGGCTGTTCTATCCGACGCAGCCCAAGGACTGGGACCTGCTGGCGATGACCTTCTGGCTGGAGACGACGGGCGCGATGGGTTTCGCGCTGTCGATCATGCTGAATTCGGTCGTGGTGTTCATCCTGTTCGGAGTGCTGATTCAGGCGACCGGGGCCTCGGATGCCATTCTGAAGATGTCGATTCTGGCCACGCGGCGGCTGCGCGGCGGGCCGGCCCATGCGGCCATTGCCTCGTCGGCGGCGTTCGGCACGTTTTCGGGCTCGGCGGCGGCGAATGTGGTCGGCACCGGCACCTTCACCATCCCGCTGATCAAGTCGCACGGGTTCAGCCCCAAATTCGCGGCCGGGATCGAGGCCGCCGCCAGCACCGGCGGCCAGATCATGCCGCCGGTCATGGGGGCGGCGGCGTTCTACATGGCCGAGCAGGCGCGCGTGCCCTATAGCCAAGTCGCCGTCGCGGTGATCGTTCCGGCGCTGTTCTATTTCATCTCGCTGGTGATCGCGGTCGAAATCGAGGCCCGCAAGATGGGTCTGGGGGCACCGGCCAGGGCAGGCGCGCCCACCGAGCGGATCACCCGCGCCGACTGGCTGCGCTCGCTGGCGTTCTTTGCGCCCTTGGCGACGATCATCTGGTGTCTGGCGGCCGGAACCTCGATCAACCGGGCGGGGTTCTGGGCGGTGGTCGCCACGCTGGCCTTTGGTCTGCTGAACCCTGAATTCCGCACCCGGCCCTGGGCCTTGTTCAAGGCCAAGGCCATCGAGGGCGGCGTCGCCATCGGCCAGCTTTTGGCCATTGTCGCCGGTCTGGGCGTGTTCATCGGCGTGGTCGAGGGGACGGGCCTCGGCACCAAGATCGGCTCGGACCTGAACATGCTGGTGTCCGGCAACCTGATCTGGGCGCTGGTGCTGACGATGATCGCGGCGCTGATCCTGTCGATGGGGATGCCCACCCTGCCCGCCTATGCCACGATCATCACCATCATGGGGGCGTTTCTGGTCCAGTTGTCAGATCTGGGCACGCCGGTTCTGGCGGTGCATCTGTTCGTGTTCTATTTCGGGGTGCTGTCGCCGATCACACCCCCCGTCGCGCTGGCCGCCTATGCCGCCGCGCCCATCGCCGGGGCGCCGCCGTTCCAGACCGGGCTGATGGCGATGCGGCTGTGTTTCGTGGCCTTCGTGATCCCCTATGCGTTCTTCCTGCATCCGCAGCTTTTGCTGCGGCAGGTGGCGTTCGATCTGCGCCTGTTTGCCGAGGTCCTGGGCACCGAGGCCTGGGTCTGGATCCCTGCGGCGTTGGCCATCGTGGCGCTGGGGGTCAACGACTGGCGCCTGTCGCGCAGGGGGGCGGTGGCATGACCGGGCGGCCGCCGAATATCCTGCTGATCTCGGCTGACCAGCAGCGCGCCGATTGTCTGGGCTTCATGGGCCGCCGGGTGAAAACCCCGCATCTGGATGCGCTGGCGGCGGGCGGCACGGTGTTTGACGCGGCGATCACGCCGTCGGTCGTCTGCCAGCCCGCCCGCGCCGCCATCCTGACCGGGCGTCTGCCGCGCACCAACGGCGTGCATGACAATGGCATCGATCTGGACCCGGCCGAGGCCGAGCACGGGTTCGCCGCCACGCTGGGTCGCGCAGGCTATCAGACCGCGTTTTTCGGCAAGGCGCATTTTTCGAGCTATCACACCTTTGCCCCCACCGGGACGCCGGAGTGCGTGACCTCGTCAGCCAGCTATGGGCCGGAGTGGTTCGGCCCCTACATGGGCTTTCAGCATGTCGAGTTGATGCTGGTCGGGCACAACTGGTTCCCGCCTGAACCCCCGCCGCGCGGCCAGCATTATGAGCGCTGGTTTCACGCCGACGGGCAGGGCGAGGCGCGCCACGCCGCCTATCTGCGTGACATGGGCCCGCCCACCGATGCCGCGCAATGCTGGCATTCCGGCCTGCCGGTCGCCTGGCACAATTCGACCTGGACCGCCGACCGCGCGCTGGACTGGCTGGCGCATGGGCGGGACCGGGAGCAGCCGTTCTGCGCCTGGGTCAGCTTTCCCGATCCGCACCACCCGTTTGACTGCCCCGAGCCCTGGTCGCGGCTGCATGACCCTGCCGAGGTGGACCTGCCGCCGCATCGCCGCCGTGATCTGACGGGGCGGCCGTGGTGGCATGAGGCGGTGCTGACCGGCGAACCCGCCGGTGACGCGAAAGCCGCCGCGATCCGCAAGGCCTATAGCCGTATTCCTGAGCAGACCGACGCGCAGTTGCGGCAGATCATCGCCAATACCTACGGCCAGATTTCGCTGATCGATCATCAGGTTGGCCGGTTGATGGCGGCGCTGCACGCGTTGGACCTGACGCGCGAGACGGTGGTGATCTATATCTCGGACCACGGCGACTGGCTGGGCGATCATGGGTTGGTGCTGAAGGGGCCGATGCATTTTGAGGGGCTGTTGCGCGTGCCGTTGATCGTGAATGGCCCCGGCATCCCGCAGGGCACGCGGGTGGATCAGCCGGTGTCGACGCTGGATCTGGCGCCGACCTTTGCCGCGCTGGCAGGGGCCGAGGCCGACCCCGGCTGGCACGGCGCGCCGCTGATCGACCTGTTCCAGCCCGGTGCCACCCGCAGCCATGCCCTCAGCGAATGGGACCTGCTGCCGGGGCGGACCGGCGTGCGGTTGAACCTGCGCACGGTGCGGACGCAATCGGCCAAGCTGACGGTGGACCTGATCTCGGGCGCGGGCGAGATGTATGATCTGGCGGCGGACCCGCATGAATTGCGCAACCTGTGGGATGATCCGCAGGCCCGCCCCCTGCGCGACCGGTTGATGGCGCTGGCGTTGACCCGCCCGGACGACGCAAGGCCACAATCCGAGCCGGTCGGGAGCGCCTGACGGAGGAAAACGGGTCAGTCGGTCAAAGCGTCCCTCAAGGTTGCATAAAGCCGGGCTACGACGCCCGGCTGATCGGGGGCATAACCTGTGCTTTGCACCGCACAGACGATCCGTTTGGCGCGGTTGACGAAGATCATCTGCCCCAGCCCGCCGAAGGCAAAGAACTCGCCCGCCGCCGGGTCCAGAACCCGGAACTGGTTGTGATAGAATTTCAGGTCCGGAAACAGCGCGAACTCAGGGCTGCCCGCCATCGCCGCCGTCAGCCGGTCGCTGGGGGTGTGGATTTCATCGACCCAACGCTCGGACACGATCCGCCGCGTGCCAACGGTTCCGCCATCTTGCAGCATCAGCCCGAACCGCGCCATGTCGCGCACGGTCGACACCAGCCCGCAGGTGGCGAATCCGTGCCCGCCCGGATCGACGACGATCAGGCCATCGCTTTCTGCCCCCATCGGGTGCCAGACCCGCGCGGCCAGCGCCTGTTGCCATGTGTGGCCCAGCGCGCGCGACATCGACCAGCCCAGCAGTTCGGTGCAGACCGCCGTATAGACATAGCGCGCGCCATGCGGGCGCACCTTTTGGGTCTGGGCGATCAGGTCCAGCGTGTTCGCATAGGGAAAGCCGTCGAACCGCTGCTGAAACCCGCCCGCCATGAAGTTGAGATAGCGGTGCGAGCGCGGATTATCCCAGGCCATCGGCCATTCGACACCAATCGCCATGTCGAGCGCGTCTTGCAGCGTGGCATCCGCCACGCCGCTGTTGGCCAGTTCGGGAAAGCTGTCGGCAAAGGGGGCGTGCAGGTCGAGCAAGCCGTCATCGACAAGGCTGCCGATGACGGTCGCCACAAAGGACTTTGTCACCGAATTGAGGGAATGGCGGCTGCCGGGGCGCATGCCGTTGCGATACAGCTCGGCGCGCAGTTCGCCGTCCTTGAGCAGGACAAAGGCGTCGATGTCCAGTTGTGCGCTGGCCTCGACAAGGGTTGTTTCGCCCAGCCCGGGAACCTCGATCCGCCGTTGCATCAGGCCGCCGTCGCCATAGGTCAGCGGCGCACTTGGCCCATCCCCGCGCGAGACGGTATCGACATGCAAAAACGCCGGCACGTTCTGCATCGCCCATGACCCCTGATCGGGGTCGAGCAGCCATCGTTCATCGCCTGTGACGATCTTGTCTGCCGGAACAGGCACGCCGCGCATGACGGTCGAGCGGTTGGGTTCGTCCACAATCAGCGGCAGGTGGGCGGGCAGGTCTGGCGCTGTCATGGCAGGTCTTTCGCCGAGGGGGCGTCCGGCCATGCCGCGATCTGGCGGGCAAGGTCGCGGTGCTGCGCCCGGGTCTGTGGCCCCGGAACGGCGGAGAGGACCACGACAACCGTATCGCTGGCGCGGTCGATATAGAGCGTCTGCCCCATAAACCCGAGGGCGGAAAACTCGCCCCGCGCGCTGTCCTGCACCCAGAACTGGTTGCGATAGGTGGCGCGGTCCTCGCCTGCCTCGGCGTGAACCGAACGCGCCATCGCCTGTCGCAAGGCCGGATCCTCGCAACCGATGTCGGCCACAAACCCCTGTGGCAGGATGCGCCGCGATCCGGCGACGCCGCCGCGCGCCAGCAGCATCCCGATGCGCCCCATGTCGCGCAGGCAGGCCTGCATCCCGGCGGTTGCAAACCCGTGCCCGCCGCCATCCACGGTGACAAACGCGTCCTGCTCGGCGCCGATCTGCGACCAGATGCGATCGGCAAAGACCTGTTGCCAGACCTGCCCGGTCAGTCGGCTGATGATCCAGCCGAGGATTTCGGTATTGGCGGGGTTATAGGTGAAGATCGTGCCATGCGGGTCCTTTGGCCCCAGCGACTGGATGAACTCCAGCGTGTTGGCGAAGGGCACCTCGATCAGCAGCGTGGTGAAGCCACCGGCGATGGAGTTGAGGTTGACCGAGGCGCGAGGATCGTCGCGGTTGTGGTTCCAGTCCACGCTGGCGGTCATGTCCATGACCTGCTGCAGCGTGGCATCCCGAAAGCCGCAGGCGTCCAGCTCAGGCAGATAGTCGCGCGCGGGGCGGGATGGGTCCAGCAGGCCGTCACCGATCAGCACGCCGCAGGTCATCCCGAGCATTGATTTGGTGACCGAAAACAACGCGTGGCGGGTCTGGGGCCGCAGGCCATTGCGGTAGAGTTCCGCCACGATGCGCCCGTTGCGGATCGCCAGAAACCCGTTCGCGCGGATTTCGGCCACCGCTGCCGTCAGGGGTTTGTGCTGGCCGTCGGCGCCTCGCACCTCGGCCCCCAGCGCCGAAGGCCCATAGGGCAGCGCCCAAACCGGGCCCTCGCCCCGCGACAGCACATCGACCGGCACGATGCGGCTGACGTTCTGGGTGGCCCAAAGGGCCTTTTCGCCGTCGGTCGCCCAACTGAGATCGCGGGTCACGCGCGCCTCGGGCGGCACCGGGATGCCGCGCATATAGCGCGAGGGGTTTTCACCCGGTTCGATCCAGAGGGGCGAGGCGGTATCTGGCGTCATGGCAGGGGTCCTCTGGCAGGGCATTGGTCAGAAGTCGCGCCGTTTCGCGCCTTCGCTCAGCTTGTCGAGGATCGTGAACACCATGCGTTGTTCACCCTCGTCGAGCAGCGCGATCAGCGCGTCCTGCCGGTTTTGCATCGTCGGAACCATGTCGGCATGCAGGGCGCGGCCCTTGGCGGTCAGGTGGATTTCGCGCTCGCGCCGGTCTTTGGTGCCGCGAACGGTCAGGATCAGCCCGGCCGCCTCCAGCCGTTGCAGCGCGCGGCTGATGATCGCGCTGTCCATCCCCGAGGCGGCCACCATGTCGCGCGTGGTGCGCAGACCGGGCACCGTGGCGAGGCTGAGCACCCGCCAGTCGTTAAGGCTGATCCCGCAACCCCGGCGCAGGATATCACCGGCCTGCGTGTTCAGCGCGTTGGCGAGATTGGCGATGCGGAAGGTCAGGAAATCCTGCAACGGCCTGCGCAGCGGCGTCGCGGATACGGGTTCGGAGTCTTTGGGTTGCATCGGCCCCCCCTTTGGACGCGCAGCAGGGATGTTGGCCCAAGGTATCGCTGGAATGCATGACATGTCAAATATCCTGACGGCGTCTGGCTGATTGCAGGGGTTTTGCGCTGCGGGAGTGGTCGGCGGCGTCCCTGCCCCGGCAAGCGCAAGGGCCGCCCCAACTGGGACGGCCCCGGCGATCCTTAGCGCCGTGCGGGCGCCGTGCGGCTGAGGAGTTTTTCATCCTCCTTCAGCTCCAGCCACATCGCGTTCATCACGGCAAAGATGGCGGCCAGCGGAAGGCCGAGAAGCCAGGCGAAATACCACATGATATCAGTCCTTTCAGTAGACGGAGTGTGAGTTTTCGGTGACATCGGCCTCGGTGACCTTGCCCCACAGAACCTTGTAGACCCAGGCGGTGTACATCAGGATCAGCGGCATGAAGATCGCCGTGACCACCAGCATGATGAACAGCGTCAGGTGCGACGAGGACGAATTCCACACCGTCAGCGACGATTGCGGATCGCTGGACGAGGGCATGATGAACGGGAACATCGTCAGGCCGACCGAGGAAATCACCCCAAGGATCGCCATTTTGGAAAACAGCAGGGTGGAAACCTCGCGCCCTGCCCGCAGGCCGAGGAAGGTCAGCAGTCCGCCAAGGATGCCCATGACGGGGGCGACGATGATCCAGGGCCGGTCGCTGTAGGCGCTGAGCCAGGACGAGGTGCGCACCACGTCGAAGTGCAGCGGGTTCGACGGGCCATTGGTGGCGAAATCGCCGACGATGCGGAACGCGTCGATGCCGACCGCCATCCAGAGGCCCGCCAGCGCATAGGCCCCCACCGCCACCAGCGCGGCGACCGATCCGATGGCGCGGGCGCGGATCTGCACCGGGCCTTCCGCCTTGAGCGTCAGCCAGGCGCCGCCGTGCATGACCAGCATGGACAGCGAGACGACACCGGCGAGGAGCGAGAACGGGTCGAGCAGGCCGATGAACTTCATGTACCACGCACCTTCATAGATCGAATGCAGGTCGTCGGTGAAGTGGAAGGGCACGCCTTGGATGACATTGCCCACTGCGACGCCGAACAGCAGGGCGGGCACCGCACCGGACGCGAACAGCGCCCAGTCCCAGGCCGACCGCCAGCGCGGATCGTCGCGTTTCGAGCGGTATTTGAACGCCACCGGGCGCACGATGAAGGCGGCCAGAACCACGAACATCGCAAGGTAGAAGCCCGAGAAACTGACCGCGTAAAGCGGCGGCCAGGCGGCAAAGATCGCGCCGCCACCGAGGATGAACCAGACCTGGTTGCCCTCCCACACCGGGCCGACGGTGTTGATGGCGATCCGGCGTTCCACGTCGGTCTTGCCGACAAAGGGCAGCAGCGCGCCGACCCCCATGTCGAACCCGTCGGTCAGGGCAAAGCCGATCAGCAGCACCCCCAGAAGGCCCCACCAGATCACACGGAGAAATTCATAGCTGAGCAGTTCATGCAGGATCATGGCGATCACTCCGCAGGCAGGGCGTTGACGCCGGAACAGGCCAGCGCATCGGCGTGGGTCTTCATCCAGGCCTCGGTTTCGTGGACGTCCACGAACGGGCCCTTGCGGATGTATTTCACCATCAGGCCCATCTCGATCACGAAGAGCACCGAATAGAAGGTGACGAAGCCGGCCAGCGTCAGCGCAACCTCGGTCATCGACAGGGCACTGACCGACATCGCGGTCGGCAGCACGCCGTCCACTGTCCAGGGTTGGCGGCCGAATTCGGCGACGAACCAGCCCATTTCCGCGGCGATCCACGGCGCCGGGATCATCCAGACCGCGACATGCAGCGCCCAGCGGGGGTATTGCATGCCCCGGAACGAGGCGCGCCAGAAGAAATAGGCCATCGTGCCGATGAAGCCAAAGCCAAGGCCAACCATGATGCGGAAGGCCCAGAACAGCGGCCAGACCGTGGGCACCGTGTCGTTCGAGGCGGCGATGATCTGCTCGTCGGTCGCCTGACGCGGGTCATCGACATAGGGCAGCAGCAGGAAGGCAAAGCCCAGATCGGCGGAATGCTCCTCGAACGTCGCGGTGATCGCCGGATCGGCGGCGTCGCGCGCCTCGCGGATGTGCATCAGCGCGTCATAGGCGATGATGCCCGAGCGGATGCGGTCCTCGGCCTGCGCGACCAGATCGTTGATGCCGGGGATTTCCGTGGTCAGCGAGCGCGTGCCGATCAGGCCCATCGCCCAGGGGATCTCGATGGCATAATGCGTTTCGCGGGTTTCCTGATCCGGAAAGCCGATCAGGTTGAACGGCGCGGGCGCCTCGTGGGTTTCCCACATCGCCTCGATCGCAGCCAGTTTCATGCGCTGGCTGTGCGTGGCCGAATAGCCCGATTCATCGCCCAGCAGGACCACGGAAAACGCCGAGGCCAGACCAAAGGCCGCCGCGACGGTGATCGACCGGCGCGCCAGTTCGATGTGACGGTTTTTCAGCAGATACCAGGCCGAAACGCCGATGACGAAGACGGCGGCGGTGACATAGCCCGCGCTGACGGTGTGCACGAATTTCGCCTGCGCGACCTCGTTGAAGAGGACGGCGAAGAAATCCGTCATCTCCATCCGCATGGTCTGCGGGTTGAATTCCGCGCCGACCGGGTTCTGCATCCAGCCATTGGCGATCAGGATCCACAGCGCCGAAAAGTTCGACCCGATGGCGACCAGCCAGGCCACCGTCAGGTGCGCGACCTTGGACAGCTTGTCCCAGCCAAAGAAGAAGAGGCCGACAAAGGTGGCCTCAAGGAAGAAGGCCATCAGCCCCTCGATGGCCAGCGGCGCGCCGAAGATGTCGCCGACATAGTGCGAATAGTAGCTCCAGTTCATGCCGAACTGGAACTCCATCGTGATGCCGGTGGCCACGCCGAGGACAAAGTTGATCCCGAACAGCGTGCCCCAGAATTTCGTCATCTGCCGCCAGATCGGGCGGTTGGTCATGACATAGACCGTCTCCATGATCGCGACGACGATCGACAGACCCAGCGTCAGCGGCACGAAGAGGAAGTGATACATCGCGGTCATGGCGAATTGCAGCCGTGACAGCTCGACGATCCCGAATTCCATAAGTTTGGCTCCAGTTATCGGGGGGCAGAATGAGACTCATTCACATTCTAATGTTAGTATATGTGACGAGTCGCGGCCCCGGCGGCATTGATCCAGATCAAAACTGGCGGCAGATATACGACTTAATTCAGGGTCAGCACCGCATCGGCGCCTTCGGTCTCCAACGGGCGGTGCGCGGCGACGATCAGGATCGCCTGCGGCAGCATCCGGCGCAGCCCGGCCATCACGGCGCGGGCGGTGGAGTCGTCCAGCCCTTCGGTCGGTTCGTCCAGCAGCAGCACCTGCGGGCGGCGCAGGATCACGCGGGCCAGCGCCAGCCGCCGCGCCTCGCCACCCGAAAGCCCCTCGCCCCGCGGGCCGATGCGCGCAGGCAAGCCGCCGCGTGTGCGGACCAGATCGGCCAGTTGCACGGCCTCGAGCACCGACCACAGGGTCGCGTCGTCGGCGGGGCCGGCCAGATGCAGCGCCTCGGCCACGGTGCCGGCCATCAACGCGCTGCGTTGCGGCAGCAGCGCCAGATGGTCGCGCAGGGCGGCCTCGGGCCAATCGGACAGCGCACGCCCGGCGAGGGTGATCTGCCCGGCGGCGACGGGGTGCAGCCCGGCGAGGGCCAGCAGCAGCGTGGATTTTCCGGCGCCGCTGGGGCCGACAAGGGCGAGGGTCTGGCCGGGTTGCGCGGCAAAGGTGAGGGCCGAAACGACGGCTGCGTCGGTGCCGGGGCGGAGCAGGGTCAGCCCCTCGACCCGCAGCCCCTGACCCACCGGGCCGAGGGGCGTTGGCGGCGGCGTGGCCCCCGGAGCCGCCGTCACCCGCCGCGCCGCATCGGCCATGCGGCCAAGGTCCGACACGGCGCGGCGCAGGGGGGCCAGCGTTTCACCCAAGGCCAGCGCGGCAAAGAAGCCCAGCGCGGCAAAGGCGGGCTCGATCCGCCCGGCCTGAGCCAGTGCCATGCCGATCCCCAGCGCCCCCGCCGTCACCACGGCGCCCAGAACGCCAAGGGCCGCCCCGGCGCGGCGGTCGGCGCGGTCCAGATCGCGGCGCAGCGCCAGACGGCGGACCTCGGCCCCCTGCACCGCCCCGACCTGCGCCACCAGCCGCCCATACACCGTCAGATCGCGCCGCGCGCCGATCAGGTCGATCAGCCGCGCGCGAAAGGCCTGCGCCGCGGCCTCGACCCGGCGCGACAGCGGCAGCATCCGGCGCGCGGCCAAGGTCAGGATCAGCGCCGACCCCAGAAGCGAGCCCGCCAGCACCCAAAGCGCCACCTCGGGCGCGACCAGCCACCACAGCGCGGCAAAGGCCACGATCTGCGCCGCGACCCCGGCCAGAACCGGCAGCACCAGCCGCAGCGGCACGCCATCGAGCGCGTCGATATCCGCCGTCAGCCGGTTCAGCGCCTGCGCGCCGCGCAGCCGGGACATCTGCGCAAGGGGCGCGGCCAGCATCCCGGCCAGCACCTGTCCGCGCAGGGTTTGCAGCGCGCGCAGGGTGGCGTCGTGGGTCAGCATCCGCTCGCCATAGCGCGCGGCGGCGCGGCCAAGCGCCAGAAAGCGCACCAGCGCCGAGGGGCGGAAAACGTCAAAGACCGCACCCGCCCCGGCCAGCCCCGCCGCCGCCGCCGCCGTGATGAACCACCCCGACAGGCCCAGCAGCGCCACGCCCATCAGCACCACGATCAGCCCCAGCGCCCCGCCGCGCAACAGCGCAACCCGTTGATCGCGCAGGATAGTCCGGAAGATGACCCAGAGCGCCCTCATCTGGCGCCCCCAAGGTCGATGATGCGGTCCATGCGGGCCGCAAGCGCGGGGTCATGCGTGGCCACCACCAGCGTCGCGCCGCGTGCGGCCTGGGCCAGCAGGCCTTTGGTCACGCTGCGCGCGGTGGCGGCGTCCAGATCGGCGGTGGGTTCATCGGCGAGGATCAGGTCGGGCGCGGCCAGAACGGCGCGGGCCAGCGTGATCCGCCGCGCCTCGCCGCCCGAGAGGCCTGCGCCGGTTTCGCCCAGCCGGGTGGCAAGGCCGCGTGGCATGCCAGCAACCACGGTATCGACAGCGGCCGAGCGCAGGGCGGCGGGCAGATCGCCCTCGCGGCCCAGAGTCAGGTTCTGGCGCAGGCTGCCGGCCAGAAAATGCGGGGCCTGCGGCATCCAGCCCAGCCGGGCGCGCCAGCCGTCGGCGGTCTGCGCTGTCAGCGGCTGGCCGGCCACGCGGACCTGACCGGTCTGCGGCAGGCTGAGGCCCGCCATCAACCGCAGCGCCGAGGTCTTGCCCGCGCCACTGGCGCCGACCAGCGCCACCCTCTCGCCCGGGGCGATGGCGATGTCGGGCAGCACCCGGCCCGAGGGGGTGACGCAGCCCAGCAGCGCCACGCTGGCCGGACCGGGCAGGCGCGGCGCGGGGCCGCCGGTGCCGGGCAGGGCCGCGCCCGATTCGGCCGCATGGGCCGTCAGTTCGTCCAGCACGGCATCGGCGACGGCCTTGTCGTGCCAGGCGGCGGACAGATCGCGCAGGGGCTGGAAGAACTCGGGCGCCAACAGCAGCAGGAAGATGCCCGCCTGCGGCGACAGGGGCCTGCCCCAGGTGCCGAATTCGAGCGCGCCCAGAAGCGAAAAGCCCACGAAGACCGCGACCATCGCCACGCCGATCGCCGCGAACAGCTCTAGAACCGTCGAGGACAGGAAGGCCACGCCCAGCACCGCCATGGTGCGACGGCGCAGGTGGGTTGCCTGATCCTGAAACCCCGCCAGAACCCGCGCGCCCGCGCCCAGCAGGCGGATGTCCACCAGCGCCGACAGCCGATCCACCAGCAGGTCATTCAGCGTGCCGATCTCGGCCAGTTGGCGGGCGCTGGCCTCCTTGGCGGCCAGACCGACCAGCGCCATGAACACCGGGATCAGCGGGCCAGAGACCAGCAGGATCAGCCCGACGGCCCAGGAGTGCCAGAAGGCCAGTATCAGGATCACCAGAGGCAGCACCGAAACCCGCGCCCGCGCCGGGGCATAGCGGGTGATATAGGGCACCAGCAGCTCCAGCTTTTCCCCCGCCAGCGCGGCAATGCTGCCAGCGCCGCCAAGGCGGCTGTCCTCGGCGCGGCGGGCCTCGGTTGCCAACAGGTTGGCGCGGGCCTGCGTCAGGATCGCGTCGGCGGCGGCCTGCGCCTGACCCTCGGCCAGTGCGTTCGCGAGCGCCCGCAGCACGCCCAGCCCGCCAAACCCCAGCGCCGCCAGCAGGGGCGACGGCGCCGCGCCGGTCAACAGCCCGCCAAGCGCCCAGGCCACCACAGCCGCCATCAACGGCCACAGCAGCGCCGCCAGCACCGACAGACCCGCCGCCCGGCGCCAAAGACGCTGGCCGGGGGCGAGGAGGCTGTGGGGAAAGCGCGGCACGGGCAGTCCTAACTGTTGTCAGGAATGCGACTTATGCCAAGCCAAGGGTCGCCGACGTGATCCAGATCAAGGACCGGCACAAACCCGGGCGGTATCGACACTGAACTTGACCGCCGAAAGCAACTTTGATGCGTCTGACGACCAAGACCAACCTTGCCGCGCGCGTGCTGATGGCCTGCGCCATCAACACCGACCGGATCCTGCGCACTGCCGAGATCGCCGAGGCCTGCAACGCCTCGCTCAATCATCTGCTGCAGGTGGTGAATGCGTTGCATGCGCATGGCTTTGTCGAAACCCAGCGCGGGCGCCACGGCGGCCTGCGGCTGGCGCGGCGGCCCGAGCAGGTGTCGATGGGCGAGGTCTTTCGGATCTTCGAATCCGGCACGCCCTTTGCCGAGTGTTTCGACCCAAAGACCAACACCTGCCCGCTGCCCAGCGCCTGCCGCCTGCGCACCTATGTCGCGCGGGCGGTCGAGTCGTTTTATCATGAGATGGACATGGTCACGCTGGCCGACCTGACCAAGGGCAATTGCGGGCTGGAGCGGTTGCTGGCCGTGCCCGACAGCCTGCGCGCCGCCTGCGCGGGAGAGGCTGGGTAGAGGCGGCTGTCGCGGTGTCTGGCCCCGCGATGCGGGCGAGGCCGTTGTCATCGAAGGTGCGGGCTGGACCCTTTGGCCGCGCCACTCCGCTGCAGAGCCCCCCTTGGCGCGGCCCCGCGAAAGCCGCAAGGTGGCGCAACGGAAGGCGACGATGCCACAGGACCACCTTCTTCAACGCCTGATGCTGAAGGCGCGGTTGCGGCAGTTGCAGATGGTGGCCGAGGTGGCGCGCTGTGGCAGCATGCAGCAGGCGGCGCGCGATCTGGCGGTGTCGCAACCGGCGATCACCAAGGCCGTGGGCGAGTTGGAGACCGAATTGGGCGCGGCGCTGTTCGAGCGCCACGCGCGCGGCATCCGGCTGACGCGCTTTGGCCGACAGGTGCTGCCGCCTTTGGAGCGCATCCTTGCCGCCACCGCGCAATTTGCCGAGGCCGTCGGCCAGTATCAAAGTCAGGGCGCGACGGTGCTGCGCGTGGCCTCGGTCGCGGCGGGGATCAGCGGGTTGCTGGACCGGCAGGCGGTGGCCTTTTGCCGCGCCAATCCCGATATCCTGCTCAAGATCGACGAGGTGGACGGCCCCGCCATCCTGAGCCTTGCCGCGCGCGACGAATACGACCTGTTCCTGTGCCGCCGCCCCGATACCCTGCCCGAAGGCTGGCATTTCCTGCCGGTGATCGAGGATGCCCATGCGATCATCGCGGCGCCGGATCATCCGCTGGTGGGGCGGACGGATGTGACGCTTGATGACCTTCACGCCCACAAATGGCAAAAGCCCCCTACGGGCATTCCCGCCGACGAGGTTCTGTCCTCGCTGTTTCAGGGCCGCCCGCCCCCCGCGATGGCCGGTATTGCCACCCGCTCACGCGCGTTGAACCGGGCGGTGTTGCTGGAG
>CALESR010000189.1 GCA_937907485.1 uncultured Paracoccaceae bacterium | reverse complement strand
CTGCTTCTGGGTTTTGCCACCGCGATGGGCCTCTTGCTGCTGGCGCTCTTGTTGTTCCGGCTGGTCAATTCCGAACGGCTGGGCCTGCAACTGCAGGCCGCGCGCGAGGACGAGGAGTTTTCCGAGGCCGTCGGCATCGACTATAAACGCGCGCGCATGGCGGTGTTCCTGCTGGCCTCGGCGGCGCTGGGCTTCATCGGCGCCTATTACGCGATGCTCTACCGCTCGATCTCGCTCAGCGTGTTCTCGCTGGACCAGATGCTTCTGATGTTCGCCATGATCGTCATCGGCGGCATGGGACGGGCCGAGGGCGCGGTGATCGGCACCGCCATCGTCGTGGTGATCGACCGCGCGCTGATCGACCTCGGGCCGCTGCGCATCATCCTGATCGCCGGGGTGATGATCGCCGTCACCCTGACCACCCATCGCGGGCTGGCCGATGCCCGCCAACAGTTCCGCGCCTGGCGCAACCGCATCAAATCCGAACGCCGCGCCGCGCGCACCCGCAAGGGAGGAGACGTCATGCCCGAAGAGGCCACCGAAATCGCCGACCGTCAGCTTCACGCCTATCGCCGCTTTGACAAGCGCCTGCGCGACCGGCTGAAGGACATGGTCACGCCCGAATTGATCGCCGAACACGCCGCCGCCCCCTTGGGTCCGCATTCCGACGCGCTGTCGCGGGTGCTCAACTATTTCCGCCGGGGCGAGATGCCGGACAAATACGCCATCCTGCAGGACGGCCCGCCCGAGGCCTGGGTCTATTCCGTGCTCGCGCTGTCGGGCGAACCCGGCATGCCGCCGCGTGTGGTCGATGACCGCAGCTATGCGACGCGCGACGAGGCCTATCACGCGGTGTTCCTGCTGCGTGTGAACGATCTGTTGGAAAGCTGACGCCATGGCAAAACATCGTCTCTACGGCTATTGCGCCCCCTGGTCGGTGAAACCGGGCGATGCGATGCGCTTCATGGTCTCGGGCGAGGGCGTGACCGAGGCCCGCGCCACGCTGGTCCGGCTGATCCACGGCGATGAGGACCCGGCAGGCCCCGGCTTTGTCGAAGAGGTGATCCCCGGTCATGTGCCCGACCTGCTGCATGTGCGCCGCCAGTTCACCCAAAAGGGCAGTTTCGCCGAGGTCGCCGGGTTTGAAACCCGCGATCCGGTCGGCGGCAGCTTCACCGTGGCCGCCTTCATCTGCCCCACCGCACCGGGCGGGCGGCGGCAGGTGCTGCTGGGGCGCTGGGATATCTTCGGCTCAAAGGGCTGGGCGCTGGGCATCACCCCTGAGGGGCATCTGGAATTCTGGCTGGGCAATGGCTCGGACGTCGATCAGGTCACCGCCGAGGTGCCGCTGATCCCGAAAACCTGGTATTTCGTCGCCGCCAGCTATGACGCCGCCAGCCGCACCGCGCGTCTGGTGCAACTGGGCAAGGTCGGGCGCTATAACGGCCATCTGGGGCCGGTCGTGCCCTATGATTACGACAGCGTGGTTTCGGCCCGGCTGTCGCTGGCCCCGCTGGCCGCGCCCGCCGAGGCGCCCTTCCTCTGGGCTGGCGCCAGCGACTGGAACGACATGCGCGGGCGGCATGTGGCGACGCTCTATAACGGCAAGATCGACCGCGCCGGGGTCTGGGACCGCGCGCTGGACGAGGACGCGCTGCGCGCGCTGTCGGGCGGCGCCTTTGACCCTGCGGGCGCGGTGGCGCTGTGGGACACCACGGCGGGCTATACCGACACCGGCATCGGCGACACCATTCTGGACACCGGCCCGCATGGGTTGCACGCCGAGGGGGTCAACCGCCCGGTGCGCGGCATGACCGGCTGGAACTGGGCCGGGCGCGATGACAGCTACCGCCTCAATCCCGGCCAATACGGCGGCGTGCATTTCCACGACGACGCGCTGACCGATTGCCGCTGGGAGCCGACGCTCGACTGGACGGTGCCGGAGGGCCTGCGCAGCGGGGTCTATGCGCTGAAACTCACCAGCGACGGCGCCGAGGATCACGTCCCGTTCTTCGTGCGCGCGGCAAAGCCCAAGGCGCCGATCGCCGTGCTGATGAGCACCTTCACCTATCTCGCCTATGCCAACGAACACCTCGCCTATGAGGCGCCGATTGCGCAGGCGATCACCGCACACACGCCGATCCTGACCCGGCGCGACATCGATTTCGTCAAGCTGGCCGAATTCGGCCTTTCCACCTATGACCACCACAGCGACGGCGCGGGCTGCTGCTATTCCAGCTATCTGCGGCCGATCCTGAACATCCGCCCGCGCTATCGCAGCAGCGCGATGGGCTTCCCCTGGGCCTTGCCCGCCGATCTGTCGCTGATCTGGTGGCTGGAAACCTCGGGCTATGAGTATGAAATCCTCACCGACCATGACCTGCACGCCGAAGGCGTCGCCGCGCTGGCGCCGTACCGCACCGTCATCAACGTCACCCATCCGGAATATTATTCCGAGCGCATGATGGACGCGACCGAGGATTACCTGACGCAGGGCGGGCGGCTGATCTATGCGGGCGGCAACGGTTATTACTGGGTCTCTGGCCTGCGCGAGGGCGCGCCCGAAATCATGGAGGTGCGCAAGCTCGACACCGGCAGCCGCGCCTGGCAGGCCGAGGCGGGCGAGGGCTATCTGGCCTCAACCGGCGAACGCTCGGGCCTCTGGCGCTCGCGCGGCAGGGCGCCACAAAAGATCGTCGGCATCGGCTTCACCGCCGAGGGCATGGACCGCTCGACCCATTTCGAACGCATGCCGGAGAGCTTTCACAAACGCGTCGCCTGGATGTTCGAGGGCATCGGCGATCATGAGAAAATCGGCGATTTCGGCCTGGGGCTGGGCGGCGCCGCGGGGATCGAGATCGACCGCTACGACCTCGCCCGCGGCACCCCGCCGCACACCATGCTGCTGGCGATGGCCGAGGGGTTCTCCGACAACTACCCACTGGTCAGCGAGGAAATCACCTATGCCTTCCCCGGTCGCGGCGGCACGCAGGACCCGCAGGTGCGCTCGGACGTGACCTTCTTTTCCACCGCCCATGACGGCGCCTGCCTCGCCATCGGCTCGATCGCCTGGTCGATGGCGCTGCCGATCAACGGCGGACAGAACAACGCCGCCACCTTCATGCGCAACGTGCTGGATGCCTTCATCAAGCCCGGCGCACTGCCCGGTGCCGCCTTTGTCGGCGAGGAGAAACTGTGGCGTTGACTCAGCCGCTCGCCGCCGCCTACGCTGACCCCACACCAGAGGGGCGGGCGATGCGCGACGGCGTCGGTTTGCAGGCCTTCAGCCAGTTCATCGGCGCGCTGCACGAGGCGCGGCGCGAACGCGACGGCCCTGACCTGCTGTCATGGGCCGCTGCCGAACTGTCGCAAAGCGTCGGCTTTGACGCGGCCTGGTGCGGCTGGGCCGACATGATGCCCGCCGAGGTCGAGATCATCGGCACCACACTTTACAACCTGCCCGCCGATTACGTCGCCTTCTGGAACGGCATCCGCAGCGACGATCTGCTGGCCGCCGATGTGCAGGCGATGAAGGCGCAGGGCCGCCAATGGGCGCAATATGACCGCACGGGCGAGCGCCACACCGACGGCATGATCGCGCTGTCCGACCGCTATGGCCTCGACAAACTGTCGGTCGTCACCCGCAAGGTCGATCCCCTGCGCCCGCAACTGTTCCTGTCCGCCTATCGCAGCGGCACCGGCGTTCGGGCGCTGTCCGAGGCCGACCTGACCTTTATCGCCTGCGCGCTGGACCATCTGCAAGGCGCGCTCGACCAGCACCATGACCGCGAGGACGCGGCGCTGCGGCTGTTGGTCGATCACCGGGGGCGCCCGGTGGCGGGCTCGGCCTCGGCGCTGGAACTCTGGGCGCGCTGGCCGGTGCGCCCGCGTGACCCCGAAGGCTTTGGCCCCCTTGTCGAGGCGCAGGGCCTGCAAGTGGTCAGCCAGCCGACGCCGGTGGCGGGCGGCCATGTGCTGACCGAACTCAGGCTGGTGCCGCAGCGCGCCTCGGACAAGCTGTCGGCGCGCGAACGCGAGATCGCTGACCTGATCGCGCTGGGCCAGACGCACAAGGAAATCGCCCGCTCGCTGGGGCTGGCACCGGCAACGGTGCGCAACCAGACGGCGCGGATCTATGACAAGGTCGGGGTCTCCAGCCGTGCCGCGCTGACCCGGGCCATCGTGTCCGACACGTGAAAGGTTTGCCGCATGGCGACGGGTTTCTATTTCGACGAACTGTGCCTGTGGCACCAGCAGGGGCCGCATGCACTGGTGATGCCGGTGGGGGGCTGGGTGCAGCCGCCCTCGGGCACCGGGTTTCCGGAATCGCCCGAAACCAAGAGGCGGTTCAAATCCCTGATGGATGTCAGCGGCGTGACGGCAAGGCTGGCAGTCGCCTCGGCCCCGCCTGCCAGCCGCGAGGACCTGCAACGCGTGCATCCCGCCGCCTATCTCGACCGGATCAAGACCCTCAGCGACGCCGGCGGCGGCGAGGCGGGCGAGGGCGCGCCCTTTGGCCGTGGCAGCTATGAGATCGCCGCGCTGTCCGCCGGGCTGGCCAAGCAGGCGCTGGCCGATGTGCTGGCGGGCAAGGTGCGCAACGCCTATGCCCTGACCCGCCCGCCCGGCCACCATTGCCTGCCCGATCTGGGCATGGGGTTCTGCCTGATGGCGAATATCCCGGTGGCGATCGAATCCGCCCGCGCCGCCAACCCCGGCCTGCGGGTCGCCGTGCTGGATTGGGACGTCCACCACGGCAACGGCACCGAGGCGGTCTATCTGGAGCGCGCCGATACGCTGACCATCTCGATCCACCAGCAGGGCTGCTATCCGCCCGGCTCAGGCGCGGCGGCGAACCGGGGCAGGGGCGCCGGGCAGGGCTTCAACCTCAATGTCGAACTGATCCCCGGCATGGGCCACCAGTCCTATCTCGACGCGATGGAGCTGCTGGTGCTGCCCGCGATCCGTGACTTCCGGCCCGATGTGATCGTCGTCGCCTCGGGGCTGGATGCCAACGGCTTTGACCCGCTGGCCCGGATGCAGGCGCATTCCGAAACCTTCCGGCTGATGACCCGGCAGGTGATGGCGCTGGCCGATGACCTCTGCGCCGGGCGGCTGGTCTGCATCCACGAGGGCGGCTATGCCGAGGCCGTGGTGCCGTTTTGCGGGCTGGCGATTGTCGAGGAACTCTCGGGCCACCGCACCGCGGTTCAAGACCCCACCCTGCCGATGATCGACGCCACCCAGCCCGACGCCGAGGTCATCGCCTTTCAGCGCGCCCGGCTGCAACGGCAGGCGGCGCAATGACAAAAGGCCGGGCGTGATGCCCGGCCCGGTGCCCGTCTATCCCGCCCGTCAGTCGCGCGCGCGTTCCTGATAGCTGTTGTCGTCGGTGTTGATGACGATGCGGCTGCCCGGCCCGATATGCGGCGGCACCATGACGCGCACACCCTTGGTGGTGGTCGCGGGCTTGTACGACGACGAGGCCGTCTGCCCCTTGACCACCGGCTCGGTCACGTCGATCTCGACGGTGATGCGCTGGGGAAATTCGATGGCAATGGCGACGCCTTCATGGGTCTTGAGATAGCAGCGCATCCCCTCTTCCAGATAGACCTTGCCGTCGCCGACCACATCCGGGTTCACCGCGACCTGGTCATAGGTCTCGGGCTCCATGAAGTGGAACCCCTCGCTGTCCTCATAGAGAAAGTCGTATTCGCGCTCGTCCACCGTGGCCTTTTCCACCTGATCGGTGGTCTTCCAGCGTTCCGAAACCTTCACACCGTCCGAGATGCGGCGCATGTCGACGCTGGTGGTCGGCGTGCCCTTGCCGGGGTGAAAGTTGGCGGCCGAGATGACGACATAGAGGCGGCCCTCCATGTCGACGACGTTGCCCTTGCGCAGCGAAGAGGCGATGACTTTCATGCGAGACTTCCTGATTGCAGACACCCGATCCCTGCGCTAGGCGCGGCAGGGTTGGGCCGGATTCCCCGCGCCTAGCGCATCTTCTGTCCGATTTCCAGCCGAAAGCCGCCCCGCATGGCACAAAACCCGCATTCCTGGTGGCATCCGGACCGCCACGCCGACCGCCGTGACCTGCTGCGCGCGCGCAACCGGATCAAAACAGCGGTCGGCGGCTGGCTGGACGCGCAGGGCTTTACCGAGGTTGACCCCGCCGGACTGCAAACCAGCCCCGGCAACGAGGCGCATCTGCACGCCTTTGCCACCGAGGCGATCGGCAATGATGGCGCGGCGCGGCGGATGTATCTGCACACCTCGCCCGAATTCGCCATGAAGAAACTGCTGGCGGCGGGCGAAACCCGCATCCACGCCTTTGCCCATGTCTGGCGCAACCGCGAACGCGGCCCGCTGCACGCGCCGGAATTCACCATGCTGGAATGGTATCGCGTGGGCGAAGGCTATGACGTGCTGATGGCCGATACCCTCGCGCTGATCCGGCTGGCGCTGGCGGTGTCGGGCGCCCCCGTGCTGCGGTATCGCGAAGCCGTCTGCGACGCCGCGGCCCCTCCCGAACGGCTGTCTGTGGCCGAGGCCTTTCAACGCCACGCCGGGATGGATCTGGCCGTCACGCTGGCCGCCGACGGTGCGCCCGACCGCGACGCGCTGGCCGCACAGGTGGCGGCGGACGGCCTGCGCGTGGCCCCGGATGACACATGGTCCGACCTCTTCAGCCGCGTGCTGGTCGCGCGGGTCGAGCCGCATCTGGGCCACGGGCGGGTGACGATCCTTGACCGCTATCCCTCCTGCGAGGCCGCTCTGGCCCGCCGCTGCCCGGACGATGCGCGGTTTTCCGAGCGCTTCGAGGTCTATGCCTGCGGCGTCGAACTGGCCAACGGCTTTGGCGAATTGACCGACCCGGTCGAGCAGCGCCGCCGCTTTCAGGCCGAGATGGCCGAGAAACAGCGGGTTTACGGCGAAACCTATCCGCTGGACGACGACTTTCTCGCCGCCCTCGCCCTGATGCCCCCGGCCAGTGGCATTGCGCTGGGCTTTGACCGGCTGGTCATGCTGGCCACCGGCGCGCCGCGCATCGACGACGTGATCTGGGCGCCAGTGCCCTGAGACGCCGACCTTTCAAACCGAGACATTTTAAACTTGAATTATTATCCCGCCAATGCCACGCTGCCCCCAGCGATGGAGTATGGCGATGAAGATTCTCTGCCTCGGTGGCGGCCCGGCGGGCCTCTATTTTGCGATCTCGATGAAGCTGCGCGATGCGTCGCATCAGGTCACGGTGCTGGAACGCAACCGCGCCAATGACACCTTTGGCTGGGGCGTGGTGCTGTCGGATGACGCGCTGGGCCGGATGCAACGCAACGACCCGCAGTCCACACAGGCGATCCGCGACCACTTCGCCTATTGGGACGACATCGCCGTGGTGCGCGGAGACGAGCGCACGGTGTCCGGCGGGCACGGGTTCGCCGGGATCGGGCGCAAGCAGATGCTGGTGCTGCTGCAGGCCCGCGCGCGTGAGCTGGGCGTCTATCTGCAGTTCGAGACCGAGTTCAAATCGGCCGAGGAATATCGGCAGGACTATGATCTGGTCGTCGCCTCGGACGGCATCAACTCACTGGTGCGCAAGGAATATTCCGACGTTTTCAAACCCGATGTCGATCAGCGGCTGGTCAAGTTCATCTGGCTGGGCACGCATCAGAAATTCGACGACGCCTTTACCTTCATCTTCGAGAAAACCGAATGGGGCTGGTTCTGGGCGCATGTCTATCAATTCGACGACGCCACCGCGACCTTCATCGTCGATTGCATGCCCGACACCTGGGACCGCGCCGGGTTCGAGTCGATGAGCAAGGAAGAAACCGTCGAGACCTGCCGCAAGATCTTCGAAAAACATCTCGGCGGGCATGATCTGATGTCGAACGCGGCGCATCTGCGCGGCTCGGCGGTCTGGATGCAGTTCCCCCGCGTGCTGTGCCAGCGCTGGTATAACGGCAATGTCGTGCTGATGGGCGACGCGGCGGCGACCGGGCATTATTCGATCGGCTCGGGCAGCCGTCTGGCCTTTGACAGCGCCATCGCGCTGGCCGACTATCTGCACAGCGAGCCGACGATGGAGGGCGCCTTTGCCCGCTATCAGGACGAACGCCGGATCGAGGTGCTGCGGCTGCAATCGGCGGCGCGCAACTCGCTGGAATGGTTCGAAGAGGTCGAGCGGTATCTCGACATGCCCCTGCCGCAGTTCGCCTATTCGCTGCTGACCCGCAGCCAGCGGATCGGCCATGAGAACCTGCGCCTGCGCGACGCGGGCTGGCTGCGCGCCGCCGAGGATGCCTTTGCCCGCGCCTGTGGCGGCACCGAAGGGCTGGCGCCGATGTTCCAGCCGTTCCGCCTGCGCGAGATGCGCGTGCAGAACCGCATCGTCGTCAGCCCGATGGCGCAATACAAGGCCGTGGACGGCTGCCCGAACGACTGGCATTTCGTGCATTACGCCGAACGCGCCAAGGGCGGCGCCGGGCTGGTGATGACCGAAATGACCTGTGTCTCGCCCGAGGGGCGCATCACCCCCGGCTGCCCCGGTCTCTATGCGCCCGACCACGCGGCGGCCTGGAAACGGCTGGTGACCTTCGTCCATGCCGAGACCGGCGCCAAGATCGGCTGCCAGATCGGCCATTCTGGCCGCAAGGGCTCGACCCAACTGGGCTGGGAAGAGGGCGACGCGCCGCTGCCCTCGGGCAATTGGCCGGTGATGAGCGCCAGCGCGCTGCCCTGGTCACCCGCCAATGCCACACCACGCGAAATGACTCGCGCGGACATGGACCTCGTGCGCGACCAGTTCGTCGCGGCGACTGTAATGTCAGACCAATGCGGATTTGACCTTATCGAACTTCACGCGGCGCATGGCTACCTGCTTTCCAGCTTCATCTCGCCAAAATCCAACATTCGCACCGATGCCTATGGCGGCTCGCTGGAAAACCGGATGCGCTGGCCGCTCGAGGTTTTCACCGCGATGCGCGCCGCATGGCCGGCGCACAAACCGATGTCGGTGCGCATCAGTGCCAATGACTGGGTGGGCGAGGCCGGCGTCACCCCCGGTGAGGCCGTGCAGATCGCCCGGATGTTCAGCGCGGCGGGCGCCGATATCATCGACGTCAGCGCCGGGCAGACCAGCACCGACGCCCGCCCGATCTATGGCCGCATGTTCCAGACCCCGTTCAGCGACCGCATCAGGAACGAGGCCGGGCTGGCGACGATGGCAGTCGGCAACATCACCGACGAGGACCACGCCAACTCGATCCTGCTGGCCGGGCGGGCGGATCTGGTCTGCCTCGCGAGGCCGCATCTGGCCGATCCCTATTGGACCCTGCATGCCGGTATCCGGCAAAAGGCGCCGCTGGATTGGCCGCTGCCCTATCTGGCCGGGCGCGATCAGGCGCTGCGGCTGGCCGAACGGCAGGCCGAGGCGATCCGGGCATGAGAAGGGTTCTGGTCACCGGCGGCGGATCGGGCATCGGCCGCGCTCTGGCGCGCGGCTTTGCCGAGGCGGGCGACCTTGTGGTGATCTCGGGGCGGCACATGGCGGCGCTGCAGGACACCGACGGCGGGCGCGGGATGGAGTGTCGACTGGCCGACGTCACCGACGAATCGCAGGTCGCGGCGCTGTTCGACGCGCCCTTTGACGTGGTGATCGCCAATGCGGGCGGCGGTTCGGCGGGCAAGCTGCGCGGCGTCACGCTGGCCCAATGGAACGAGGTGCTGGCGCTGAACCTGACCGGCACCTTCCTGACCTTTCGCGAGGCCCTGCGCCTCATGGGCCCCGGCGGGCGGCTGATCGCGCTGGCCTCGACCGCCAGCCTGAAGGGCGGCGCGACGATCCCGGCCTATGCCGCGGCCAAGCATGGCGTGCTGGGGCTGGTGCGATCCGTCGCGCTCGACGTCGCGGCCAAGGGCATCACCTGCAACGCGATCTGCCCCGGTTTTGTCGACACGCCGCTGGGTCAGGCGGCGGTCGACGCGGTGCAGACCCGCTTTGCCCTGACGCGCGAGGCCGCGCTGGCGCAGGTCGTCGCCGACAACCCGATGAAACGGATGATCGACCCGGCCGAAGTGGTCGCGGCGGCGCTGTTCCTCGCCTCGAAAGGCGCCTCGATGGTCAACGGCCACGCGCTGAGCGTGTCGGGAGGCGAGGTGTGAGCGATCCATCAAAACGCCGCCTGAAGATGTGGATCCGCCTGCTGGGCGTGACCCGGACGGCGGAAAACCGGCTGCGCGAATACCTGCGGGTGACGCATGACACCACGCTGCCGCGCTTTGACGTGATGGCCGCGCTGTGGCGGCGGCGCGACGGCGTGACGATGAGCGAGCTCAGCCGCATGTTGCTGGTGTCGAACGGCAATGCGACGGCGGTGGTGGACCGGCTGGAAAACGACGGTCTGGTGGCGCGGCGCCCGTCGGAAACCGACCGCCGCACCGTCTATGTCGCGCTGACCGAGGCGGGCCTGCGCGATTTCGAGGCACTGGCCGAAGGGCACGAGGCCGAGGTCTCGCGCATGTTCGGCAGTCTCAGCGAGGCCGATCTGGACGCGCTGACCGATATTCTCAAACGCATGGGGGGCAAGGCATGACCCGGATGGCTGGGCTGACGCCGCAACATTTCCTCTGGCAGGTGCAGGACCGCGTGGCGGTGATCCGGCTGAACCGGCCCGACCGCAAGAACCCGCTGACCTTCGACAGCTACGGCGAACTGCGCGACACCTTCCGCGCGCTGGTTTACGCCGAGGATGTCGATGTGGTGGTCTTTGCCTCGAACGGCGGCAATTTCTGCTCGGGCGGCGATGTGCATGACATCATCGGCCCCTTGGTCGGCATGGACATGAAGGGGCTGCTGGCCTTTACCCGCATGACCGGCGATCTGGTCAAGGCAATGATAAACTGCGGAAAACCGATCATCGCGGCGGTGGACGGCATCTGCGTCGGCGCGGGGGCGATCATCGCGATGGCCAGCGATCTGCGGCTGGCCACGCCAACCGCGAAATGCGCCTTCCTGTTCACCCGCGTCGGGCTGGCGGGCTGCGACATGGGCGCCTGCGCCATGCTGCCGCGGATCATCGGGCAGGGGCGGGCGGCGGAGTTGCTCTATACCGGGCGGGTGATGCGCGCTGACGAGGGCGAGCGCTGGGGCTTCTGGAACGCGCTGCACGAGGCGGGCGCGCTGGAGGCGGCGGCGATGACGCTGGCGCGGCAACTGGCGGCGGGGCCGGTCTTTGCCCATGGCATCACCAAGACGCAACTGGCGCAGGAATGGACGATGGGTCTGGAGCAGGCGATCGAGGCCGAGGCGCAGGCGCAGGCGATCTGCATGCAGACGAAGGACTTCGAGCGCGCGTATCGGGCCTTCGTCGCCAAGGAAAAGCCGGTGTTTCAAGGGGATTGAGCGGCGGAGCCGGGGGTTTCACACCCCCGGACCCCCGTGGGATGTTTTCGGACAGATGAAATGAGCGATCAGAGTTTTCTTTCCTGGCCTTTCTTCGAGGACCGTCACCGCGATCTGGCGGCGGCGCTGGACTGCTGGTGTGCGGCCAATCTGCCGGTGGATCATGGCGATGCCGATGCGGCCTGCCGAGGGTTGGTGGCGGCGCTGGGGCAGGGCGGCTGGTTGCGGCATTCCGGGGCAGGTGAAGGGGAGAAGCTGGATGTGCGCACCCTGTGCCTGATCCGCGAGACGCTGGCGCGGCATGATGGGTTGGCGGATTTTGCCTTTGCGATGCAGGGCCTG
>CALESR010000188.1 GCA_937907485.1 uncultured Paracoccaceae bacterium | reverse complement strand
CAGCAGATCCTGCGTGCCGTTGCCGTGGTGGACGTCGAAATCCAGCACGGCGACGCGGGCGAGGCCGTGGTGGTCGAGCGCGCGTTTGGCGGCGATGGCGATGTTGCCAAAGAGGCAAAAGCCCATGGGTTTTGCGGTTTCGGCATGGTGCCCCGGCGGGCGGATGGCGGCAAAGGCGTTGCGCGCCTGCCCCGCCATCACCGCATCCAGCGCCCCCAGCAGCGCCCCCAGCCCGCCCATCGCGGCGTTCCACGAGCCGGGCGAAACCCATGTGTCGGGGTCCAGTTGCCGGATGCCCTGGTCGGGCACGGCGGCGCGGATCGCCTGCACATAGGCGTCAGGATGGCAGCGCAGCACCTCGCTCAGCGGGGCAGGCGGCGCGGTGCGGCAGTCGAGCGCGGCGAAGTCGGGCGCATTCAGCGTGGTCAGGATCGCCTGCAGCCGAGCGATGCGTTCGGGGTGGCCGTCCGGGGTTTCATGCGTCAGGCAGGCGGGATCGGTGAAGACCGCGGTGCTCATGGGTCAGGCCCCCTTTGGCCGAAAGGCCTTGATCCGCGAGGGATCGGTTTCGATGCGTGCGGCGCCGGTCAGATCGAGCCCATAGGGCACGGCGGCAAAGACCGCGTTCAGGCAGGTGGCAATCGCCGAGGGCTTGCCGGGCAGGGTGATGATGAAGGCCTTGCCGCGCACCCCGGCGCCCTGCCGCGAGAGGATCGCGGTCGGCACCTCGGCCAGCGAGGCGCGGCGCATTTCCTCGCCAAAGCCGGGCAGGTCAAAGTCGATGACGGCGGCGACGCCTTCGGGCGTGCGGTCGCGCGGGGCAGGGCCGGTGCCTCCGGTCAGCAGCACCAGATCGGCGCCCCAGGTGTCGATCAGGTCGATCAGCGTGGCGGACACGCTGTCGGCGCCGTCGGGGATGATTTCGCGCCGGATCTCCATCGGCGAGGTGATGGTGGCGCGCAGCCAGTCCTCGGCGCCGGGGCCGCCCTTGTCCTGGTAAATGCCCTGACTGGCGCGGTCGGACACGGTGATGATGGCGATCTTGGCAGCGGTCATGGCGCCCCTCCGGCTTTGCCACAGGGATGCCGTGCGGTTGCGTCGGGGTCAACCAGTCCGTTTGCCGGTGGCGGTGTTGAACGGGTGCAGGGCGCTGAGCGGCGCGTGCAGGGTGATCGCCGCGCCCTCGGTCAGATCGGGCAGGCCCTGCGTGCGATAGGTCACGGTCTGGCCGTTCGACAGGGTGACATAGACATGGCTTTCCGCCCCGGCGGGTTCGAGCAGGGCCACACGCCCGGTCAGCGCCAACCCGCCGGGCTGCGCGGCCAGCGTCAGGTCATCGGGGCGCACGCCGATCAGGTCGGAGCCGGCGGGCAGGCCATCGGGCAGGCCGCTGGTGGCGCGCGCCCAGGCCGATTCGATCATGTTCATCGCGGGCGAGCCGATGAACCCGGCCACAAACACGGTTTCCGGACGGCGATAGAGGTCCATCGGCGTGCCGACCTGCTCGATCCGCCCGCCGTTCAGCACCACCAGCCGGTCGGCCAGCGTCAGGGCCTCCAACTGGTCATGCGTGACGTAAAGCGAGGTGGTGCCCAGCCGTTTTTGCAACTGGCGGATTTCCACCCGCATCTGCACGCGCAGCTTGGCATCGAGGTTCGAGAGTGGTTCATCAAAGAGGAACGCCGCCGGTTCGCGCACCAGCGCGCGGCCCATCGCCACCCGTTGCCGCTGGCCACCCGACAGGGCGCGTGGCTTGCGCGGCAGGAATTCACCGATCTGCAGCATCTCGGCGGCGGCCTGCACGCGGCGGTCGATCTCGGGCTTTGGCACGCCGCGGTTGCGCAGGCCGTAGGCGAGGTTGTCGTAGACCGACATATGCGGGTAGAGCGCATAGTTCTGGAACACCATGGCGATATCGCGCTGGGCCGGTTCCAGCCCGTTGACCAGCGTGTCACCGATGTGCAGCGTGCCTGAGGTGATCGTCTCCAACCCCGCCACCATGCGCAAGAGCGTGGACTTGCCGCAGCCGGACGGCCCCACCAGCACGATCATTTCCCCATCGGCCACATCGAGGCTGACGTCGCTGACCGCCTGAACCCCGCCGGAATAGACCTTGGAGAGGCTCTCCATCACGATGCGGGCCATCTATTTCTCCGTCTCGGTCAGGCCCTTCACAAAGAGCCGTTGCATGAACAGGATCACCAGGATCGGTGGCAGCGCGGCCAGCACGACCGTGGCCATCACCAGATGCCAGAGGGGCTCGCTGTCGGCCCCGGTCACCATGCGCTGAATGCCCATGACGATGGTGTAATAGCGGTCATCCGTCGTCACCAGCAGCGGCCAGAGATACTGGTTCCAGCCATAGATGAACATGATGACGAACATCGCCGCGATATTGGTGATGCTGAGCGGCACCAGAATGTCCTTGAAGAACCGCCACGGCCCGGCGCCATCGACGCGGGCGGCCTCGAGCATCTCCTCAGGCACGGTCATGAAGAACTGCCGGAAGAGGAAGGTCGCCGTGGCGCTGGCGATCAGCGGCACGGTCAGCCCGGCGTAGGAGTTCAGCATCCCCAGATTGGCGACCACCTGATAGGTCGGCACGATGCGCACCTCGACCGGCAGCATCAGCGTCAGGAAGATCACCCAGAAAAAGAAGATGCGGAAGGGAAAGCGGAAATAGACGATGGCGAAGGCGCTGAGCAGCGAGACGGCGATCTTGCCCACGGCGATCAGCACCGCCATGACAAAACTGTTCCACAGCATCAGCCCGATCGGCGGCGCCCCGGCGTTCGAGCGCCCCTCGAAGATCACCGAGCGATAATTCTCGACCGCATGCGAGCCGGGCAGCAGCGGCATCACCCCTTGCAGGAAGGTGCCGGGCGCGTGGGTCGAGGCGATGATCGCCACATAGACCGGAAACACCACGACAGCCACGCCGAGGATCAGGATCAGATGGGCCAGCAACAGGCCCCAGCGGTCGTTTTCTACCATGGCGCCCTCAATAGTTCACCCGCCGCTCGATCCAGCGGAACTGCACGACGGTCAGAACGATGACGATGGCCATCAGGATCACCGATTGCGCCGCCGACGAGCCGAGGTTGTTGTTGACGAAGCCGTCGCGGAACACCTTGTAGACGAGGATATGCGTCGCCTGCGCCGGGCCGCCCTCGGTGGTGGCGTGGATCACGCCGAAGGTGTCGAACATCGCATAGACGATGTTGACCACCAGCAGGAAAAAGGTCGTCGGCGACAGCAGTGGAAAGACGATGGTCCAGAACCGTTTGAACCGCCCGGCGCCGTCGATGGCGGCGGCCTCGATCAGCGATTGCGGGATGCTTTGCAGCCCGGCGAGGAAGAACAGGAAGTTATAGCTGATCTGCTTCCAGGCCGCGGCGATCACCACGAGGATCATCGCATCGGTGCCGTCCAGCCGGTGATTCCAGTCGATCCCCAGCCCGCGCAGCATATAGGGCAGGATGCCGACCGAGGGGTTGAAGATGAACCACCACAGCACCCCGGCAATCGCCGGGGCCACGGCATAGGGCCAGACCAGAAACGTCGTATAGGCATCGCGCGAGCGGATCATCCGGTTGACCATCACCGCGAACAGCAGCGACAGCGACATCGCCAGAACCGTGGTGGCAAGGGAAAAGATCGCCGTCGTCTTGAGCGAGATCAGATAGTGCGGATCGTCGAACAGCCGCTGAAAGTTGCGAAACCAGACGAAGGTGGTGCGCAGGCCAAAGGGGTCCTGACGCAGCATGGATTGCCACAGCGCCTGACTGGCGGGCCAGACAAAGAACACCAGCGTGATCGCCACCTGCGGGGTCAGCAGCAGATAGGGCAGCCAGCCGCTGGAAAAGGTCATGCGCTTGGTCTGCATCGCCGTATCCGTCAGAAAGGGAGCCCGCCCGGCGGGATGGCCGGGCGGGCGGGTGTCAGGTTACTGCATCGCCGATTCGAACTCGCGCAGCAGGTCGTTGCCGCGCGCGACGATGGCATCGGCGGCCTCCTGGCCGGTCTTGGTGCCCATGATCATCGCCTCCATCTCTTCCGAGATGATGTCGCGGATCTGCACGAAGTTGCCGAACCGCAGACCGCGCGAGTTTTCGGTCGGCGGGTTCAGGTTCATCTGCACGATCGAGATATCGGCGCCGGGGTTGGCGGCGTAATAGCCCTGCGAGGCCGTCAGGTCGAACGAGGCCTGGGTGATCGGCAGATAGCCGGTGTTCTGGTGCCACCAGGCCTGATTTTCCGGCGAGGACAGGAACTCGAAGAACCGCGCGACGCCGGTGTATTCGGCGGCGTCATGGCCGGTCAGCACCCAGAGGGTGGCGCCGCCGATGATGGTGTTCTGCGGCGCGCCGGCCACGTCGTCGTAATAGGGCTGCATGCCATAGCCGACGCTGAAGGTGGCGTTCGACAGCACACCCGCGCGGCCTGCCGAGCTTTCCAGCATCATCGCGCATTCGCCCGAGTAGAACTTTGGTCCGGCGTCCGGGCCGGGCCCACCGCCCGCCCACGAGAACAGCCCTTCGGACTGCCAGCGGGCCATGTTGTCCCAGTGGCGGATCAGCGGCTCATGCTGGTTCAGCACCAGTTCGGTGTCGAACCCGGCAAAGCCGTTCTGCTGCGTGCCCAGCGGCAGGTTGTGCCAGGCGAGGAAGTTTTCCAGATGCACCCAGGACGGCCAGCGGGTGGTGAAACCGCAGGTCGCGGCGCCCGAGGTGACGATCTGGCGCGACATGGCCTCGACCTCGTCCCAGGTGCGCGGCGGGGTGTTCGGGTCCAGACCGGCCGCGGCAAAGATGTCGCGGTTGTAATACATGATCGGCGTGGACGAGTTGAACGGGAACGACAGCATGTTGCCGTTCGGGTCGGTGTAATAGCCGACGACCGCGGGCAGATAGGCCGACGGATCGAATTCGACGTCGTGAT
>CALESR010000187.1 GCA_937907485.1 uncultured Paracoccaceae bacterium | reverse complement strand
ACGATGCCCGCGCATGAGACGGTGACGGGCTTCAGCGTGACGCCGGTTCTGGGCGTGGTCAGCGGCGCCTTTACCCCTGTTGTCGAGGCTGGCGAGGTCGAAGAGGCCTTTCTGGTGCCGCTGGCGCATCTGCTGGATGTCTCGGCCTATTCGGTGCAGCGGCGGCGTTGGCTGGGCCAGATGCGCAGCTATTACACCGTGCCCTGGGGCCCCTATTACATCTGGGGCGCAACGGCGCGCATGCTGCGCGCGCTGGCGGCACGGGCATGAAGGTCACCGGCCCCTGGCTGGACGCTCCCGGCACGCAGGCCGTGCTGGGGATGCTGACGGCGGCGGGTCATCAGGCGCTGGTCGTCGGCGGCTGCGTGCGCAACGCGCTGTTGGGCGAGGCGGTGTCGGATGTCGATATCGCCACCGATGCGCGGCCAGAAACCGTGTCTATGCTCGCGGAAACCGCCGGTTTGCGCGCGGTGCCGACCGGGTTCGCGCATGGCACCGTGACCGTCGTCGCCATGGGCGAGGGGCATGAGGTGACCACCTTTCGCCACGACGCCGAGACCTTTGGTCGCCACGCCCGCGTGCTCTTTGGCGCCGATCTGGCGCAGGATGCGGCGCGGCGCGATTTCACCATGAACGCGCTCTATGCACAGGCCGATGGCACGGTGATCGACCCTCTGGGTGGGCTGCCCGATCTGATCGCGCGGCGGGTGCGCTTTGTCGGCGATCCGCAGGACCGCATCGCCGAAGACTCGCTGCGCATCCTGCGGTTCTTTCGGTTTCACGCGCAATACGGCGACCCGGCACAGGGGATTGACGCCGAGGCCTTGGCCGCCTGCGCGCAGCATTCCGCCATGTTAGAGACGCTTTCGCGCGAACGCATCACCGCCGAGTTGCGCAAACTGCTGGCCGCGCGTGACCCCGCTCCCGCCGTTGCCGCGATGGCGCAGACCGGGGTTCTGTCGCATCTCCTGCCGGGCGCCCAACCGCAGGCCTTGCCGCTGCTGGTGCATTTCGAGGGCGGGCAACCCGGAGGCTGGCTGCGGCGACTGGCCTTGCTGGGCAGTGCCGAGGGGCTGCGGCTGTCCAATGCGGAATCGCGCGATTTTGGCAAGATCAGAGCCGCTTTTGCCACCACCGACACCCCCGCCGCCCAGGGCTGGCGGCTGGGCGAGCGGTTGGCGGCGGACGCGATCCTCGGCCTCGCCGCGCTGCTGGAAACCCCGCCGCCGGACCATTGGCAGGCCGAAGTCGCCCGCGGCGCCGGTGCCAGATTTCCGCTGAAACCCACCGATCTGATGCCGACGCTGCAGGGCCCGGCGCTGGGCGAGGCGCTGAAATCCGCGCAGGAGGTCTGGCTGGCCGCCGACCTGCACCCGACGCGGGCCGAACTTCTTGCCCGGCTGGGTCTGGCCTAAGACGGCCATCCGGCCTAGATTGCCTTCACAAGTGAAGGAACGCCCCGTGTTCAAGTTCTTCGAATCCCTCGTGGACCCCTATGTCGCCTATGCCGAAGACAACGCGCCGCCGCGTCGTCTCTGGCCGTTCTTGCGGGTCTACATGCGGCCGTTTCGCCGGGTTTTCGTGGCGACGGGCATTGCCTCGGTCACCGTGGCCTTGCTGGAAATCGGGCTGCTCTGGTATCTGGGGCGCATCGTCGATCTGCTGGAATCGCAGGGCACGCAGGGGTTCTGGGCGGCAAACGGGATGGAGTTGCTGCTGGCCGCGGCCTTTCTGTTGCTGATCCGGCCGGTGCTGCAGGTGATTGACGTCGGGCTTATCAACAACGCCATCCTGCCGAATTTCGGCACGCTGATCCGCTGGCGCGCGCATCGCCATGTGCTGCGCCAGTCGGTCGGCTGGTTCGAGAACGACTTTGCCGGGCGCATCGCCAACCGGATCATGCAGACCCCCCCGGCCGCCGGTGAGGCCGTGTTCCAGATCTTTGACGCGCTCAGCTTTTCGGTGGCGTATATCGTCGGCGCCGCGGTGCTGTTGCTGGGCGCCGATCCCCGGTTGGTGCTGCCGCTGCTGGTCTGGCTGGTGCTCTATCTGTGGCTGGTGCGCTGGACGATCACCCGGGTTGAACCGGCGTCCAAGGCCGCCTCGGACGCCCGCAGTGCGGTGACTGGCCGGGTCGTCGATGCCTATACCAACATCCATTCGGTGAAGCTGTTCGCGCAGGCCGGGCTCGAGACCGATTATGCCCGCGAGGCGATCGAGCATGCGCGGGTGACCTTCCAGAGGGAAATGCGCATCTTCACCACGATGGACCTGTCGCTGGTGGCGCTGAACGGGTTCCTGATCGTCGCTGTCGTCGGCTGGGCGATCTGGCTGTGGTCGATTGATGCCGCCAGTCTTGGCGTGGTTGCCGCCGCCTCGGCGCTGGTGCTGCGGCTGAACGCGATGACCGGCTGGATCATGTGGGCGGTCAGCTCGTTTTTCCGCAACCTTGGCGTCGTGGCCGAGGGGATGGAGACCATCGCGCAACCGATCACCCTGGTGGACGCGCCGGATGCAAACCCGCTGGAGTTCCGCGCGGGCCTCATCGAAATCGAAGGGGTCAGCCACCATTACGGGCGCGGTTCGGGCGGGTTGAGCGACCTCAGCCTGACCATTCGACCGGGCGAAAAGATCGGTCTGGTGGGGCGCTCAGGGGCCGGGAAATCGACCCTCGTCAAGCTGCTCTTGCGGTTCTACGACACCGAAAAGGGGCGCATCCTGATCGACGGGCAGGATGTCGCGCTGGTCACGCAGGACAGTTTGCGCGCGCGGATCGGCATGGTGCAGCAAGACACCTCGCTGCTGCATCGCTCAGTGCGCGAGAACATCCTCTATGGCCGCGCCGGCGCCACCGAGGCCGAGATGATCGAGGCCGCGCAGCGGGCCGAGGCCGAGGTCTTCATCGCCGATCTCGCCGACGCCGAGGGGCGGCAGGGTTACGGCGCGCGGGTTGGGGAGCGGGGCGTGAAGCTGTCCGGCGGGCAGCGCCAGCGCATCGCGATTGCCCGGGTGATCCTGAAGGACGCGCCGATTCTGGTGCTGGACGAGGCGACCTCGGCGCTGGACAGCGAGGTCGAGGCCTCGATTCAGGAAACGCTCTACGGCATGATGGAGGGCAAGACGGTGATCGCCATCGCGCACCGGCTCTCCACCATCGCGCGCATGGACCGCATTGTCGTGCTCGACGACGGGCGCATCGCCGAGGATGGCACCCATGCGCAACTGTTGGCGCAGGGCGGGTTGTATGCCCGGTTCTGGCAGCGGCAATCGGGTGGGTTCATCGGCACGGACGAGGCAGAATAAATGGCGCTTTCGACCCTCATCAACGCCTTTGACCCCGCCAAGGGCGCCCCGCCGCGCACACTCTGGGCCTTTGCGCGCTGGGCGCTGTCCGGGGCCTGGTTGGGGATCTGGATCGCCACGGCAATTGCCGTGGTCGGCGGCGTCACCGAGGTCATGGCCGCGATGGTCATGGGGCTGGTGATCGACGCCGCCACCGGCGGGCAGGCCACGACCTTCTTTGCCGACAACTGGGCGCTGCTGGCAGGCTTTGCCGCCTTCTTTCTGGTGCTGCGCCCGCTGGCCTTTGGCCTCAACAGCGCGGCGAACTTTCTGACCATCGCGCCGAATGTCGACCCGCTTGTGCTGTCGCGGCTGAACCGCTGGACGATGGGGCAGGATATCGGCTTCTTTGACAACGATTTCGCCGGCCGTATCGCGCAAAAGCAGATCCAGACCGCCCGCGCGATGACCGAGGTGGTATCGGAAAGCATCAACACCGTCGCCTTTGCGCTGGCCTCGCTGGCGGCGTCGGTGGCGCTGATGGCGGCGATCGACCTGCGGCTGGGGCTGGTGCTGCTGATCTGGTCGGTGGTCTATCTGTGGCTGATCCGCGCCTTCATGCCGCATATCCGCAGCCGTTCGGGCGCGCGGGCCGGGGCGCGGGCGATGGTCACCGGGCAGGTGGTGGACACGATCACCAACATCCGCACGGTCAAGCTCTTCGCCCATGCCCGGTTCGAGGACGGCAACGCGCTCGAGGCGATGCGCACCTTTCGCGAGCGCGTGCTGGCCTATGGCCGCGTCTCGGCCTCCTTTCGCATCGCGCTGATGCTGCTGGCGGGGGTGCTGCCGGTGGTGCTGGTGGGTGGCACGCTCTGGCTCTGGACGCAGGGCGAGGCCTCGACCGGCAGCATCGTCGCGGCGGGCACCGTGGCGATCCGGCTGGCGCAGATGACCGGCTGGGTCAGTTTCACCCTGATGGCGATCTATGCCAATCTGGGCGAGGTCGAGGACGGCATCCGCACCCTTGGTGTGCCGCATGCGCTGACCGACACGCCCGACGCCATTGACCTGCCCGACGCGCTGGGCGAGATCGAATTCGACGCCATCAGTTTCGCCTATGGTCGGCGCAGCGGCGGGGTCGACCGGGTCTCGCTGACCATCCGGCCGGGTGAACGGATCGGCATCGTCGGCGCCTCGGGTGCCGGAAAAACCACGCTGGTCGCGCTGCTGCTGCGGCTCTACGACACCGAAAACGGCGCAGTGCGCATCGACGGCCATGACGTGCGCGGCGTGACGCAAGAGAGTCTGCGGCGGCAGATCGGCATGGTCACGCAGGACACGGCGATGTTCAACCGCTCGGCCCGCGACAACATCCGCTATGGCCGCCCCGATGCGACCGACGCCCAGATCATCGCCGCCGCCGAGGCCGCCGAGGCGCATGAGTTCATCCTGGGCCTGCGCGACAACGCCGGGCGCAAGGGCTATGACGCGCAACTGGGCGAGCGTGGCGTGCGGCTGTCCGGCGGGCAGCGCCAGCGGATCGCACTGGCACGCGCCTTTCTGAAGGACGCGCCGATTCTGGTGCTGGACGAGGCGACCTCGGCGCTCGACAGCGAGGTCGAGGCGCAGATCCAGACCGCGCTGGGGCAAATCATGGCGGGCAAGACCGTGCTGGCCATCGCGCACCGGCTGTCGACCATCGCGCGGATGGACCGGATCATCGTCATGGACGCCGGGCGCATCGTCGAGGAGGGCACGCATGAGGCGCTGCTGGCGCTGGGCGGGCGCTATGCGCGGTTCTGGCAGCGGCAGTCGGGAGGTTTTCTGGGTGTGGATGAGGTCGCGTGATGGATCTGGAAACCGTTTCCGGCGCCGTTCTGGGGCGCTCGCTGACGGGCCTTGGCGTGAACCTGCTGTGCCGCGACGTGCGGGCGATGGCGGCGTTTCTCGAAGGCTGCCTCGGCCTGACGATCCATCGGCTGAGCGCGGATTTCGCGCTGGCGCGGCATGGGGCGGTGCTGTTGCAACTGCACTCGGACGCCACGTTTTCGCGCCATCCGCTGCTGGGCCTGTTGCCGGAAAACCCGCCGCGCGGCGCCGGGGTGCAGCTTTATCTCTTTGGCATCGACCCTGACGCCGCCTGTGCGCGCGCCGACTTGGCCGGGGGGGTGGTCATCGAGCCGCCGACCGACAAGCCGCATGGCCTGCGCGAGGCGACGATCCTTGCCCCCGAAGGGCAGGCGTTTTCACCCGCGGTGGCGCTGCCATGCTGACCATCGAGCGCCTGAACCTGCGGGCCGAGGGGGTGGCGCAGGGCCTGACCGTCGAGCGCGTGCTTCCCGGTGAGACGGTCGATGGCGAAGTGTTGGCCGGGCGGATCGCGCAGCCAAAGATCCTCACGCCGTCGGGCGACCGGGTGGCCGCGCCTTGCCGCCACTATCGCGCCTGCGGGGGGTGCGCCTTGATGCACGCCTCGGACGGGTTCGTTGCGGGCTGGAAGAGCGGCGTGGTGCAGCAGGCGTTGGCCGGGCAGGGGTTGGAGGCGCCCTTGCGGCCAATCCTGACCTCGCCGCCCGCGTCGCGGCGGCGGGCCGCGCTGGCCGGGCGACGGCTGAAATCGGGGGCGCTGGTGGGGTTTCACGCCCGCGCGTCGGATACGCTGACGGCGATTGCCGATTGCCGCCTGCTGGACCCGGCATTGATCGCCGCGATTCCCGCGATGGAGGCGCTGGTCGAGGTCGGCGCCGCGCGCAAGGGCGAGGTGCGGCTGACCGCGACTCGCCTCGACTCGGGCGTAGATCTGGTGGTCGAGGGGGGCAAACCGCTGGACACCGCGCTGCGCGTCGCGCTGCCGCAGATCGCGGCGCGGCACCGGTTGGCGCGGCTGGTCTGGGGCGATGAGGTGCTGTTTCAAGAGGCACCGCCCGGTCTGGCCATGGGGCGCGCGCGCGTCACCCCGCCGCCCGGCGCTTTTCTGCAGGCGACGCCGCAGGGTGAAGCCGCCTTGCGCGACGCGGTGATCGAGGCCGTCGGGCCTGCCCGCCGCATCCTCGATCTCTTTGCCGGGTGCGGCACGTTCACGCTGCCCTTGGCGACGACCGCCGAGGTCCATGCCGTCGAGGGCGCCGCCCCGCTGCTGCAGGCGCTGGCCGCGGGTTGGCGCGGCGCGCCGGGGGTAAAGCGCGTCAGCACCGAGGCCCGCGATCTGTTCCGCCGTCCGCTGCTGCCCGATGAACTGGCACGCTTTGACGCGGTGGTCATTGACCCGCCGCGCGCTGGCGCCGAGGCGCAGGTGGCCGAACTGGCCCAGTCCCAAGTGCCGGTCATCGCGTATGTCAGCTGCAATCCGGTCACCTTCGCCCGCGATTCGCGGGTGCTGATCGGCGCCGGGTACCGGCTGGACTGGGTGCAGCCCGTCGATCAGTTCCGCTGGTCGGCGCATGTCGAACTGGTGGCGCGGCTCTCGCGCTGAGGGGCTCAGCCGAATTCGAACAATGCGCAGGAAATGTCATCGGGAAAGTCCTCGTTGCCGTGCCAGCGCGCCAGTTCCCACATCATCGCGTCGAGCAACTGCTTGCCGGGCAGATCGGCCAACCGTTGCAACATCAGCGCCAGCCCTTCATGCCCCAGTTCCTCGCCCTGCGGATCCGGGCATTCGGTGATGCCGTCCGACACCAGCAACAGCCGCTCGCCCGGCAGCAGGCGGGTTTCAAAACTCTCATAACTCGCGCCATCGATCAGGCCGATGGGCAGGCCGCCACCGCCCAGAATCGAGGTCGCGCCGCCTACATGCTGCACCATTGGATGCGGGTGCCCGGCCTGCACCATCCGCACCTCGCCCGTGCTGCGGTTGATGACCGCATAGGCCAGCGTGACATAACGCTCGGTCTGGATTTCCGACAGCATCAGCCGATTCATCGCTGCGGCAACGGCGTCGGGCGGGCGGGCGACAGGCCCTTGGGCACTGCGCGCGATGGCGATGTTGTGGTCGGGCGACGCACCCGACAACAGGCCGGACAGCCGGGCGGTCAGCAAGGCTGACGTCACACCATGCCCGGACACATCAAAGGCATAGAGGCCGGTCAGGCCCGGAGCGATGTCGAAAAAGCCGGTCATGTCCCCACCGACCGGGCCCGAGGGGCGCAGCATCAGCGTGATCTTGCCCTCGGCAAAGACATGGTGGCGTTCGCGCAGCAACGATTGCTGCAGATTGCGCGCCTCGACCAGATCACGGTCCAGGGATTCATAGACCGCCTGCAGTTTGGCCAAGGTATCCGACAGCAGCAGATTGTTGCCGCGCAGCGCGCGCTCCATCGCGATCACCCGCTCGCCCGCGCGGACCCGGGCGCGCAATTCGCCGGGATCGACGGGTTTCGCCAGAAAATCGTCCGCCCCGACATCGAGCCCCTCGGCCACCGCGGCCTTGTCGGTTTTCGAGGTCAGCAGGATGAAATAGATATAGCGGTCGCGGGGGTTGGAACGCAGCGCGCGGCAGAAATCGATGCCGGTCATCCCCGGCATCATCCAGTCGGACAGCACCAGATCGACATCTTCACGCGCGCAGATCGCCAGGGCCTCATCCCCTGATTCGGCGTGCAGCACGGTGAATCCATGGCCGCGCAATCCGGCCTGCACCAACAGCCGTTGAGCGCGCGAATCGTCCACGATCAACACCTTGCTGATCGCGTGCAGGGGCGCACGGTTGGCCGAAATCGGCGAATCGAGAGGAACAGATTGGGAAACGGACACGAGGCACCTTTGCTGCAAGTCTCCCTTTCTTGACCGCAGGGGTTTAACAACTGCTGAAACGTCGATTTATTTCTTCTGACGGTTCTGCGTTAACCTTTCGCTTACGGGTTGAGTGAAACACTGCCGATGCCGAAAGGAGAGAGCGATGATCGACTGGGCACAGGTGGAAGAACTGCAGGCCGAGATGGGCGATGCCTTTGGCGAGCTCGTCGATGCCTTTTTGCAAGAGGTCGACGAGGGGCTGGCACGGCTCGATGCGCAGGCGCCAGCCGCCGAACAGGCCGCCGCGTTGCATTTCCTCAAGGGGTCCGCGCTGAATCTGGGGTTTAGCGAGTTTGCCGGCCTG
>CALESR010000186.1 GCA_937907485.1 uncultured Paracoccaceae bacterium | reverse complement strand
CGAGTTTGCCGGCCTGTGTTCGCAGGGCGAGTTGGCGGCCAACGCCGGTCGCAGCCCTGCCTTTGACCCTGAGGTCATTCTGCAGTGCTATCAGCGTTCTCGGGGCGAGTTCCTGACCGGCCTGTCGCGCCGCGCCGCCTGAGTCAGACCAGAAACGCCGCGAGGGTCTCGTCCACGGTCACATCGCGGTAATCGAACCCGGCCGCCTCCATGCGACCGAACAACGCCTGAATCGTCTGCGCCGAACTCGACTCGATGCCAATCAGCACCGAACCAAAGTTGCGTGCCGATTTTTTCAGATACTCAAAGCGCGCGATGTCATCGTCCGGGCCCAGAATGTCGAGGAAATCGCGCAGCGCGCCGGGGCGCTGCGGCAGGCGCAGGATGAAATACTTCTTGGTCCCCGCAAAGCGCATGGCGCGTTCCTTGACCTCGGGCAGGCGCTCGAAGTCGAAATTGCCGCCCGATGTCAGGCAGACCACTGTCTTGCCGCGCAACTGGTCCGCCATGTCGGGCAGGGCGTCGATCGACAGCGCACCGGCGGGTTCCAGCACGATGCCCTCGACGTTCAGCATTTCCAGCATGGTGATGCAGATTCGGTCCTCCGGGGCCAGCAGCACATCGGCGGGCGCGACATCGGCCAGCGCGGCAAAGGGGCGCGCGCCGATTCGCGCCACGGCGGCGCCATCGACGAAACTGTCCACCCGCGGCAGGGTCATCGGCGCCCCGGCCCGCAACGCGGCGGTCAGGCTGGCGCCGCCCAGCGGCTCGACATACCGAAACTCTGTCGGCGCCCCCAGCGCGGCGAAAAAGCGCCGCACGCCCGAGGCCAGCCCGCCGCCGCCAACCGGAACCACCATCAGATCCGGCGCGCGCCCCAGTTGTTCGAGGATCTCGACGCCGACACTGGCCTGGCCCTCGATCACATCCTCGTCATCGAAGGGCGACAGGAAATGCGCGCCGACCTGGGCGCAAAAGCTCTGCGCGGCGGCCAGCGACTGGTCGAAATAGTCGCCGGTCAGCCGGATTTCGACCCAGTCACCGCCAAAGGTGCGGGTCTTGTCGATCTTTTGGCGCGGCGTCGTCACCGGCATGAAGATCACCCCGCGACGGCCGAAATGCCGGCAGGCAAAGGCGACGCCCTGGGCGTGATTGCCCGCGCTGGCGCAAACAAAGGTTTCCTGCCCGGGGGTTTGCGCCAGCACGCAGCGCATCGCGTTGAAGGCGCCGCGAATCTTGTAGGACCGCACGGGCGTCAGGTCTTCGCGCTTGAGCCAGATATCGGCGCCAAAGCGCAGCGACAGGTGGTCGTTGCGTTGCAGCGGGGTCGGCTCGAACAGCTGGCGCAGTTCGGCGGTGGCGGTGCGGGCTTGGTGCAGGATGTCGCGCATGATCTGCCATAGCGCGCAACGTGCCGCCGGGCAAACAGGGAAAACGCCGCGCCCCCTTACGCCCCGCGCCCCAAGGTGTATGAACCAGCCGATGAACCCTTGGACATTTCCCATGCGCGCTGGCCCTTTCCTTTCGCTCCTGATCCTCGCGGCCTGTGCGGTGCGCGAGGAGGTGGACTTTGTGCAGGGTCCGGCGCCCGGCGCGGTCTGGCGCCCGGTTCTGGTGGCGACCACCCGCGCCGCCGACGCGGATCTGGGTGTGCCCGGCAGCGATCGCAATGCTCAGGTCAGCTTTGGCCGCTTTACCGTGTCGATCCCGCCGGACCGCGAGCCGGGCGCGATCCCGCGCCAACGCAACCGCCAGACACCGGACCCGGACCGCCATTTCATGCTGGCCGATTCGCGCGATCTGCGGCCTGCCGCCTTTGAGGCGGCGGTGCGGGCCGAGCTGGCTGAACAGCCGCCGTCCGAACGCGAGGCGGTGATCTTTGTGCATGGCTTCAACACCACCTTCATCGAGGGGGTCTATCGCACCGCGCAGCTGGACTACGACCTGCGGCTGCCCGGCGTCATCACCCATTACTCGTGGCCCTCGCTGGGGGCGCCCTTTGCCTATGCGCATGACCGTGACTCGGCGCTGTTTGCCCGCGACGGGCTGATCGAGATGATCCACCGGATCCGCGCCGCCGGGCCGAATCGCACCATCCTGATCGCGCATTCGATGGGCACCCATCTGCTGATGGAGAGCCTGCGGCAGATGGCCCTGACGCATGACCCGGCGCTGGCCGGGATCGGCGGGGTGATCCTGATCGCGCCGGACCTGGATGTCGAGCTGTTCCGCCAGCAGGTCAGCGTCATCGGCACCCTGCCGCAGCCTTTCCTGATTATCGTCTCGCAGCGCGACCGCGTGCTGAACCTGTCGGCGCGGCTGACCGGGCAGCCCTCGCGGCTGGGTAATATTCCCAATGCCGAGGCGATTGCCGATTTGCCGGTGACGGTGATCGATGTCAGCGCCTTTGGCAGCGGTGACGGGCATTTCACCGTGGGCTCCTCGCCTGCGCTGGTCAGCCTGCTGGGCAACATGCGGGCGGTCAATCTGGCGCTGAACAGCGACAATGCCGGTGCGCTGGCACCCTTGCCGGCGACGATCCTGACCTTGCAGAACACCACCGAGGTGATCCTGTCGCTGCCCACCGAGAACCGGCGCCGCTTTGTGCTGCCTTGGTGGACCCGGCCCGAGGCTGGGGCGACTCAGCCGCCGGGTTGACGGCGCTTGCGCAGATAGACCGTATAGGCGCCGCTGCCACCCTGCGTGCGATGCGCCTCGCGCAGTTCCAGCACCAGCGGCGCCAGCGGACCGCTGCGCAGCCAGTGCGGCACCTCGTGTTTCAGCACGCCGTGACGCACCGGCATCGGTGCGGCTTGGTCCGGCCCGATGCGCCGCCCCTTGCCGGTAATCACCAGCACCAGCCGCGCGCCGCGTGCATGCGCCGACAGGATGAACCCGGTCAGCGCCGAATGCGCTTGGGCCAGGGTCATGCCATGCAGGTCGATCCGCGCCTCAGGGTCGAGTTTGCCGCGGGTCATCGCGCGGTGCAGGCCCTTGTCCATGCGAACCGGCGCGCTGGCCAGCCGCTCGGAAATCGGCGCGACCAGATCGAGATGCACGCGCGGCGCGGGGCCGCGTGGCGGGGGCGAGGGCGGAAAGGTCAGTGCTGGCGGTGCGGGCGGGTCGATGCGCGGGCGCGGCGCCTGAGGGTCGGCGACCGGCCCCTTGCGGCTGTCGGGCGCCGGGTCGGGCGACGGCAACAGCCGCCGCGCCCCACGCACGACGCGTTGCCACAGCTCTTGATCCTCATCGGACAGGCGGCGGGGCATGGCGCACTCCCGCGCAAAAGGTCAGTCGCCGGTCGCGACCAGCCGCCAGTTCGGGTTGTCCGACCCCATCACCCGCGCAAAGGTCCAGGTGTCGCGCTCTTGCTTGATCCGATTCGCGTCGCCCTCGACGATCTTGCCGTCACGGTCGCGCACCAGCGACGTCAATTCGCCGACAAAGCGCACGGTGATCTCGGCTTCGCGCGTGGCGGCGTTGAACCGCGCGCCATTCAGGGCGATCTCGCGCAGGCCGACGAAACTCGCCTCCACCTTCAGCCCGTCCCGCTCGCGCAGTTGCACGACCTCGTCAAAGCTCTCGAAAACGTCGCGCGACAGGAAGGGCACCAGATCGTCCAGTTCGCCACGCTCGAATCCCATCAGGATCATCTCATAGGCGCCCCGCGCGCCGCCGAGGAAATCGCTGACGCCAAAGCCCGGCTCGGCGCGCTTGATCGCGGCCAAGGCCAGCGCGGCATCCGAACCCGCCGGGACGTGATCGGTGATGTCATGGTCCTCGCCACCCTCGATCACCTCGAAACCGCCGCGGCGGGCGGGCTCGGGTTTGGCGCCGGGCACTTCGGGTGGGGCCTCATAGCCGTCGCGCGTGCCCAGCACATTGCGCAGCTTGAGAATCAGAAAGACGGCAATCGCGGCCAGAACGAGCAGTTGTATCACGGCAGAGTCCATTCTTGTCCTCGAAGGCAGGTCGTCAGTCTTGGTTTCCAGTGTCGGTTGCTTATGTAGGGTGCACGAACGGCCAAGTCCACCCGCACACCCTCAGGAGTCGCCCGCGTGCCCGCGCTTTTCATCTTTGTGTTGCTGCCACTGATCGAAATCGGCCTGTTCATCGCTGTTGGCGCGCAGATCGGCGTGTTGGCGACGCTGGGGCTGATCGTGCTGTCGGCGCTCTTGGGCGCCTCGATCCTGCGCGGACAGCAGGCGCAGGCGCAGTCGATGATGCAGGGCGGGTTGCGGGTCGCGCCGGGCACCTTTCTGGCGCAGGGTGCGTTTCGCGTGCTGGCCGGGCTGCTTCTGCTGCTGCCGGGCTTTCTGACCGATGCGCTGGGGCTGCTGCTGCTGATCCCTCCACTGCAGCGCATGATTGTCCGCGCGCTGGGCCTGAACGCCGGGGTCGTCAGTGCGACGGTCTGGCGGCAGGATGATGTGGTCGAGGGGGACTATACCGTCCGCGACCCCGCGCATGACCCCTTGCCCGCCGCGCAACGCCTGAGGGACGACGGGCATTGAGGCAGCCGGGCGGTCCTGCTAGAACCCCCGCGAAACCATCGATTGCAGGAGAGTCTCATGGCCGACAATGGCAACGGCGCCGCCCCGCCCGCTGGCGCGCAAAACGGCGCGCAGCCGCAGGTGAAGTTTCAGGTGCTGGCGCAATTCGTCCGCGACCTGTCGTTTGAAAATGCCGTCGTGCGCGGCTCCGGCGTCATGCCCGCGGGGCAGCCCGACATTCAGGTGCAGGTCAGCCTCGACGCCCGCAAGCGCGACACCGATGGCCATTTCGAAGTGATCTCGAAATACAAGGTCG
>CALESR010000185.1 GCA_937907485.1 uncultured Paracoccaceae bacterium | reverse complement strand
GATGAAGGGACCGCTGCGATCCCTGCGCGAGGGCAGTGCGGCGCTGCACCGCGCCGCCATTCTGCTGGCCAAATCGGCCCGGCTTCTGCCCGCGGCACTGCTGGTGCGCGTGCCCGATGCATTTGCGCTGGCGGCTGCGAATGGCCTCACCCTGCTTCGACTGGACGAGATTGCCCCCGAACTCGCCCGCCTTTCGCCGATGGACGAGGTGGTTTCGGCTCGTCTGCCGATGGCCGCCGCCGGTGCTGGCCGCGTCCATATCTTCCGCCCCGAAGATGGTGGCGACGAACATTACGCCATCGAGGTCGGTCGACCCGACCGCACCCTTCCGGTGCTGGCGCGGTTGCATTCGGCCTGTTTCACCGGCGACGTGCTCGGCAGTTTGAAATGCGACTGCGGCCCGCAGCTGCATGCCGCGCTGGCGCAGATGGGCGAGGAGGGCGCGGGCGTCCTGCTCTATCTAAACCAGGAAGGCCGCGGCATCGGCCTGGCCAACAAGATGCGCGCCTATTCCTTGCAGGACCAGGGCTTCGACACGGTCGAGGCCAATCACCGGCTGGGGTTTGAAGACGACGAGCGCGATTTCCGGCTGGGCGCGGAACTGCTGCGCAAGATGGGCTTTGCGCAGGTGCGGCTGTTGACCAACAACCCGCGCAAGGTGTCGATGCTGGAAAAGGGCGGGATCGGCGTAGTCGAGCGGGTGCCGCTGGCGGTGGGCCAGACGGACGAGAACGCCGCCTATCTGGCGACCAAGGCGACCAAGTCCGGGCATCTGCTGTGAGCGATCTGGTGCTGACGCCGATGGGGCTGCGCGCCGGGGGGCGGCTGTGGCCGTGCAGCATCGGGCGCGGCGGGATTACCTCGGACAAGCGCGAGGGCGACGGCGCCACGCCTGCGGGGGTGCATCGGCTGACCGGGATGCTGTTTCGCCCGGACCGGCTGGCCGCCCGCGCGCTGCCGCGCTGGGCGAGGCCGATCGGGCTGCGCGATCTGTGGTGCGATGATCCGGGGCATCCGGCCTATAACCAGCCTGCCCGGGCGCCCTTGAGCGCCAGCCACGAGCGGCTGCGGCGGGCTGATCCGCTCTATGATCTGATCGTGTTGACCGACTGGAACTTGCCCGAGGCGATCCCCGGCAAGGGCTCGGCCATCTTTGTGCACACATGGCGCCGCCCCGGTTATCCGACCGCAGGCTGCATCGCGCTGGCGCGCGCCGACCTGCTGGCGCTGGCGCCCGTGCTGATACCGGGCAGGCGGTTGATCGTAAGAGGTTGATCTGGGGCGCCCGGCGCCGTTAGGGTCGGCGCCAAATCAGGAGGAACCCCCAATGAAAACCCGCGCCGCCGTTGCCTTTGAGGCCAAGAAACCGCTGGAAATCGTCGAACTCGATCTGGAAGGCCCCCGCGCGGGTGAGGTGCTGGTGGAAATCATGGCGACCGGCATCTGCCACACCGACGCCTATACGCTGGACGGATTCGACAGCGAGGGGATTTTCCCCTCGATTCTGGGGCATGAGGGCGCCGGGATCGTGCGCGAGGTGGGGGCGGGTGTCACCAGCCTGAAACCGGGCGACCATGTGATCCCGCTTTACACCCCCGAATGCCGCCAGTGCAAAAGCTGTCTGAGCGGCAAGACCAATCTGTGCACGGCGATCCGCGCGACGCAGGGCAAGGGGCTGATGCCGGACGGCACCTCGCGCTTCAGCTACAAGGGGCAGACGGTTTACCACTACATGGGGTGTTCGACGTTCTCGAACTTCACCGTGCTGCCGGAAATCGCGCTGGCGAAGATCCGCGAGGACGCGCCGTTCGACAAGGCCTGTTACATCGGCTGCGGCGTGACCACCGGGGTCGGCGCGGTCATCAATACGGCCAAGGTGACGCCGGGCGCGAATGTGGTGGTGTTCGGGCTGGGCGGCATCGGGCTGAACGTGATTCAGGGCGCGCGGATGGTGGGCGCCGACAAGATCATCGGCGTCGATATCAACAACGACAAGGCGCAATGGGGCAAGATGTTCGGCATGACCCATTTCGTCAACCCGCGCGAGATCGACGGCGATATCGTCGCGCATCTGGTGGCGCTGACCGACGGCGGGGCGGATTACACCTTTGACTGCACCGGGAATACCACGGTGATGCGTCAGGCGCTGGAGGCCTGTCACCGCGGCTGGGGCGTCAGCACGGTGATCGGCGTGGCCGAGGCGGGCAAGGAGATTTCCACCCGGCCGTTCCAGTTGGTCACCGGGCGGGTGTGGAAAGGGTCGGCCTTTGGCGGCGCGCGCGGGCGGACGGATGTGCCGAAAATCGTGGATTGGTACATGAACGGTAAGATCGAGATCGACCCGATGATTACCCATGTGCTGACGCTGGACGAGATCAACAAGGGGTTCGATCTGATGCACGCGGGTCAGTCGATCCGCTCGGTGGTGGTGTTCTGAAGGGGGCGCTGCCCCCCTCGACCCCCCGGCGGATTTGAAGCAAGATACCGCCAAAGGGTCGTTGCGACCCCGGTTTTGCCAAGGGAGATTTTCATGCGCCGTTTTCTGGCTGCTGCCGCCGTCTGTCTGTTGCCCGTTGCCGCCCTTGGCCAATCCGCGCCCTGTGGCGGCGGCTGGTCGGCGTTTGTCGCCGGTCTGCGCACCGAGGCGGTGCAGGGCGGGTTGCCCGCCGATGTGGCGGACCGGTTCTTTGGCCGGTTGCGGCAGAATGACACCGTGTTGAGCCGCGACCGGGCGCAGGGGTTCTTTCAGCGGCCCTTCGTGGAGTTCTCGCGCTCGCTCATCAGCCAGAACCGGCTGGACCGCGCGCGGCAATTGCGCGAGCGGCAGGCGGCGCTGTTCCAGCGGTTGCAGGGGGAATTCGGCATCAGCCCCGGCGTGATGCTGGCCTTCCTCGCCTTCGAGACCGATTTCGGACAGGTGCAGGGCGACATCAACACGGCCGATGCCTTGGCGACACTGGCGCATGATTGCCGCCGCCCGCATCTGTTCCGGCCGCAGATCATCGCGATGGCCGAGCTGTATCGCCGCGGCGATCTGGACCCGGCGACGACGCAGGGTGCCTGGGCGGGCGAGATCGGCATGGTGCAGATGTTGCCGCGCGACATCCTGACACTGGGCGTCGATGCCGATGGCAACGGCCATGTCGATGTGCGCGGCTCGATGCCGGATGCGGTGCTGACCGGTGCCGCCTTGCTGCGCCATCACGGCTGGCGGCCGAACGAGCCCTGGCTGGTCGAGGTGGCGATTCCGCAGGGCCTCGACCTGACGCGCACCGGGTTGCGCACGCAGCTCAGCGTGGCGGATTGGGAGCGCATGGGCGTGCAGGGGCGCGGCGTGGCGCTGCCGAACGGGCGGTTGCAGGCCTCGATCATCCTGCCGCAGGGGCATCGCGGGCCGGCCTTCATGATCTTTGACAATTTCCGCGTGCTGTTCGAATGGAAC
>CALESR010000184.1 GCA_937907485.1 uncultured Paracoccaceae bacterium | reverse complement strand
CGGCACCAGAAAGGCCTCTTCGACCTCACCCGCCTCGACAACAGGGGTAAAGGCGCCGCTGACCACACCCAGAACCGGCGTCACGCTGAAGCCCGTCACCGTCTCATGCGCGGGCATCGTGCCCAGCACGCGCACCTGCGCCGGGTTCAGCCCGACCTCCTCGTGCGATTCGCGCAGCGCGGCGGCCACGGCGTCGGCATCGCCCGGATCAACCTTGCCGCCCGGAAAGGCGATCTGCCCCGGATGGTGTTTCAGCCCGGACGCGCGTTTCGTCAGCACCACCGACCAGCCAGCCGGCGCCTGAACCAGCGCAATCAGCACACCGGCCGGGCGCAGCACCCGGCCTTCGGGGCGAAAGGCGGGGTTGAGGTCGAAATCGCTCGACGGCGGTCCCGGCCGGGACAGCGCCTCGGTCAGCCGCGCGAGAATGTCATTTGCGGGCATCCTGCGCCTCGAACCCCACGGTTTTCGGATCGAGCACATAATGCGCGCCGCAGAACTGGCAGTCGGCGGTGACGGTGCCCTCGGGCGTGGTCATGTGGCGGATGTCCTTGGCCGAGTAGATCGACAGCGACTGCCGCACCTTGTGCTCGGAGCAGGTGCAGCCGAATTCGACCGGCTGGGCGTCATAGACCCGCGGCGATTCCTCGTGAAAGAGCCGCACCAGCAGGTCGGTCGGATGCACTGTGGGGCCAATCAGCTCCAGCTCCTCGACCGTGTCGAGCAGGGCATTCGCCCGCGTCCAGTTTTCGGCATCCTCGCCATGCACCAGATCGGCAGCGGCCAAGAGACCGCCCTCACCCGTGGCGTCGCCCTTGGCATAGGGGCTGGCCTTTGGCATGTGCTGCAACATGATGCCACCGGCGCGCCAATGTTCGGCCCGGCCCGGCATCGTCGAGCGGCCCAGCGCGGTGGCAAAGCGGGTCGGCAATTGCTCGGACTGGGCGAAATAGGCCTCGGCGCAATCGGCCAGCGACTGCCCGGCGATCGGCGTGATGCCCTGATAGGGCTGCATGTCCTCGCCCTGGTGGATCAGGATCGCCAGATACCCCTCGCCGATCTGCGCAAAGGCAGGCTCGGTGGCCGACAGCCGCTCGGCGTCGAAACTGGCATAGGCGCGGATGCGGGCGGGCGCGCCATCGGCGCCGGGCGCAAAATAATCGGTGGCGATCAACCGCGCCGCCCCCTTGCCACGCACCTGCAGCGACAGCTTCCAGCGCAGCTTCATCGTCTGGCCGATCATCGCCGTCAGCAGCACGGCCTGCGCGATCAACTCCTCGATCGGCGCGGGATAGGCATGCTGCGCCAGCACGCGGTCCAGCACGCCATCAACGCGCGCGACGCGCCCGCGGATATCGGCGCGGTCCAGCTGAAACGGCAGGACGGTATCGTCCCAGGCGATTTGCGCACCGAGGGTCATGGGGAAACCTTCACGTCAGGGGCTTTTCTTTGTCGTCGTCATATAGGACTCCCTGCGTCAGGGCCAAGGGGGCATGAGTGATTCGCCCCGGTCAAGGAAAGCAGATGATTCGTCGCTATGGCACCCCGCGCGAGACCGAGCGCCACTATACCCGCCGCCCCGGCGCCTATGCGGTGCTGTGGCGGGGCGGGCGCGTGTTGCTGACCCATCAGCAAGACCCGGTGCCGGAGTTCCAATTGCCCGGCGGTGGCATCGACCCCGGCGAATCACCCCAGCGCGCCCTGCACCGCGAGCGCCACCCGCTGAGCCACGCGGCGACCGTCCTG
>CALESR010000183.1 GCA_937907485.1 uncultured Paracoccaceae bacterium | reverse complement strand
AGCGTCAAGCCGCTGGCCGCCGTGACGGTGCGCTTGATCTGCTGAACGGCGACGGGGGCGTTGGCGGCGATGCGGTGGGCGATCTCCAGCGCGGCCTCCAACAGGCCGGCAGGGTCCACGATGCGGCTGATGAGGCCCGCGCGCAGGGCGGTTTGTGCGTCGATGGCACCGCCGGTCAACAGCATCTCCATTGCCAGGGCATAGGGGATCTGGCGCGGCAGTCGCACCAACGCACCGGCAAAGGGGATCACGCCGCGCGCAGCCTCAGGCAGGGCGAAACGCGCCTCGGGCACGGCCAGCCGGATGTCGGTGCCCAGAAGCACCTCCATACCGCCCGCCATGCAGGCGCCATTCACCGCCGCAATCACCGGCTTGTTCATCTCGAACCCGCGAAAGGCGATGCGGGTGTCGATGCCCCGGTCGGCGAGGAAACGGCGGTCCCAGTCGGTCTGTGGCTGCCGGGCCCCGGACAGCAACGGCAGCGCCAGCGCCAGATCGCCGCCGGAACAAAAGGCCTTGTCGCCCGCCCCGGTCAGGATCACCGCGCGGATGCCGGGATCGGCGGCGGCCTCGTCGATGGCGTCGGCCAGACGGCAGGTCAGTTCGGGGCTCAGCGCATTGCGCGCCTCGGGCCGGTTCAGGGTCAGGATCGCCACGGCGCCCTGACGGTCGATCAGCAAGGACGAGGTCATGCGCGCACCGGGCGGAACGAGCCATCCGCGATCCCCGCCGCCGCCTGCTGGCGCAGGGCGAATTTCTGGATCTTTCCATTGGCGGTCATCGGCAACTCCACGAGAACCTGCACATATTTCGGCATCTTGTGTCGGGCCATGTGTGCCCTGCAATGGGCTTGCAGCGCCTCGGGCGTGGCCTCGGCCCGCAGCACGACAAAAGCGCAGCTTTCCTCGCCCAGATCGGGGTCGGGCACGCCCACCACCTGCGCCTGACTGACGGCGGGATGGGCCAGCAGGCAATCCTCGATCTCTACCGGATAGACGTTCTCGCCGCCGCGGATGATCATGTCCTTCAGCCGCCCGACAATGCGCAGATGGCCGGTTTCCTCCAGCACCGCCAGATCGCCCGAGTGCAGCCAGCCATCGGCGTCAATGGTTTCGGCGGTTTTCTCGGGCATGTCGAAGTATCCGGCCATCGTCAGATAGCCCCGGATGCACAATTCCCCGGCCTCGCCGAAATCGCGCGTGCGACCCGTCTCCGGGTCGGTGATGCGCAGTTCGGTGTGGGGCAGGGGCGTGCCGGCGGTGCCGACGCGGACTTCCAGAGGGTCAGAGTCGCGCGTCTGGGTGATGATCGGGCTGCATTCGGTCATGCCCATGATGATGAGGGGCTCTCCCCCTGTCGCCTCGCGCAAGGACAGCATCAGGCTGGGCGGAATGCTGGTGCCGCCGGTGACGATCCGGCGCAGGGCGCGGGGCGCGGCGCGCCAGTCGGGGTGTTCCAGCATCCGCACCATCATCGTGGGCACAGCGTTGATGAGGGTGGGCCGGAACTGCGCCCAGAGGTGCAGCATCCGCGCGGGATCAAAGGCGTCCATCGTCACCAGATGCCCGCCGCAGGCCGCCATGGCCATCACGTTGCACACGCAGCCCGCCGTGTGGAACAGCGGCATGGCCGACAGCATCACGTCGCCGGGGCCATAGCCGCCGCGATCCGCCATTAACCGCGCGTTGTTGACGGTGCCGAAGTGGCGCAGCATGGCGCCCTTTGGCTTGCCCGTGGTGCCGCTGGTATACTGGATCTGCGCCACGTCGCGCGGGTTCACGGCGGCCTGACGGGCGGCGCGGAGGGTGTCGGGCGTGCTATCCCCTATCGCCATCAGATCGTCGAAGGGCATGCCATCAAGTCCGCCGCCGCCGATCCGGCAAACCCGCGTCAGCAGCGGCAGATCAGGCCGCAGCGCGGCCAGATCGCCGGCAATGTCGCTGCCGCGAAAGCCGGAGACGACGAACAGCCCGCTCACCCGCCCCTGCGTCAGTACATAGGCAAGTTCCGAGCGCCGCAACGCCGGGTTCACCGTGACCAGCACCGCGCCGACCTTGGCCAGCGCATATTCCAGCAGCACCCATTCGGCGCAATTGGCGGCCATGACCGCCACCCTGTCACCCTCCGCCACGCCCCAGCCGATCAGCCCGCGCGCCAGTTGATCCGCCTGCGCGCGCAGTTGCGCATAGGTCCAGGTGGTCAGCCGGTCGTGGATGCGGTCATCGACAGTGACGGCGGGGTGATCCGGAAATGCCGCTGCCTGTCGGTCCAGAAGATCGCCCAGCGTGATCTTCCACAAAGCGGGGCCGTTGGGGTCGGCGGGCCAGAGGGCAGGGGGCATGGGCGGCTCCTTTGGCAGGGCTGGACAGGTGTCAAACGAGGTGATATCGAATTGTTCGACATCAATCAATACATCTGAAACCAGTGCGAGGACCACCAATGCAGCCCGCCATCGCCCTGACGGATGATCTGGACGCCCCGCTGTCGTTGCAGGACGGCCTTGCGCCCAGCATCAACTTCCGCCTGCGGATGGCGCAGATCCTAGCTTACAAATCCTTTGAAGCCCGCGTCCCAGATCACGGTGGCGCGGCGCGGTATCTGGGCCTGCTGTCGATCATCTGCGCCAATCCAGGCCAACCGCAGCATCGTTTGGCCGAGGCCGTGGGCCTGCAGCGTTCCAGTCTGGTGCCGATCCTCGACAAGATGGAGGAGGCGGGCATTCTTGAGCGCCGCTCCGTGGCAGGCGACCGGCGGGCAAATGCTGTCTGGCCCACCGCGCACGGCCAGGCCGTGGTGGCCGATCTGACTGCTCAGGCGCAGTCAATCGAGGACCGCACCTTGCAGGGCCTCAGCGCCGGAGAGGTGCAGACCCTGCGCCGGCTGATGGACCAGGTGATCGAGAATTTGCGCCAGCTTGGCTGAGCGCAGAGGCAAAGGGCCGGGGCGCAGCGCGCCGGTCCGGCAATCGGGAGGAGTGACCATGACGGCCAGAACTTGGGCGGTTGCGACCGCCATCGGACTTTCTGCAACCGCGGCCCATGCGCAAGAGGTGACGCTGGCGCTGTCGCATTGGGTGCCGCCGGTGCACATGCTGCACACCAACGGGATGACCCAATGGGCGGAAAGCATCGCTGCTGCCAGCAATGGCCGCATCGCGGTCGAGATTTTCCCGGCGCAGCAACTCGGCTCGGCGCCGGACCATTATGACATGGCGCGCGATGGCGTCGTGGATATCGGCTTTGTGAACCCCGGCTATCAGGCCGGCCGTTTCCCCATCATCGCGGCGGCAGAACTGCCGTTCATGATGTCGAACGCCACCACCGCCAGCCGCGCGCTGCATGAATGGTATCTGCAATACGCCGAACAAGAGATGCCCGACGTACATGTCTGCATGGTGCATCTGCACGATCCGGGCACGTTCCACGGCACCTCGGGCCCGATGGGTTCGCCCGCCGATTACGCCGGTGACAACGTGCGCCCGCCGCAGGGCACCATCGCCCGCCTGATCGGCATGATGGGCGGCAGCCCCGTGCAGGTGCCGGTGCCGGAGATGCGTGCGATCCTGTCCTCGGGCGGGGCGGATGTCACCTCGGGTCCGTGGAACAGCCTGATCCTGTTCAACGTGGCCGATATCGTCACGCACCATCTGGACATGCCGCTCTATTCGGTGGCCTTCGTGTATGCGATCAACCTGACCACCTATAACGGGCTGTCGGACGAAAACCGCGCCGTGATCGACGCGCATTGCACGCCGGAATGGTCGCAGCAGATCGCGACGCCTTGGGCCGAGCAGGAATCAGGCTCGCGTGCGACCATTGCAGCGATGCCGGGCCATGTGATGTATGTGCCGACCGAGGCCGAGATGGCCGAGTGGCGCGCCTTGTCGGACACGATGCGCGCCGAATGGGCGGTGAATGCGGCGGCGGCCGGTGTCGCCGATCCGCAGGCGGCGCTGGCCGATCTGGTGGCCCGTCTGGCGGCCGTCGGCGGCGGGGCCGAGTGACTTTTTGCGGCGGGCGCCCCGTGTGCCCGCCGTTTCCCTTGCCCGGACGAACCCCATGAACCGCGCGCTTGATCTGTTCTGCCGCAGCGTCGAAACCATCGCCGGAGTCCTTCTGGGCGCGGTGACGGTGCTTGTCGTGGCCTCGACTTTGGGCCGCTATCTGCTCGCTTGGCCAGTGCCCGACAGTTTTGACCTCTCACGGCTGTTTCTAGGCGCCTGTCTCGCCTGGGGCTTTGCCGTCATCGGGTTGCGCGGCGGGCATATTCAGGTCGATCTGCTGGCCGAGACCGCCGGTCCGCGCCTGCGCCGTGCCATCGATGCCTTTGCCTGGGGCCTGTTGTGGTTGCTGGCGGCGCTGCTGACCTGGAAGATGTCCGGCCGCGTTCATAGCGCGCTGGTGTCGGGTGAGACGACGTTTGACCTGCGCCTGCCGATCTGGCCGTTTCTGGGGCTGATCTGGGCGGGCATCGCAGTCAGCCTTGTCACCATCGGCGTCAAGCTGGTGGGCATCGCGACCGGGCGCGAGCGCGTGGTGTCCGCCGATGGCTTTGAACTGGACGAGGCAAGCCGTGGCCTACGCTGATCTGGTCGCCATTGGCGGCTTTGTCGCCCTGTTCACCATGCTGCTGCTGCGCGTGCCGATTGGCGTCGCGCTGGGGCTGGTTGGCGTCGGCGGCTATGCGGCGATCCGGGGTTGGACCCCGGCATTGAACCTGCTGGCGACCTCGCCCATCCGGGTGCTGACCGATTTCCACCTGTCGCTGGTGGTGTTCTTCATCCTGATGGGATCGTTCGCCACCAATTCGGGCATGAGCCGCGAGATGTTCCGCGCCGCCAACGCCTGGTTCGGCACGTTGAAGGGTGGAGTGGCGATGTCGACGATTGCCGCCTGCGCGGGGTTCGCGGCGATCTGCGGCAGTTCGGTGGCGACCGCTGCGACGATGACGCGCATCGCCTTGCCTGAAATGCGGCGGCTGGGTTACCGCGATGACACCGCCACCGGGGTGATCGCCGCCGGGGGGACGCTGGGCATCATGATTCCGCCCTCGGTGGTCATGGTGATTTATGCCTATATCACCGAG
>CALESR010000182.1 GCA_937907485.1 uncultured Paracoccaceae bacterium | reverse complement strand
GGTTTCCGAAGGGGGGCGTGCCCCCCTTCGGCGAGGGGGTTTGGGGGGCGAGCAGCCCCCCAAGACCTAGAGCACCATATCGTCGCGGTGCACCAAAGCCGCCCGTCCCGGATAGCCCAACACCCCGGCAATTGCGTCCGAGCGCTTGCCCCTGATCTTCCCCGCCTCCTCTGCGGTATAGCGCACCAGCCCCAACCCCAGCGCGCCTGACGGCCCCTCGATTGCCACCGGCTCGCCACGGCCGAACTTGCCCTCGACACGCACCACGCCTGCGGGCAGCAGGCTCTTGCCTTGACCCAGTGCGGCGGCGGCGCCTGCATCGACATGCAGCACGCCCTTCGGTTTCATCGCCGCGATCCAGCGTTTGCGCGCCGCCTGCGGGTCGCCCAACGCGGCGAACCAGGTGCAGGGCGCGCCCGCCTCGATGGCGCTGAGCGGCCGCAGCGGGCTGCCCGCCGCAATCACCATCGCGCAGCCACCATGCGTGGCCGTGCGCGCCGCCATCACCTTGGTCTTCATTCCGCCCTTGGACAGGCCCGACACCGGGTCACCGGCCATCGCCTCGATCTCGGGCGTCACCTCGGGCACGAAATCCAGCCGCTTCGCCGACGCATCGACATGCGGATTGCCGGTATAGAGCCCGTCCACATCCGACAACAGCGCCAGTTGGTCGGCGCCGATGGTGATGGCGATCTGCGCCGCCAGCCGGTCGTTGTCGCCATAGCGGATTTCATCGGTCGCCACGGTGTCGTTTTCGTTGACGATCGGCACTACCCCCAGTGCCAGCAGGGTCTCCATCGTCGCGCGGGTGTTCAGGTAACGCCGCCGGTCCTCGGTATCCTCCAGCGTCACCAGAACCTGCGCCGTGGTGATGCCATGCGGCGCCAGCACTTCTTCATAAGCGCGAGCAAGGCGGATCTGCCCGACCGCCGCGGCGGCCTGCGATTGCTCCAGCGCCAGTTCGCCCTTGGGCAGGCCCAGCACCCGCCGGCCCAATGCGATCGATCCCGACGAGACCAGCACCACATCCGCTCCGCGCGCCTTGGCCTGCGCCACGTCCAGCGCCAACGCCGCCAGCCAGTCGGATTTTAGAGCGCCGGATCCCGCATCGACGAGCAGCGCCGAGCCGATTTTGACGACCAGCCGCCGCGCCCTTGCCAGCGAAGGGCGCTGAACGCTCAGGGTTGCCACGTCACATCCCCCTCTTCGGCGCGGGCCACCGCCGCACGCTGCTCGGAAATCTCGATCCAGAGCGCACGCAGCACCTCCGGCACACCCTTGCCGGTCGCCGCCGACAGCACATGCACCCGCACGCCGCTGGCCACTTCGAGCGCAGCGCGTTTCTCGGCGATCTCGTCGTCATCCAGCGCGTCGGCCTTGTTCAAGCCGATGATGCGCGGCTTTTGATGCACGATCTCGCTGTAAAGCTCCAACTCGTGATCGATGATGCGCCAATCCTCGGCGACATCTTCGGCCGTGCCATCGACCAATTGCAGCAGCACCGCGCAGCGCTCGATATGGCCGAGGAACTGGTCACCCAAGCCCCGACCCTCGGACGCGCCCTCGATCAGGCCGGGAATATCGGCCAGCACGAATTCCTTCTGGTCGATACCGACGACACCCAAATTGGGGTGCAGCGTGGTGAAGGGATAATCGGCGATTTTGGGCCGCGCGTTCGAAGTGGCTGCGAGGAAGGTCGATTTGCCCGCATTCGGCAGTCCGGCCAGCCCCGCGTCGGCGATCAGCTTCAGCCGCAGCCAGACCATTCGCTCGACGCCTTCCTGCCCGGGATTGGCCCGGTGCGGCGACTGGTTGGTCGAGGACTTGAAGCGCAGGTTGCCCCAGCCACCATTGCCGCCGCGCGCCAGCAGCACGCGCTGGCCGATGGTGGTCAGGTCGGCCAGAACGGTCTCGCCGTCTTCTTCCAGAATCTCGGTCCCGGCAGGTACCTTGAGCGAGATGTCGGCGCCATTGGCCCCAGTGCGCTGCTTGCCCATCCCGGCGCGGCCATTGCCGGCAAAGAAATGCTGCTGATAGCGAAAGTCGATCAGCGTGTTCAGGGCGGGCACGCATTCGACCCAGACATCGCCGCCATCACCGCCGTCGCCGCCATCAGGCCCGCCGAACTCGACGAACTTGTCACGACGAAAGCTGATGCAGCCATTGCCGCCCGAGCCCGAGCGAATGGTGACCTTGGCAAGATCGAGGAATTTCATGGCAGGCTTTCTCTGGGGGCACGGGCCGGGGCGCGCGGCGCCTCTGGCGATAGCCTCATGCGCGCGGCGGATCAAGGCCCGCAGAGCCTGCGGGCGGGGCAAGGGTCGGCAGCGCGGCGCGTCAGCGCATTTTGCGCAGATAGGTCCAGGTTGGCACGGAGGCCTGCCGGGCCACCGAAACTGCCTCGGCGTCACCGATATAGTCGAACCCCGCATGGGTCAGCAGACGGGCCGACACCGGGTTGTCCTGAAACACCTCGGCAAAGACGGTGGTATTGGCGTGAGGATTGGCCTCGAGCAGGGCCTTGACCGCCGAGGACGCGATGCCGCCATGCCAGAAGGCCGGGGCGACCCAATAGCCGATCTGGCTTTGACTGCGGTCAAGCGCCTTGAGCGAGACTACCCCCAAAAGGCTGGCCGATCCCTGCGGACTGCCGTCGATGGCCCAGACATCCTCGTCCCGGTTGGGCGACAGGGCGGCATCGATGAAATCCTGCGCGGCGCCGCGCGGCAGCGGGTGCGGGATCGAGCGCGTCCCCTCGGCCACACGGCGATCCGCTGCATAGAGCCCCAGCAAGGCGACATCCTGCGCACCCAGTGGTCGCAGGGTCAACTGCTCCGCCGAGATGATGGGCTGCAGGCGGCGGGCGGTGGGGGTCAGGGGGGCGGCAGTTTTCGCAATCATGGCGGTTCCATCGGCCGGCCGGAAAATCCGGGACGGCAACGGTAAAAAGACTGGGGGCCGACAGTTACCTGTCAGCCCCCGTGTAACGCGCAAGTGTAAATTCTTGGTGTTACTCGGCGGCTTCGGCCACTGGGGTGATCGACACGAAGCTGCGACCCTTGAGGCCTTTGGTAAAGGTCACATGGCCATCGACCAGCGCAAAGAGCGTATGGTCCTTGCCCATGCCGACGCCCGCACCGGCCCAATGCACGGTGCCGCGCTGACGCACGATGATGTTGCCCGCAATGGCGGCCTGACCGCCATAGAGCTTCACGCCGAGGCGGCGACCGGCCGAGTCGCGGCCGTTGCGCGATGAACCGCCTGCTTTTTTGTGAGCCATGGGGAGTTACTCCGCTGCTGCGGCGGTGGTCGCCGCCGGGGTGCCCGAGCCGATCGCCGCCTTGACGCCGGTCTGATCGCCGCCCGAAGCGAGGATTTCGGTGATGCGAACCAGCGTCAGCTTCTAACGGTGGCCCTTGGTGCGCTGCGAGCTGTGCTTGCGGCGGCGCTTGACGAAGTGGATCAGCTTTTCGCCCTTGATCTGGTCGATCACGGTCGCCTGCACGGCGGCGCCAGCCACCATGGGCGCGCCGACGATGGTGGACTCGCCACCCAGCATCAGCACGTCGTTGAACTGGATCGTCTCGCCGGCATCAGCTGCCAGACGCTCGACGCGCAGCACGTCGCCCGTCTGGACGCGGTACTGCTTGCCGCCGGTCTTGAGGACTGCGAACATGTCCTGTCTTTCCTTTTTCTACCGCGCCCTGTGGCCCCCTGATGGGAGTTCTGGCTGATGCCGCCTCGGACTGCGCCCCCGAAAGGGTGATAACAATGAATGCCCCGGATCATGCGATGCGGGGCACGTGGGGGCGATACCGCCATTGCACAGGGAAAGTCAAGCATCGCCGGGCGGCTTTGTCTCGCAGCCGCACGCAAATGAGGATGGACCCCGGCAAGAGGCTTGCATTAACGTTCCACTCAGAGGGTTCGAGTCATGCTGTCGGACCCAATGTCGCGAATATTCGAGTGTTCCCAATGTCCCAGTCCGCACCCCAATCTGCCCCGCGTGTCGGCATCGTCGTCCGCACCAGAGATCGCCCGCTGTTCGTCACCCGTGCGCTGGAAAGCGTGCTGGCGCAGACCTTTGCCGACTGGCAGGTCATGCTGGTCAATGATGGCGGAGACCGAGCGGCGCTCGAGGCGGCGATTGCCGAGGCCGGGCTGGCCGGGCATTTCGAGGCCGGGCGCATGATCATGCTGCAGCATGACGTGTCGGTCGGACGTTCGGACGCCTTCAACCGGGGCGCTGCGGCCCTGACAACCGAATTTGTCTGCTGCCTTGACGACGACGATACATGGGCTCCGGAATTTCTGGACGCGCTGGTTGATCTCTATGACCGCACCCGGCCGCTGGCCGCGGATCTGGGCGGCGTGGCCTCGCTGGTCAGCGCGATCCGCGAGGATATTCAGACCATCGACGGCGTCGAGGTTCTGGTGCCGATGGGCGAGGACGGGCTACCCAATGCCTTTCTGCGCAGTGATTTTTTCCTCAACCCGATCGCTTATGCCACCTATCGCCATGACCTTTATCCGGTGCAGTGGATGCTGAACCGGCAGGCCGTGTTGGCCGTGGGCGGCTTTCCCTCGGTGTTCAACGTGATGGAGGACCGCGCCTTCATGACGCGGTTCCTGCAGCATTCGCGGCTGGCGATCCTCGATCGAAAGCTGGCTTTTCATCACCGCCGGGTCCGGCGCAGCGGCGACACCGCCCAAAGCGTGGCGATGAATACGCTCGACAACCCTTCCTATGACTGGCGCCTGTTTTCCGACCTTGCTCGCAGCACCGTCAACTCGCCAGACCCCACCAACGGTGCGATCAGCGCCGAGATGTTGCGCGCCGTCGCGGGCACTCTGCTCAAGGAGATGAACGACGAGACCAGCGCCCTCTGGCACAAGATCAACGGCGAGTCGGCGCAGCTGCGCACTCAGATCGGCGCGCTGGCCGCCCGGCTTTCGGCGGTCGAACCGCCCAGTCTGGCCGAGGCGCCGCTCGACGCGCGGGTCTGGGATCTGTGGCAGCAGGTCGGAGAGGGTGACATCGGCTTTCGTCTGGGCGTCGATACGCCCTTCCTCGACCGGCTGGTGCTGTCGATGGCCGAGACGCCGTCCGGATTGATGCTGCATGCCTCGGCGGCTCAACATCGGATCGTGGTTCAGGTGCCGCGCACGATGGACTGGTGCGCCTTCGAGGTCTCGCTGGCAGACTTGGTTGGGCGCCGCGAGGGGCTGTCCGTCGAACTGGTGATCTCGTCCGAGCCGGGCTTTCTGTTCGAAACCGCGCTGTCGATCTGGACGCGTGACCGCATTGGGCGGCGCACGCACGGATTTGACGATGTGCATGTGCATTCCTGCCCGCCCGGCGGCGCGCTCAAGATCACCCGCGAGTTCAGCGCCAGG
>CALESR010000181.1 GCA_937907485.1 uncultured Paracoccaceae bacterium | reverse complement strand
GTCGACATCACTTTCGCTGCGACCGAGGCCATTGCATCATCTCTGTGAGGTAACTTCTCGCGTAATGTAGTCGATGGGCATCAACAAAGCAATAAAGCCCCGCTTTACCTGGGCTTCCTAGGTCTCACGCGCCACTGCCGGTCTCCGGTTTCACGAAATCTTCCGGCACCATGATCCGATAGCGCGGGTGGATCTTGCCGCCTTGAACCAAGGCTCGGTCGCCGCTGCCGAGATCAAATGCCTGCGGGTCGATCCTTTTGCGCCAAGGATGATTGTGACGGTCGGCAAAGACGAAGAACAGGCGCTTGACCTTGATCTTGCGGCAAGCCTCGAGGAGGTCGGAAAGCAGTTTCGGGCGCAGGGTTGTCAGGCTCTCGAAAGCCATGTCGAGCGTGTGGAAACTCTCATGGTCGGGCAACTCGTCCATGGCCTCCAGGATCGCGCGCTCCGGCGTCGACATCGTGAGACCCCAGTCCCACGGCTGGCCGGTCGTCATGCCTTCGATCAAGCCCAGTTTCGGGTCGGCAAACAAGGATCGGGGGCGGGTTCTTATCGGGGCATCCATCGGCAGTTTCGCCAGCCAATTGGGGATACTGTCCCCATAGACCCAGACTGGAGCGCTTTCGCCGAGGCGCAGGTAATGGGCATGCCCCTGTTCGCCGAGCGCCGTGGTGCCGCCAACATGCAGGTCATGACCCATGATATGCTGCGTGGAGAGGATGCAGGTCTTCCAGTCGATGCTGTTCGACGTCGGGGGGGCTGCGGTTCTGGGGAGTGGGCGGCGGAATACGCCTCGGGTGATGCGGTCGAGCCAGCCGCGCTTCACATAGTCACGGAAGCTCTCATAGGCGATGCCTTGGGAGACGAGCCACGCGGCATCGACCAGATACCCGGCGGGCACGGCATCAAGCAGCTTCTTCAGATTCTGTGACCTTACGGCGTCCATGATGCCTAAAGTGACATATTTTTAAAGAGAGCACCATGGATTTCTTTGACGGAAGCGACACTTTAGCGTTTCGGACGCTCCAAAGTCAGAATTTCCAAAGAACTGAGGGTAGCCCTAATTGATGGGAGATTTGAATGCGCGGGGATAAGGGACGGCTATAGGTTTGCGGTGGTTGCCGAAGGTCGCAGCGGTGTACCTCTCGGAGAGCCGCCGCGACCAGACCGTGGTCCTTCGGACAGAAGCTTGACCGAGGCTGATGTCCCTAAGCGCCCCTGCCAACCTATAGGTTGGCAACTACGCTCGGTTTGCCAAGCCACGGTATCGTTCTCAATAGCGATTGCCTTGTCCTACAATAGCTTGCGGGCCCGCAGTGGAGCCCGACAAGACGTGTTCGACTACATCGAGTTCTTCTACAACCCGCAGCGCAAACACGTTAGGAACGGCATGCTGTCACCGATCGCCTTCGAACAGCAGCAGAAACTGAAACTGCAAGGAGTCTAGCAAACTAGGGGCTGTTCACTGACCCTAAGAACCTCGTCCCGTTGTCAAACCCGCTATGGACTGCGCAAGGGAGTCACGGTCCAGCCCGAAGTGGTGATAGAGGTCGCCGATTGTGCCAGTCTGGCCGAAATGCTCGACCCCGTGTGACACTGTCTTGTGCCCGCCGACCGACCCTAGCCAGGCCAAAGTGGCCGGGTGTCCGTCAATGGCCGTGACCAGCAGACAATCTCGTGGCAGGTCCGCCAACAATGTCTCAATGTGGCTGCGTGCCGCCCGGTTACCACGTGCGCGGGCGCGCTGTGCGGCCGTCCAGCCCGCGTTCAGCCGATCGGCCGAGGTAACGGCCAGCACCCCCACATCGCGGCGGTGTTCGCCGATGATGCCCGCTGCCGCAATAGCCTCAGGCGCTACAGCCCCCTGATAGGCGATCACTGACTGGCAATTTGGTCCGGGCTTTCGCAGCCAGTAAGCTCCGTCGATGGCTCCTTGCAAGAAGGCGTTGTCGTGGCGCTTGCCCGGCTGTTCGAGCGGGTTTGTCGTCAACCGCAGATAGACCGACCCGCCTGTTTTGTCGCGCAGCCAGGTGCGTTCGTCCGGGTCGCCATCGCCGTCGCGTTGAAGGTAGTCGAAGGCCCATTCCATGATCACCGCCAATTCATCGGCAAAGGCCGGTTCAAACGCCGCCAAACCATCCTGCGACATGCCGGTCAAGGGTGTCCCGATGGACTGATGCGCGCCGCCTTCGGGCGCCAGTGTAACGCCCGACGGGGTGCCGATGATGATGAAGCGGGCATCCTGATAGCAGGCATAATTCAGGGCATCGAGGCCCCGATGCACAAAGGGGTCATAGACTGTGCCGATGGGGAACAGCCGCTTGCCGAATAGGCTGTGTGACAGGCCCGCCGCCCCCAGCAGCAAGAACAGGTTCATCTCGGCGATGCCCAGTTCGATATGCTGTCCCTCGGGCGCAAACTCCCACTTCGCGGTCGAGGGGATGCGGTGCTCAATGAAGGCATCGGCCTGCGGCTGACGCGCAAACAACTTGCGCCGGTTGACCCAGGGGCCGAGGCTGGTGGTTCCCGTTACGTCAGGCGAGGTGGTAACGATCCGCGCGGCCAACGCAGAGGAGCTCTTGGAAAGATCGTCGAGGATCTTGCCGAAGGCAGCCTGGGTCGAGATCTCGCGGCCAGTATCGACGATGATCTTCGGCACGGCAATGCGGTCGTCGTGATAGCGGCGGCTGCCATTTGCAAAAAACGGCACACGCGAGAGGAAACTGCGCAGGGCGGTCGGGTCTTGGACGGTGGCCATCGGCTCCCACTCCTGGCCCTGCGGCACGCCCATGTGCCTTTGCCATGACGCAAACTGAGTGGGGTTCATCAGCCCGCCGTGGTTGTCCTTGTGGCCGGCAATCGGGGTGCCCCAGCCCTTGATCGTATAGGCGAGAAAGCAGGTCGGCCGGTCGTGGGTGACGGCGTCAAACGCCTCGGCCATGGTCTGCACGCAGTTGCCGCCAAGGTTTTCCATCAGCGCTGCCAATCCTGCGTCGTCGCGCCGGTCGATCAGCGCCGACACATCGCCCTGATCGCCCAGATCCTCCATCAGCCGCTTGCGCCAGACGGCCCCGCCCATAAAGGTCAGCGCGGCGTATTGCTGGTTCGGGCAGCGGTCGATCCAGTCGCGCAGGGCGCTGCCTCCCGGCTCGGCAAAAGCCGCGCGTTGCAGGGCGCCGTATTTGACCCGCACCACATCCCAGCCGAAGGCGTCGAAGATCTGCTCGATCCGCGCAAACAGCCCTTCACGCACGATCCCGTCCAGCGACTGGCGGTTGTAGTCGATGATCCACCAGCAGTTTCTCAGATCGTTCTTCCAGCCCTCTTGCAGCGTCTCATAGACGTTGCCTTCGTCCATCTCGGCATCACCGACCAACGCCACCATGCGGCCCAAAGGCAGATCGCCGCCCCAGTCCTTGGCGGCGATATAGTCCTGCACGATCGACGCAAACGACGTGATCGCGACGCCAAGGCCGACCGATCCGGTAGAGAAATCGACATCATCCACGTCCTTGGTCCGGCTGGGGTAGCTTTGCACCCCACCGAAACCGCGGAAATTCTCCATCTTTTCGCGGGTCTGGTTGCCCATCAGATACTGGATGGCGTGAAAGAGCGGCGAGGCATGGGGTTTGACCGCGACCCGGTCTTGTGGCCGCAGCGCGTGGAAATAGAGCGCTGTCAGGATCGACACCATCGAGGCCGACGACGCCTGATGCCCGCCGACCTTGATCCCGTCTACCTTGGGCCGGATGTGATTGGCGTGATGGATCATCCAGTGCGACAACCACAGCAAGCGCTGTTCAATGGTTTTCAGATGGGGAAAATCAGGCATCGGCAACTCCTTTAGGCAAGAATATCGCAGTCCTTGGGCGAGATACCTGCATTTTACCTGTCTTTTCGCACTCCGATTGCTCATATTCGGCGTCAAATTGACAAGGGGCGCTGATTTTCGGCGTATATCATGTGAAACTGGATCAGATCGACCACCGAATTCTGAAAGAACTGCAGGCAGATGCGCGCATCTCACATCAGGAACTGAGCGAGCGTGTCGGCCTGTCGCCCTCACCCTGTGCGCGGCGCATCCGTCGGCTAGAGGCCGACGGCTTCATCACCGGCTACAGCGCCGTGGTGGACGAGGTACGCATGGGCTTTGGCTTCAGTGTCTTCGTCTCTGTCAAGCTGGATCAGCAGGTGGACCGCAAACTTGTCGAGTTCGAGCGTGAGGTCAAACTCTGCCCCGAAGTTGTGGAGTGTTGGCTGATGACCGGCAGCTTCGACTATCTACTTCGAATTTCGGTTGCCGACCTGAACGACTTCGAGCACTTTTTGACTGGACGTCTAACGAAGATCGGCGGAGTCGCTTCGATTGAGTCTTCAATACCTATCCGATGGGTAAAGCGGCAATCCGCGCGGATCAGCTGAGCTTAGGACGAGACTCCAGACGCAATCAAGTCCACCAGATGACTGATCAGATCGCCCGCAAGAAGATAGCCTAGACCTGTTCACCTAGCAGCCCGGAGAGAGCCGCGTTGATCTGCGGCATGTAATCAGGCTCGATGGCGAAAAGACCAAGATGGCCTGCCTTGCCTTCGATCACGGTCAGGCGGGCACCGGGGATCAATGCTGCCTCTGCGATGCAGGTGGTCACAGGGAAAATCTGGTCTGACGATATCGGCATCAGCAGCACCTTCGACTTCACCTTCGCGTAGGCGGCCTTTGCATCGCCGCCCGCAATGCCACCCACATCGGCGCGTTGCCATTTGCTGACCTGTGCCAGCAGGTTGTTGGCATCCATCGGCGCGAAATAGCCGGTCATGAAATCGGTCAGAAAGGCATCCAGAGACGCATGGCCCAAGGGTTCCCACCCCTTGCGGTCTAGAAAATCAGGGCACCAAGCAAGGTTTGTCCAGTAAAGCGCGTGCTGGCGCAGTGGCACTGCCATGTCGGCAGCGGCATAGGCTCCGCCGTTGAAGCCTGGAGCAGAGGTCAGGATGTCCTGCACGATCTTGCCTATGACCACGGCATGGGGGCGCGTGGTGCCAACCCCCGCCAAGGCCGCAACACGCTGTGCAAAACCGGGGTAACGGCAGGCCCATTCCAGCGCCTGCCCCGCCCCCATCGACCCGCCGAACACCAGCGCCAGATGATCGAGGCCAAACGCCTCTGTCACCAGCCGGTGCTGTGCGTTGACGTCATCTCCCATTGACACTGCGGGAAAGGCCGCCCCCCCTTGCGCCGCAGAGTTAGAGGGCGATGTGGACAGGCCTGATCCCAACTGATTTGCCAGAATGATGAAATACTTCGATGGGTCCAGCGCATGGCCCGCGCCTATGTAAATCTGCTCCATGATCTTGGTGGTGCCCGTGTACCAGGTGGTGACCAGCACTGCGTTGTCCTTGGCCGCGTTCAGCGTGCCTTGGGTGGCGTAGGCAATTTGCGCGTCCTTCAGCACCTGCCCCGAGGTCAGGGTGAAATCGCCAAGGCTGTGCAGATGAAACGGACCGTGGTTTTCCTGTGAACCCACATTCTCCAAGTAAGTCGCTGATTTCGCTGTCGTAATCGTGATATTTCG
>CALESR010000180.1 GCA_937907485.1 uncultured Paracoccaceae bacterium | reverse complement strand
GCGCCAGCTCCACCGGCCGCATGTCATCCTCCAGCCAGTAGCGCATGTTGCGGTATTGCGGGGTGATGGTGCAGGTGATCTGGGCGCGCGGCTCGGTCGCCGCCACCGCGGCGCAGACCTGCTGCAGCAGGGCGCCCTTGGCCGCCAGCCCGTCGCGCTCGAAATCCCGCAGGATGAACTTCAGCCGCATCTCCGAGCTGCCGCCGTTCATATCGGTCAGGTGGATGAAGCCCTCGCGACCAGAGGTGGTTTCCGGTGTCAGCGTCGCCTGCGGCAGGGTCTGGACGATCTTGGCCGCCAGATGCGCGGCGTTGACCAGTTTGCCGGTGGCATAGCCGGGATGGATCGACACCCCCTTGATCTGCACCACCGCGCCATCGGCCGAGAAGGTCTCGTATTCGATCTCGCCCACCGCGCCGCCGTCAAAGGTATAGGCCGTGGTGACCCCCAGATCCGCCGGCAGCCGTTTGTCCACGCCGCGGCCGATTTCCTCGTCCGGGGTAAAGGCCAGCCGCAGGGTGGGCCGCGGCAGGCTGGGGTTGGCCAGCAGATGCCGCGCGGCGGTCATCACTATGGCGACGCCGGCCTTGTCATCGGCGCCCAGCAATGTCGTCCCCGAGGCTGTGATCACATCATGCCCGACCTTTTGCGCCAGATAGGGGAACTCGTCGGGGCTCAGCGTCAATCCCGGCGCATCGGGATAGCTGATCGCACCGCCGTTATAACCCTTGATGACCCGGGGCTTCACGCCGGTCGCGTTGAACTGCGGCGCGGTATCGACATGGGCCAGAAACCCCAGCGCCGGACCCGGCACCGTGCCGGGGATCGTCGCCAGAACCGCGCCATACTCGGTCAGCCGCACATCCTGTGCGCCCATCGCCTCCAGTTCGGCCACCAGCAGCCGCCCCATGTCGAGCTGGATGGCGGTGGACGGCGACGAGGGGCTGTCGGCATCCGACTGGCTGTCGATGGCACAATAGCGCACAAGGCGCTCGGTCAACTCAGGGGCAAAATCACTCATCGGGGTCTCCTTTTGCCGCGATCAGGCGTCACGCCCCGGCCAAAGTCAACGCCCCCGACGCGGCCTCAGCCCCAGGCCACCGGCATCACCAGCGGGCCGCGGAACGCCCAGCCGCCGAACCGCGCCTCGCCGTCCAGCCGCAGGCCCGGCAGCCGCTGCAGAATCATCGGCAGCGCCACATCGGCGATCAGCGACCGCGCGGCCCAGGCCCCGGCGCAGAAATGCGGCCCGGCGCCAAAGCTGATCGCCGCCGAGGCATCCTGCGTCAGGTCGAACACATCCGGCCGGGCAAAGACCGCCTCATCGCGGTTGCCGGACCCGAACATCAGGAACACCCGGTCCTCGGGCTCCAGCACCACGCCGTGCAGCTCATGGCGCTGCGCCACGCGGCGGGGCGACATGGCGACCGGGGCGATCCAGCGGCAATATTCCTCGAAGGCGCCCAGAAAACTCGCCTGCCCGGTCTCGATCAGCGCCCGCTGCTCAGGATGCGTCAGCAGCGCCCAGACCAGCCCGGCGATCACGTCGCGCGGCTCGTTCTGCCCGCCCGAGATCGCCAGCTTGATATTGGCGCGGGTCTGCTCGGGCGTGAAACCGGCCGCCAGCATCACCGACAGCAGCGAAGCATCCGGCGCGCGCTGCACCTCGGGCACCCGCTCGTCGATCCAGCCGTCGATGGCGGCGGTGGCGGCGTTGCAGCGCGCCTCGATGGCCGGGTCGCCGCGATAGTTGGCGCAGCCGTCGATCATGTCCTGACTGACGCGGTCCATCTGCGCGGCGGTGATCTGCGTCAGGCCGGTGATCGCCTTCAACGCCTCGCCGGAAATCGGCATGGCGATGTCGCGCACCATATCGGCCCGCCCCTGCGGGCGCAGGTCGTCGAGGATGCGCGCCGTTGCGGCCTCGAAGGCGGCGCGCCAATGGGTTTTGACCGTGCGCGGCGACACCGTGGGAAAGATCGCCGCGCGCTCAACGCGATGCGCCTCGCCGTCCTTGCGCATCATGTTCTGACCCATGAGCCGGGTCATCAGCCCCTGCGGCTGATCGGACGAGAAAATCTCGACCTTCTTTTCATTCTCGAAAATGTCGTCGCGCCGGGTCAGCAGCGTCGCGCCCAGTTGCGGCACGAAACAGATCGGCGCCTCGGCCCGCATCCGTTTCAGCACCGGATAGGGGTCTTGCCAGAAGGCGGCGGGATCAATGTCAAAGACTGGGGCGTTGGACATGGGCGCAGCAGATCACCGCAGGCGCCGCCCTGTCAACGGGGCGCAGGGTGGGGTTGACCCCCACCCTGCGAGGTCAACTCAGGCCAGCGACGGGTCGATCGCCTTGCAGGCCTCGACGAGGCCCTTCACGGCGGCGACCGACTTGTCGAACATCACCTGTTCGTCGGCAGTCAGCTTGATGTCGGCGATCCGCTCGATGCCACCGGCACCGATGATCGTCGGCACGCCGACATACATGCCCTTGACGCCCAATTCGCCGTCGCACCACGCGGCGCAGGGCAGCAGGCGCTTCTGGTCCTTGAGATAGGCTTCGGCCATCTCGATCGCCGAGGTCGCCGGGGCATAGAAGGCCGAGCCAGTCTTCAGCAGGCCGACGATTTCCGCGCCGCCATCACGGGTGCGCTGGACGATGGCGTCCAGCTTTTCCTGCGAGGTCCAGCCCATCGCCACCAGATCGGGCAGCGGGATGCCGCCAACGGTGGAATAGCGCACCGAGGGAACCATCGTGTCGCCATGGCCGCCCAGCACAAAGGCCGTCACGTCGCGCATCGAGACGCCGAATTCCACCGACAGGAAGTGCCGGAAGCGCGCCGAATCCAGCACGCCAGCCATGCCGACAACCTTGTTCGCCGGCAGGCCCGAGAACTGCTGCAGCGCCCAGACCATCGCGTCCAGCGGGTTGGTGATGCAGATGACAAAGGCGTTCGGCGCATGGGCCTTGAGGCCTTCGCCGACCGCTTTCATCACCTTCAGGTTGATGCCCAGCAGGTCGTCGCGCGACATGCCCGGCTTGCGCGGGACACCGGCGGTGACGATGCAGACATCGGCGCCTGCGATATCGGCATAGGAGTTGGTGCCCTTGAACGACCCGTCAAAGCCCGCCGAGGGGCCCGATTCCGCGATGTCGAGCGCCTTGCCCTGCGGGGTGCCTTCGGCGATGTCGAACAGGATGACGTCACCGAGTTCCTTGATCGCGGCGAGATGGGCGAGCGTGCCGCCGATCTGGCCTGCACCGATGAGGGCGATTTTGGGTCTGGCCATGGGAGTGTCTCCGGACAGGTTGCGATTTCGCGACCTGACTAGCCCCCTGCAACCCCTCGCGCAAGTCTCGCGGCACTGCGGCGAGACAGAATGTGACGCTGTTATCGCTGCCAGCGACGCATTCTGTCCCTGACCCTCAGGCCGGGTTGCCGCGTGCCGGTTGCAGCCCGCCGGTCGCCTCGAACCCCTCGCCACTCGCCAGCAGGCACGAGCGCCCGTCCGGCAGGTTCAAAACCAGTGTCCAGGTGCCTGACTCGCTGGCAAACACCTCGATCGAGGCGCCCTGCGCGGCCTCGCCGCTGGCCAGACGGGTCTCGCCGCGCTGGTCGATGACGAATTCCAGCACCCGCTCGCGCGCGGCGCAGGGCAGGCTTTGCGCAGTGGCGGCGGCGGGCATGAACAGGGCGGCGGCAAGCAGCAGGTGGCGCATCGGAACCCTCCGGTTGGTGTGCCCGGCCATCCTGCGCGGCCATGGGTAAAGCGGGCTGAAGCCAGCGATCTCTCTGCGATGCAGAAAATTTACCCTTGCGCTTTGTGTCCGGTTCTGGTGGCTTGCGCGCAACAAAATTGCAGCGAGGTCATCATGGACAGCCGCCCCTTCCGCTCGGTCCTCTATATCCCCGGCTCGAAAGACCGCGCGATGGACAAGGCGCGCAGCCTGCCCACCGATGCGATCATCTTCGACCTCGAGGACGCCGTCGCCATCGACGAAAAGGCCAATGCGCGTGCGCTGCTGGCCGATACGCTGTCCAGCGCCGATTTCGGCCCGCGCGCCAAACTGGTGCGGATCAACGGGTTCGACACCGACTGGGGCGCCGCCGATCTGGACGTGGTCGCGCAGGCCCGGCCCGAGGCGATCCTGCTGCCAAAGGTCAACAGCGCCGCCGACATTCAGGCGCTGGCCGACCGGCTGGAGGCCCGGGCCGAAACCGGCGACACGCGCATCTGGGCGATGATGGAAACCGCCGAGGGCATCCAGAACGCCGCCGCGATTGCCAAGGCGCCGCGCATGGCGGGCTTTGTGATGGGCACCAATGATCTGGCCAAGGAACTGGGCTGCCGTCACCGGCCGGATCGCCTGGCGCTGCAATTCGCCCTGCAGACCTGCCTGCTGGCCGCCCGCGCCGCTGGGATCGTCGCGGTGGACGGCGTCTATAACGCCTTCAAGGATGATGAAGGCCTGCGCGCCGAATGCGAACAGGGGCGCGATCTGGGCTTTGACGGCAAGACGCTGATCCACCCCGCACAACTGGACATCGCCAACGCCGCCTTTGCCCCCGATGCCGCCGCCATCGACCTCGCCCGCCGCCAGATCGCCGCCTTTGACGAGGCGACGGCAAAGGGGCTGGGCGTCGCCGTGGTGGATGGCAGGATCGTCGAAAACCTGCATATTGTCACAGCCCGGCAGGTGCTGACACGTGCCGAGGCGATCGCGCAATTGCAGAAGGCTATGGGATAATGGGATACTTGCTACTGATACTGGGCCTGCTGGCCTGGTCGGGCAGCCATTTGTGGAAACGACTGGCCCCTGCCAGCCGCCAGGCCTGGGGCGAAAAGGGCAAGGGGCTGGTCAGCGTCCTGTCGCTGGGCGGCATCGTGCTGATGGTGCTGGGTTATCGCTGGGCCGAACCGATGCTGCTGTGGGAGGGGCCGAGGGCCCTCAACCATGTCAACAACCTGCTGATGCTGCTGGCGTTCTATCTCTATGCCGCCTCGGGCATGAAGACCGCGATCACCCGCAAGATCCGCCATCCGCAACTGACGGCGGTGAAAACCTGGGCGGTGGCGCATCTGCTGGTCAATGGCACGCTGGCCGATCTGATCCTGTTCGGCGGGCTGCTGGCCTGGGCGGTGGTCTCGGTGATCCTGATCAACCGGCAGAACCCGGTCTGGGAAAAGAACCCGCCGGCGCCCATGGGCAAGGAAATCGGTGCCGTTGTCGGCGCGGTGGTGGTGGTTCTGGCGGTGGGCTGGCTGCATGGCTGGCTGGGGCCGCAGGTTTTTGGGTGAAGCGATGAAACTCTATCGACTGTTGACCGAGGACGACACCTCGGCCTTTTGCCATAAGGTGACGCTGGCGCTGAACAAGGGCTGGGAGCTGCATGGCTCGCCGTCCTATGCCTTTGACACCGCGCGCGGCGTGATGCGTTGCGCGCAGGCGGTGGTCAAGGACGCGCCGGGCACCTATACGCCCGAAACCAAACTGGGCGAGCACTGAGCCAACCGCGGACCGGGGGGCCAGCCCCCCGGACCCCCCGGGATATTTAAGGAGCAAAGAGGGGAA
>CALESR010000179.1 GCA_937907485.1 uncultured Paracoccaceae bacterium | reverse complement strand
GGGCGACTGCGCGCATCGGGGATCAGCGCGATGCGGCCATCGGGGTGACGCTGCAGGCACAGGTCCGCGCGCAGGGCCTGCACCGGCGCGCGATCCGGCAAGACCGGGCGCGGCGTCAGCCCGCGCAGCAACGCCGCCCGCGCCCGCAGCCCCGCCGGATCAAGCCCCAGCGCCGCCCCTGCCGCCGCCCAGTCCTGCCGGGCAAAGGCGCCCAGTTGCGCCAGCGTCGCCACGGCCTCGGACAGGCTCAGCCCGCGGTCCATCAGTTGCAGCCGCAGGCATTCCGCCGAATTGCGCGCGCCGATCCCCACCGGATCGCAGGACTGCAGCGCGGCCAGCGCCGCCTCGGCCAGTTCCGCTGGCAGCCCCTCCAGCGCGCCGGGGTTCAGCAACCCCTCGTCGTCCAGCTCGCCCACCAACGCCGCCGCCAGCCGCGCCACCTCGCGGGGCAAGGCCATCAGGGCGATCTGCCCGCGCAGATCCTCGTCCAGCGAGGGGGCGCCCGCCACCAGCAGATCCTCCGCCAGCCGCGCAAACCCCTCCGGCTCACGCGGGGTGTGGCGCAAAAACGGGTTGGCCGTGGCCTCGTGCGCCAGCACCTCGTCGAGGTCCGCCGGCCCCATGCGCAGCATCGACAGCCGCAGCCGCACCTCGGGCGTCAGCGCCAGCCGCTGCTCGGCGCGCAGTTCCAGCCGTGGCGACAGGCTCATCGCCCCACCTCAGCGAAAAGACTCACCCAGATAGACGCGGCGCACATCGGCATTCGCCACCACCTCGTCAGCCGAACCGCTCATCAGCACGGTTCCGTCATGCAGGATATAGGCGCGGTCAACGATCTCAAGCGTCTCGCGCACGTTGTGGTCGGTGATGAGCACGCCGATGCCACGCGCGGTCAGATCGCCCACCAGCCCGCGAATATCGCCCACCGCAATCGGATCAACCCCGGCAAAGGGCTCGTCCAGCAGCACGAAGGCCGGGTTCGACGCCAGACAGCGCGCGATCTCGCACCGCCGCCGCTCGCCCCCGGACAGCGCCATCGCGGGCGACTTGCGCAGCCGCTCGATGTGGAACTCGGCCAGCAATTCCTCCAGCCTTGCGGCGCGGGTGGCGCGGTCGGGCTCGGTGATCTCCAGAATCGCCTTGATGTTGTCCTCGACCGTCAGCCCGCGAAAGATCGACATCTCCTGCGGCAGATAGCCGATCCCCATCCGCGCGCGGCGATACATCGGCCAGCCGGTCACATCGACGCCGTCAATCGCCACCCGCCCGCCATCCGCCGCAACCAGCCCGGCGATGCAGTAGAAACACGTCGTCTTGCCTGACCCGTTGGGGCCCAGCAGCGCCACAACCTCGCCCCGGTGCAGGGTCAGGTCGATGCCGCGCAGCACCTGTCGGCGTTTGTAGGACTTGCGCAGGCCGGTGATCTCCAGACCGGCGCCGGAACGGGCGGTGTTGGGCAAGGGATCATTCCATCCGGATGATGGTGCGCACGCGGCCGACCATCCGGCCGGACCCGGTGCGCAGATCAGCGACAAATCGTTCACCCGACAGCATGTTCGGCCCCTGCACCAGCACCACGTCGCCGGTCATCTCCAGCGTCTGATCCTCCAGGGAATAGATCGCCTCGCGCGCCTCGATCGCCTCGCTCGCAGTGACCATCAGAACATTGCCCGAGGCCAGAATGCGACCGATCCGCTGCGACCCTGAGGTGGTGCCGGTGGCATATTCCAGCCGCAGCGCCGTGGCGGAAATCCGCATCTCGCCCTGCACCGCCAACACGTTGCCGGTGAATTCCGTGGCGCCCGTAGTCTGGTCGACGACCAGACTGTCGGCGGTCACCTCCAGTGGCGAGCCATCCAGCCGCAGCGAGTCGCCAAAGCGGATGGCCACATCCTGCGCGACGGCAGGGGTGGCCAGCAACCCCGCCAACAGGATCAGGCATTGGGCGAAACGCAGCATGGGGTGATCCTCACTCGACTGGAAGATAGTTCAACCGCACACCACCGGCAAAAACAAGCCGATAACCGGTGCCCGGTGCCGATTCCGCCCGCAGCTCCATCCGGCCCGCGGTGATCTCGCCCGCCGGGGCCAGCCCCGAAACCGCCATCGGCGCCTGCATCAGCGTCGAATCCAGCAACCCGGTCAGCCGTTGCGTGGTCAGCCGATAGCCGGGCGTGGCGACGATCTCCAACCCGCCCGACATCTCGAACCGGCCAAGGCCGCGGTCGATGACACCCCGCGCCGAACGCGCCTCGAAATCCTCGCCATCCGCCCCTTGCAGCGACAGTTCGAGGCCGGTCACCGTCAGCCGCATCGCCCCCGTCGGGTCCGAGCGCGCGGTTTCCGCCCGAATGCCCAGCGCCGCGCCGTCCTCGGTCACCCCGGCATACCGCGCGCCCGACAACCGCGGATCACGCGCCCGCTCTTCGACGTCGATCTCGGCGGTGGCGATGGCCTGCGTCGGGTCAATCGTGCGCGCCAGCAGGAACACCAGCGACAGCAGCACCAGCGCGGTCAGCGGCATCACCACCTTCAGCACCCCGACCAGCCGCGAGGGTCCGCCCCGCTGTCTGCTCTGCTCTGCCATCGCCATGCCGCCGGACCCCCGTCAATGCGCGAAAATATCGTCCTCGGGCCAGCCCGCCAGATCCAGCATCGCCCGCGTCGGCAGGAAATCGAAACAGGCCTGCGCCACGCCTGCGCGCCCCTCGCGCGCCAACATGCGCTCCAACTCGGCCTTCAGCCGGTGCAGATACAGCACATCCGACGCGGCATAATCGCGCTGCGCCGCGGTGATCTCGGGCGCGCCCCAGTCGCTGGTCTGCTGCAGCTTCGAGATATCGACGCCCAGCAGATCGGCCAGCAGATATTTCAGCCCGTGGCGGTCGGTAAAGGTCCGCACCAGTTTCGAGGCGATCTTGGTGCACCAGACCGGCGCGGCCAGCACGCCGAACCGATGCTGCATGACCGCAATGTCAAACCGGCCGAAATGGAACAGTTTCAGCACCTTGGGGTCAGCCAGCAGCCGCTTCAGATTGGGCGCGTCCGTCTGATCCTGCGTGATCTGCACCAGATGCGCATTCCCGTCACCGCCCGACAGTTGCACCAGACACAGCCGGTCGCGATGCGGGTTCAACCCCATCGTCTCGCAGTCGATGGCCACCACCGGGCCCAGGTCCAGCCCGTCGGGCAAATCGTTGCGATACAGCGTGATGGCCATGATTATCCTCGTGCAATGCGCGCAAAGGTCTAGCGCGCTGCGGGGTCGATGGGTAGGGGCCAGCACGATTTCGTGCGAAAAACCCTCAGGCCGCGGGCGGGATCAGGCCGATCACCACCAGCTCTGCGCTGCCCTCGACCACGGCCAGACCGGCGCCGAGGACCAGCGTGTCCTGCCGCCCGGCGCGCAGACCGCCGCAGTCCAGTGCCCCCTCGCGCAGCACCAGCAGCGTCTGCGGGCCGGTCAGATCCAGCGCCAACCGCCCCTCCAGCGTGACGGCCCGCACCTCGGCCCGCATCCGACCGCGCCGCAGCATCAGGTTGAGGTCGCGCACCGGCCCCGCCGTCAGCCGCCCCGTCACCGCCGCCTCGCCGGGAAAATCGGCGCGGTCCCCGGCCTGCATCGGCTGCGGCGCGATGCCGTCCAGCACCAGCCCGCCGCCCTGCATCAGGATCAGCACCCGGTCCACCCCCGGCAGCGGCGAAAACGGCCCGTCTTGGGTGATATCGGCCATCGACAGCCGCCAGTCAAAGGCGTCGAACCCCGCGCCCGGCGGCTGCACCGCCACCTCGCGCGTCACCCCGCCGCCGTTCTTCCACGGCATCGCCACCAGATCGGCGGCCCGGATCACATCCATGCCATCCCCCTCTGGATTGTCGCCCCGGCATCGTTAGGCTGCAGCGGCGCAACCCTGAGGTTCCCATGCTCCGCCCCTCTGCCTTTACCGCCCCCGGCCGCTTCTGGCGCGGCAACCTGCACACGCATTCCACCAACTCGGACGGCGAGTTGTCGCCGGGCGAGGTCTGCCGCCGCTACCGCGCGCAGGGCTATGATTTTCTCGCGCTCACCGATCACTTCATTGGCCTTTATGACTATCCGCTCACCGATACCCTGCCATACCGCTCCGAGGGTTTCACCACCCTTCTGGGCGCCGAACTGCACGCGGGCGCCCAGCGCAATGGCGAGTTGTGGCATATCCTCGCCGTCGGCCTGCCCGCCGATTTCGCCCGCCCGAACGCGCCGCATTTCCGCCCGGTGGCCAATCAGGAAACCGGCGCCCAGATCGCACGCCGGGCGGTGCAGGCCGGGGCCTTTGTCGCCATCGCGCATCCGCAATGGTCCGGCCTGACGCTGGAGGACATGCATGAGATCGACGCGGCCCACGCGGTCGAGGTCTATAACCACGGCTGCGCGATGGGTTGCGACCGGCCCGACGGCTTTGCGCTGGCCGATCAGTTGCTGACCGAGGGGCGGCCCGTGACCCTGATCGCCACCGACGACGCGCATTTTTCCGAGCCCGACCATTTCGGCGGCTGGGTCATGGTCAAGGCGACGCAGAACACGCCCGAGGCCCTGCTGACGGCGCTGAAATCGGGTGATTTCTATTCCAGTCAGGGGCCGGACCTGCACGATATCCGGGTCGAGGGGCGCAAGGTGATCGTCGAAAGCTCGGCCGTGGCCTCGGTCGTGGCGATGGGTCGCGGCAGCGGCGCCAAGGGCGTGCACGGCGCCTCGATGACACGAACCGAGGTCTCGCTCGACCGGCTGGGCGACAGCCCGTGGCTGCGGATCGCCGTGATCGACGCGGCGGGCAAACGGGCGTGGTCGAACCCGATCTGGCGGTGACACGCCTGCCAGCGCAAGATCCTTGCCGGGCGGTCAACTAGCGGTGACTGCGCGCCAACCGGCAAGATCGCGCCCAGCCTCGTCGCGGAATGCCGCGCCGGTGGGCTGGACGGTTTGCAACCGATCCACCCGAAAACTGCGATAATCGCGCCGCGTCTCGCACCAACTCGCCAAGGTCCAGACCCGGCCCCAGAACTCCAGCACCAGCGGCCGGACCCGGCGCTCGGACAGCACGGCGTCCGCGTCGCGATAGGTGATCTGCAGCGTTTCACGCACCCGGATGGCGCGCCGCAACGCGGGCAGATGCCGCGCGGCGGCCATCGCCTCGGCGCCGGGAAACACCCATGTCTCGCCGCCATGATCGAGGCCCAGACGCGCGGGCACCACCGCAGAAATCTTGCCGCGCAACGACGCCGCCGCCCCCGCCAACGACGGGTCGGCCCCCTCGGTCACCAGTTGCAGGCCCAGACTCAGCGCCTGCACCTCGTCCGGTGTCAGGGTCAGCGGCGGCAGGCTGATCGGCTCGTAAAGGATATACCCGACCCCGCGCTCGCCCTCGACCGGCAGGCCCGAGGCCACCAGCGTCGCCATGTCCCGCCAGATCGTGCGGACCGAAACCTCCAGCGTTTCGGCCATGACGCGGGCGGTGTGCAACCGCCCGTCGCGCAGGATCTGGATAAGGTCAAACAGGCGGTCGGTGCGGCGCATGGCGGCAGGGTGCGGGG
>CALESR010000178.1 GCA_937907485.1 uncultured Paracoccaceae bacterium | reverse complement strand
CCAGATCGCAAAAGAACTGCCACGCCACCCGGCCCGACCGGCCGCCGCGCGTCGCCTGCCACTCGATCGCCTCGGCGCGCAACTGCGCCGGATCGATCCGCAGCCCGGCCTGCGCCACATAGCCGTCGATCATCGCCAGATACTCGTCCTGCGTGCAGGGATGGAACCCCAGCCACAGCCCGAATCGATCCGACAGCGAAACCTTCTCCTCGACCGCCTCACTCGGCGAAATCGCCGTCGACCGCTCGTTCTCGATCATGTCGCGCGGCATCAGGTGGCGGCGGTTCGAGGTGGCATAGAGGATCACATTCTCGGGCCGCCCCTCGATCCCGCCGTCCAGCACCGCCTTCAGCGATTTGTAATGCGTATCGTCATGGCTGAACGACAGATCGTCGCAAAACAGCACAAAGCGGCGGTCCGGCGCCATGCGCAGATGGCCCAGCAGCCGCCCGACCGAGGGCAGATCCTCGCGCTGGATCTCCACCAGCACCAGCGGCAGGCCCTGCGCCAGCGCCTCGGCGTGGATCGCCTTGACCAGCGACGATTTCCCCATGCCCCGCGCGCCCCAGAGCAGCGCGTTGTTCGCCGCAAACCCCCGGGCGAATTGCAGCGTATTGGCCAAAAGGATGTCGCGCACCTGACCGATCCCCTGCAGCAGGGCCAGCGGCACGCGGGCGATGCGGGTCACCGGCTCCAGCCGGTCGGGGGCGGTGTGCCAGACAAAGGCCTCGGCGGCGGTGAAATCGGGGGCGCGGGCCGGCGGCGGGCTGAGACGTTCCAGCGCCTCGGCGATGCGGATCAGGATGGCGTCGGTCATTCGTCTTCCGGGTCGAGCAGGCCCTCGGCGGCCAGTTCGGCGTTGCGTTTCTTTTCCATCCGCACGATCAGCAGGATCGAGATTTCATAAAGCGGATACACGGCGAGGAACAGGATCAACTGGCTCATCACATCGGGCGGGGTGGCCAGCGCGGCCACCAGCAGGATCAGCACGATGGCCCATTTGCGCCCGGTGCGCAGCGCCTCGGCGGTCACCAGCCCGGCCTTGCCCATCAGCACCAGCAACACCGGCAGCTGAAAGCACAGGCCAAAGGCGATGATGAGCTTGAGCATGATGTCCAGCGTCTCGTTCACCTTGCCCTGAAAGACGATGGTGATGCCCTCGCTGGCGGCCTCGGGATCGGCGGCGACGGCGGGCGCCTCGGTGATCCCCGGCGCATCGGCGATCAGCGGCAGCACCGCGCTCAGCAGCGACGACACATCGGCAAAGCCAAGGAAAAACCGCATCGCCATCGGTGTCACCACCAGATAGGCAAAGCCGCCACCCAACAGGAACAGCGCGGGCGAGGCGACCAGAAAGGGCAGAAAGGCGTTCTTTTCCGACCGATACAGCCCCGGCGCGACAAACCGCCAGAGCTGATAGCCGATCACCGGAAAGGCCAGCCCAAACCCCGCCACCACCGAGACCTGCACAAGGGTAAAGAAATACTCCTGCGGCGCGGTGTATTGCATCACCGGGTTGGCATTGCCCAACTCGCGCATCACCCGCTCGATCGGCCGCAGCAGAAAGTCGAGGATCGGCTCGGCGATGACAAAGGCCAGCAGGATGCCGACCACAAAGGCGGCGACCGACCAGATCAGCCGGTTGCGCAACTCGGCCAGATGCTCGATCAGCGGCGCCGAGCTGTCGTCGATGCTGTCTTTGGCGGCGGTTTTGGGGGCCATGGTCAGGACTCGGTTTCCGGCGAGGCCGCAGGCGGCGGCGGCGCGGGGCGCCAGGCCTGCGGCTCGGCTGCGGCGGGTGCGGCGCTCTCGGCGGCCTCGCGCCGGGCGCGGGCCTCGGCGGCCTTGACGCGGGCGGCAGCGGATTGTTCGGCGCGCTTCAGCCGCAGGGCCTCGGTCGCGGTCAACTCGGCATTGCGCGCGGCAACCTCGGCGTCATGCGCGGCGGCAAGGTCGGTATCATCCGATTCCTCGACCGGTTCGGCGACCTTGGGCCGCACCGAGGTCGTCGGCTTGCGCACGGCCGGGCGGTCATGGCCGATGTCGCGGAACTCCTTTTCGATATCGTCAAAGCCGACCGCCTCCTTGAAGGCCTGCCCCGACGCCGTCTTGCGCAGGTCCTTGGCGACGTCACTGACCCCGGTCTCGCGCGCAGCCGCATCCATCGCGCGCTGGAACTCGCGCGCCATGCCGCGGGCCTTGCCCATGACCTGACCGACGGTGTGGAACATCTTTGGCAGGTCTTTCGGACCCACCACGATCAGCGCCACCACGCCGATCACCATCATTTCGGACCAGCCGATATCGAACATGCGCCGCTCCTTGCCGCAGACGGTGCCGCCGATCAGGCGCGGTCGCGGTCGGTCGGCTGCGGGGTCACGTCACGCGCCGCATCGGCGCTTTGCTGGCGCTGGTTCTCCAGCTCCTCGCTGCCGTCCTTGACGCCGCGCTTGAAGGCGGTGATGCCCTTGCCGACCTCGCCCATCAGCCCGGCGACCTTGCCGCGACCAAAGAGCACCAGAACCACGACGGCGATGAGGATCAGACCGGCGGGGCCGATATTGTTGATGAACAGAGGGGTGACCATGGTGTCCTCCTGAAAGGTTGCCGCGCGAGGGGTCTCCCCCGCGCTCTTGGGCCAGAGATAGGAACTTGTGGCGGCCAAGAAAACCGGATTCGGCGCAGGCAGGGGCTGGCGGATGCGCACTGCTGACAGTATTTTGTCAGTTGGGGGTGCGTGATGAACCGCGATCAGAGGCTCTATGATCTGGTGCAGATCCTGCGCGACGGCCGCCTGCACACGGCGGACGAGCTGGCGCGCACCATGGCGGTCTCGACCCGCACCATCTGGCGCGACATGGCGATGATGGCGGCCACCGGCATCCCGGTCGAGGGCGAGCGCGGTCTGGGCTATATCCTGCGCACGCCGCTGGTGCTGCCGCCGACCGCGCTGACCCAGGACGAGGCCGCCGTGCTGGGCGAGGCCCTGCGCGCCGTGGCCGAGGACCCCACCCATCCCCGCGCCCGCGCTGCCAAGGCCCTGCTCTACAAGATCGCCACCCTGCTGCCGCAGGCCGGGCTGGGGGGCGACGGCTGACGCCAACGTGACCGCCGCCGCCTTGCCGGGGGGCGGACCCGCGCCTAGCCTTGCCGCGTCGATCCGGGGGCTGGCATGGCGTGGTTTGCAAGGGGCAGTCTGGCGATCCTTGTCGCATCAACCGCGACCCTCGGCGCCAGTTATCTGGGCGCGCTGCACCCCTTGGGCGATTCCCTCGCGGTGACGCGCCCGGTGCTTATGCTGCTGACGCTGCTGTCGGCCCTGCTGACGCTCTGGCTGGGCTGGCGGCGGACCGGGACCCTGGCCGCGATGGCGGCGCTTGGCGCCGCGCTGCATCTGTGGGCCGGGTTCCTGCACGCGCCGCCGATGCCTGCCGCGCCAAACCTGACCGTCTATACCAAGAACATCCTCGCCACGAACCCCGATATCGGGGCCTTGGCCGCCGATATCCTCGCCTCGTCCGCCGACATCGTGCTGTTGCAAGAGGTCAGCGATTCCAACCGTGGCCTGCTGACGGCGCTGGCGGCGACCTATCCGCACCAGCACCTGTGCCGGTTCACGGGGTGGAGCGGCATTGCCGTGCTGTCGCGCTGGCCACTCGCCGAGACCCGCTGCTCGGATCGCCGCGCGCTGGCGGCGGCCTCGGTTCTGGCGCCATTCGGGCCGGTCTGGGCGGTGTCGCTGCACCTGTCCTGGCCCTGGCCCTATGGGCAGGCGACCAGCGTCCAGCAGGCCATCGCGCAGATGTCCGGCATGACCGGGCCGGTGGTGATCGGCGGCGATTTCAACATGGTGCCCTGGGGCCATGCGGTCAGCCGCCTCGCCCGCGCCAGTGGCACACAGCGGGTGGCGGCGGCGGTGCCGACCTTTGTCCACCATCATTATCCCCTGCCCCTCGACCAGTTCCTCAGCACCGGCCCCGCCACGGTCCAGCGCCGCCCGCAACTGGGCTCGGACCATTTCGGGCTGCTGGGGCATTTCGCGCTCTGATCGCGTCGATGGGCGTCATCGCGCCGAGCGGCAGCGCAGGCCCCGCAGCGGGCAAAACCGTGGGACACTCCTTGCCAAAAGGTTAACGCCTAGAGGTAAGCTATTGAAATCCTTGTGGTCTGCAAATGTCCCCTGCGTGGGACACCCGCCGTCCCACGCTTACAGCTCGGCCAGCACCCGCTCGGCATCGACCTCGCCCACCGCCCCGGCGACGCTGCCCCGCTCGCCCAGCCGGGTCGCCAGCCATTCCCCCGCCAGCGGGCTCTCCCCCAGCATCACCGCCCCACTGAGCAGCACCGCCAGCGATTCCGTGAACCAGCGCGCCTGCCCTTCCGGCACCACGCCGGGCCAGCGCCCCCGATGCGCCGCCAGCGCCGCATCGAACCGCCGGTCCAACCCGCGCGCCCCGTCCAGCCGCGCAGTCAACTGCGCCGCCGCCTCCGGCTCGCGATGCAGGGTCCGCAGGATATCGAGGCAGATCACGTTGCCCGACCCCTCCCAGATCGAGTTCAGCGGCGCCTCACGATACAACATCGGCAGCGGAGTATCCTCGACGTAGCCCATCCCGCCGAGACACTCCATGCATTCATAGATCATCCCCGGCGCCCGCTTGTTCGACAGGAACTTCGCCAGCGCCACCGAGAGCCGCGCATAGGGCCGCCGCGCCGGATCATCAAAGGCCCGCGCCACCTCGAACCCCAGCCGCAGCGCGCCCTCGGACTCCAACGCCAGATCGGCCAGCACCGCCCGCATCAACGGCTGGTCGATCAGCCGCTTTTGAAACACCGAACGCCCGCGCGCCCAATGCACCGCCTCAGCCAGCGCCGCGCGCATCAACGCCGCCGGCGCCAGCGCCGTATCAAGGCGGGTGTGGTGCACCATCTCGATGATCGTCTGCACGCCGCGCCCGGCCTCGCCCAGTTGATGCGCGAAGGTGCCGTCGTATTCGATTTCCGACGACGCATTCGACGTGTTGCCCAGCTTGTCCTTCAACCGCAGGATCGTGAAGGGGTTGCGGGTGCCATCGGGCAGCCAGCGCGGCACCAGAAAGCAGGTGATCCCCTGCGGCAGTTGCGCCAGCGTCAGGAAACCGTCGCACATCGGCGCCGAGCAGAACCACTTGTGCCCGTGCAGGCGAAACCCGTCGCCATCGGGCAGCGCACGGGTGGAATTGGCCCGCACATCGGAACCGCCCTGCTTTTCGGTCATCGCCATGCCCAGCGTGGCGGCAGACTTGCGATCGACCGAGATCGTCGCCGGGTCATAGGCCCGCGCCGTCAACCGCGGCACCCAGAGCGCGGCGAGACCGGGATCGGCGGCCAGCGCAGGCACGGCGGCATAGGTCATGGTCATCGGGCAGCAGACACCGGGTTCGATCTGGCCAAAGAGAACGTTGATCGCCGCGTGCCTCAGATGGCTGCCCGAGCCATCCCAGGCCGTCGCCGCATAGCCCGCCTCCAGCCCCAGCGCCATCAACTGATGATAGCCGGGGTGGAAATGCACCTCGTCGATGCGCCGCCCACTGCGATCAAAGGTGCGCAACTCGGGCAGGCGGGTTTGCGCGTCGCGGGCGGCCTCGCGCAGCGGCGCGCTGCCGAGGGCCGCGCCAAGGGCGATCAGGTCGGGGTCATTCGCCAGCAGCGGGCCGAGCGCCGCCCGCAGGGTGGTGTCGCCGGAGAACGGGTCGCGCAGCGGCGGCGCCGGCTGGTTGAACACCTCATGGGTGGACAGG
>CALESR010000177.1 GCA_937907485.1 uncultured Paracoccaceae bacterium | reverse complement strand
GCCGGAACTGCCGGTGAAAACCGGCTGCCCCAATCCGCGCGCCCAGTCCTGCACCTGCGCAGGGCCGAAGTCGGCGAGCATCGGCGCCAGAAATTCGGCGGATTCGGCATAGTGAGAGACGAATTCGTCGAAAGGCTGGTCCTTGGTCAGGTTCAGACCGGACTTGCCCGCCATCAGGAATTTTCGACCGGGTGACGATTTGGCCTCGGCCAGCAGAACCGGCACACCGGCGCGCAACAAACGATCAGCGGCCATCAGCCCGGCGGGGCCGGCGCCAATGACGAGGGCCGGGTCAGCCGTCATGCCGCCGCCAGAGCGCCTTGTCGCCCATTCCCGCGACAAAGGCCGAATGCGCCTCGGCCTCGGCCTCGGTCAGGCGAGGCGGCAGCGGGGTGGCGCGCGGGCGGGCACGCCAAGTGGTTTCGGCCGGGTTGGGGCGGCGGGTGGTGGTGGTGGCGGCTGTCAGGCCGAAATCGGGCTGGCGACCACCGATCAGTTCCAGATAGACCTCGGCGAGGATCTGGCTGTCGAGCAGCGCGCCGTGCAGGGTGCGGCTGGAATTGTCGATGCCAAAGCGGCGGCACAGTGCGTCGAGCGAGGCGGGCGAACCGGGAAAGCGGCGGCGGGCGATCATCAGCGTGTCGATCACGCCGTCGGTCGGCAAGAGAGGCTTTTTGGCCCACTCCAGTTCAGCGTTGAGAAAGCGCATGTCGAAGGCAGCGTTGTGAATCACCAGCCGGGCGCCCTGGACGAACCGCAGAAAGGCGTCGGCGACCTTGGCGAAGACGGGCTGCGGGCGTAGAAAATCCTCGGACAGGCCGTGCACGGCAAAGGCCTCGGCGGGCATGTCACGTTCGGGGTTGATGTACTGGTGAAAGGTGCGCCCGGTTGGCATGTGGTTGAGCAGTTCGACGCAGCCGATTTCGACAAGGCGGTGGCCCTCGGCCGGTTCAAAGCCCGTGGTTTCGGTGTCGAGGACGATCTCACGCATCGAGGGGCTTTCCGGTCAGGAGCGCGATCAGGGCGCGGATTTCGGCGCGGGTCTGGTCCAACGTCAGGGTTTCGATCACATGGTCGGCGAGGGCGCGTTTTTGCGCATCGGGCATCTGCTTGGCCAGAATGGTGGCGAAATGCACCTCGGTCATGCCGGGACGGGCGAGGACGCGGGCGCGCTGCACCTCAGGCGGGGCGCTGACGACGAGGGTGGCGTCACAAAGGGCAGCGCCGCCGCCTTCAAAAAGCAGCGGGATGTCGAGCACCACCAGGGGTTCGCCCGCCTGCTGCTGCAGGAAGTCAGCGCGGGACCTGGCGACCAGCGGGTGCACGATGCTCTCGATCTGACGCAGGGCGTCGGGGTCGCGGGCGATCCAGTTGCGCAGGGCGCTGCGGTCGATCGCGCCGTCTTTCAAAGCCTCGGGGTGCAGGGCGCTCAGCGGTGCGACAGCGGCGCCGCCGGGCGCATAGAGGTCATGCACAGCGGCATCGGCATCCCAGACCGGGACGCCAGCCTCGCGGAAAAAGCCGCTGGCCGTGGACTTGCCCATGCCGATCGAACCGGTGAGGCCGAGGATCAGGCTCATCCCAACACCGCCGCGCGCAGATCGGCATCGACCACGGGCCGAACGCCGAACCAGCGCTCGAACCCGGGGGCAGCTTGATGAAGGAGCATCCCGAGGCCGTCGATCACCGGGTTGCCCCGGGCGCGCGCGGCGGCCAGCAGCGGGGTTTCCAGCGGGGTATAGACGAGATCGTTGACAATGGCCTGCGGCGGCAGCGCGGAAAGATCGAGGTCGAGCGGAGGGTTGCCGACCATGCCCTGCGAGGTGGCATTGATCAGGGTGTCGCAGCCCGCGAGCATGGCGGCCCGGTCGGACCAGGCGTAGGCGGTAAGGCCGAATTCGGCGGCCAGCGCCTCGGCGCGGGCGGGGGGGCGGTTGGTCAGCCGGGTGTCGTGCGCGCCCAGGT
>CALESR010000176.1 GCA_937907485.1 uncultured Paracoccaceae bacterium | reverse complement strand
AAAGGCTGCCATGCCCTCGGCGGCAGTGCCGCAGGCGGCGACCGCAAACCCGGCGCGGGTCAGCGCCGCCGCATAGATCATCTGCAGCGAGGGGGTATCTTCGATCAGAAGGATCGTGTCGGAGAGGGCGCTGGAACTCATGCGGTGGGCTTGCCCTCGCCGGTTTCGCGCAGCACGGCCAGCACCGCGTCGATCTCCAGCCGCAATGCCTCGGTCAGCACCGAGCGCGCCTCGCCGCGCAGATCGCTGCCCATGCCATCGAGCCGACGCGACAGGTCGGCAAGCCGATGCGCGCCCACGGTGCCCGCCAACCCCTTGAGTTCATGGATCGCGCGCCCGGTCTTTTGCGGGTCACGCTGCGCCACGGCCTCGCGCAGACGCGAGAAATCGGTCAGCAGTTGAGCCCGCAGCGCAATGCGCAGCTCGTCGCCGCCCATCGCGAACAATTGCGCGAGCGCCGAAGGCTCGATCGCAGGGGACGAGCGGTCAGAGGACCTCGGGAAGATCATGTCATCCATAATTGTTAGTTTTCACACCGTTAACCACCACACCAGCAGATTGCGGCGGAACGATGGCACAATCAAGGGATGAATGCCAATTCCGGCATGACAAAGGCCCCGCCGTGGCATCAGGCGGGGCCTTTGAGGGCGTTTTTCGACTCGGCCTGCGCGGATCAGTCGCGGGCATAGCCCAGGGTTTTCAGCGCCACGGCGATCTCGTCGAGGATCGCCGGGTCGTCGATGGTGGCGGGCATCTTCCACGCCTCGCCATCGGCGATCTTGGCCATTGTCGCGCGCAGGATCTTGCCCGAGCGGGTCTTTGGCAGCCGGTCCACCACCACCGCCAGCTTGAACGCCGCGACCGGGCCGATGCGGTCGCGCACCAGCGCGACGCAGTCCTTGACCACCTCGGCATGCGGACGGTTGGCGCCCTTGTTCAGGCACAGGAAGCCCATCGGCAACTGGCCCTTCAACTCATCCGCCACGCCGATCACTGCGCATTCCGCCACATCGCGGTGCGAGGCGAGGACTTCCTCCATCGCGCCGGTCGACAGCCGGTGCCCGGCGACGTTGATGACATCGTCGGTGCGCGCCATGATGTAGACATAGCCATCCGCATCGACATAACCCGCGTCGCCGGTTTCGTAATAGCCGGGGAAATGGTCGAGATAGGATTTGCGGAACCGCGCGTCGGCGTTCCACAGCGTCGGCAGCGTGCCGGGGGGCAGCGGCAGTTTGATGGCGATGGCGCCCAACTGGCCCTTAGGCAGCGGATGGCCGCCCTCGTCGAGCACCTGCACGTCATAGCCGGGCATCGGCACGGTGGGCGAGCCGACCTTGACGTCCATCAGTTCCACGCCCAACGGGTTGCCCGCGATGCACCAGCCGGTTTCGGTCTGCCACCAGTGGTCGATCACCGGAATCCCCAGATGCCGCTGCGCCCATTGCACGGTGTCGGGGTCGGCGCGTTCACCGGCGAGGAACAGCGCCTGCAGGTTCTTGAGGTTATAGTCGCGGATCAGCAAGCCTTCCGGGTCTTCGCGCTTGATCGCGCGCAGGGCGGTCGGCGCGGTGAAGAAGCTGCGAACCTTGTGGTTCTGGATCACCCGCCAGAAGGTGCCCGCGTCCGGGGTGCCGACCGGCTTGCCCTCGAAAACGATGGTGGTGGCGCCCGCGATCAGCGGCGCATAGCAGATATAGGAATGGCCGACGACCCAGCCAACGTCGCTGGCGGCCCAGAAGACCTCGCCCGCCTCGATGTTGTAGAGGCCCTTCATCGTCCAGTTCAGCGCGACCAGATGGCCCGCCGTGGGGCGCAGCACGCCTTTGGGCTGGCCCGTGGTGCCCGAGGTATAGAGGATATAGGCCGGATGATCGCCCGAGACCGGCACACATTCCGCCGGTTCCACGCCATACTGGAAGGTGTGCCATGCAAAGTCACGGCCCTCGATCAGCTTGGCAACCTCTTGTTCGCGCTGGAAGATCACGCAAAAATCGGGCTTGTGCGTCGCGGCGTCGATGGCGGCATCGACCAGCGGCTTGTAATGCACGACGCGCCCCGGCTCCAACCCGCAGGAGGCGGCGATGATCGCCTTTGGCGTGGCGTCGTCGATGCGCACGGCCAGTTCATGCGCGGCAAAGCCACCAAACACCACCGAGTGGATCGCCCCCAACCGGGCGCAGGCCAGCATCGCCTCCAGCGCCTCGGGGATCATCGGCATGTAGATGATGACGCGGTCGCCCTTTTGAATGCCCTTGGCCCTGAGCGCCCCGGCCAGCGAGGCCACCCGCGCCTGCAGTTCCTTATAGGTGATGCCCTTGGTCGAATGGGTGATCGGGCTGTCGTGGATGATCGCCAACTGGTTGCCGCGCCCGGCCTCGACATGGCGGTCAACGGCGTTCCAGCAGGTGTTGACCTGCGCATCCTTGAACCACTCATAAAGCGGGGCGTTGTCGGCAAACAGCGCGCGGGTCGGCGGGGTCACCCAGTCGATGGCCTGAGCCTGCTCCATCCAGAACCCCTCGGGGTCGTCGATCGAACGGCGATAGAGATCGGCATAGGTCATCGGGTCCTCCTCCACGAACTGCGATCAGTTACGTCAGGCAGGCGGTTTGATGCAACGCTGTTACCGGGCGACAACCGCTGCGGGTGACAGGAAATTTGCAGAATTCGGGATTGGGTCACAGCAAACCTTTGCAAAGCCACGCCCGATCCGGCCCAGAACGCCAAAGGCGCGGCAGGTTTGCAAACCCGCCGCGCCTTGATTTGCAGTCCCGGCGGATAGCGCCGACTCAGCCGTAAACCGACACTGGCGTCCCGGCGATGGCGGACATGTTCAGCAAGCCGCGCGCGGTGATCGACGGCGTGACGATATGCGCCCGGTTGCCCATGCCCATCAGGATCGGCCCCACCTCCAGCCCGCTGGCGCGGGTTTTCAGGATGTTGCGCACGGCGCTGGCGGCGTCGGAATTCGGGAACACCAGAATATTCGCCGCGCCGGTCAACCGCGAGCGCGGCATGATCCGGTCGCGCAATTCGGCATCGAGCGCGGCATCGACATGCATCTCGCCCTCGTATTCGAAATCGAGGCCCATGCCGTCGAGCAGTTCCATCGCCTCGCGCATCCGGCGCCCGGACGCGGTGTCCATCGTGCCGAACTGCGAATGCGCGCACAGCGCGACCTTTGGCACCACGCCAAAGCGCCGCGCATGGCG
>CALESR010000175.1 GCA_937907485.1 uncultured Paracoccaceae bacterium | reverse complement strand
ACGAGGTGAGAATTGTCGAGCTGCCATTCAGCCGCGGGCGTCACCGCCTGCTCGGTCTGAACCGCCGCCGCACAGGCGCGATATCCGGCCAGCAGCACACCGGCATTCTCGCGCACCCGCCTGATCAGCGAGGCCACCCGTGGCTCGCGATCCGTGACCGGTTGTGCCCCGGCCAGCGAAACCGCGTGATGTTCCAGTCGCTCGGCGCCGAACAGATCGGCGCGGATCGCGGCGCGGCCCTGCCAGCGGCCTGTGGCGGGCCCGAACAAGGCCCGGATCACGGATCAGGCGATGCGCCGACGAGGGGTGCGAGGGTGCTTGCCACGGGCTGCACTGTGGGCGCACCAGACCCCTCGTTGCGTGGAGCGGTGGGCTGGCGACGCGCGCCCTGACCATCTTGGCACAGTCGCTGGGTCATGACAGCCCATTTCTCGATGATCTGATCCCATTCCATTGACGCATCCTCTTCGGTTTGGCGCCGATCCTGCCGACAGCCTATTCTGGAACCGCGCTAAAAGCCGGGGGCGTTCCGCGAAATTTCGGCTTCCGGTCACTCAGGTCCGCGCGACGGGTGCATGAAGGGCCAGCGTCGCGGCTGACGCGTTGAGGCCCCGCACCTCGGCGTGCCGCGCAAGGGCCGCGCCCAGCAGCCCGTCGTCGCTGCCCACAATCGAACCGCGTGTCGCTGAACCGGAAGGCGCTCAAAGGCACCCGCCCGGCATCGCGCGCAATCGCATCGGTCAGTTAAATCTCGCTACCGGCCGCCCGCGCGACATGGCGCAGCGTCGCAAAGATGCCCGGGTCCAGAATATAACGCCCCACGGCCGCCAGCCGCGACGGCGTCAGTCCGGGCTGGGGCTTTTCCACCATGCCCGAAACCGCCACCATGCGGCCAATCGCCGGCGTCTGCAGGCGAAAAGTGCCATAGGCGCAGGCCTCGTCCGGCGCGACCTCCATCGCCTCGATCATGTGACCGCCGACATAACTTTCTGCCATTTCCGGCAGGCACGAGCGGCCAAAAACCAGATCATCAGGCAAGAGCACGGCGTGACCAAGTCCAAGAGGTTGGTCTTGTTCGACAAACACCACGTCGACCTCGGCAGGAACCTCGATCTCGATCAGCGCGGCCGCCAGACTGGTCTTGTCGCAGACTCGCAGTTGCGCGACCAACGCGGCGTCAGGGGCAAGATACTCGCGGATCCCGCGCTTGGCTGGATGAATGACCATCACGACCCCCGCGACCCCCAGTTCGATCGCCTCGTCGATCGCAAATTGCAGCGCCCGTCGGTCAAAATATGGCAGCAACTCCTTCGGAATGGCCTTGGTTGCAGGCAACAGCCGGAGTCCTTGCCCGGCGGCAGGCATGATGAGGGTGGCGATACCATGTGATATGCCCTGGGAGTCCTTGTTCTGAACGCTACCTTTTCGGGACACCGCGCAACCCGCGCGGGCTTCCGGGCCGTCCGCGGAATTCCGGCGCACCGCGCCCTGCGCGCGCAAGCCGCGATTTTCGGGAACGATTCGATACAGCAAGCCGTTGCTGATCTGTTGGGCGCGCAAGCGGTCGACTGGCGATCGGCCCGTCATCCCCGGAGGCTTTCCGCATGAAGTTGCTGCTTTCGACTACTGCTGTCGTCATCGCCCTGGGCCTGCCCGGCCTCGCGCTGGCGCAAACCGCCACCCCGGCAACGCCGCTGCACGGCGTTCTGATCGCGCACGGCCAATCGGACTTGTTCACCGCGGAACTGATTGGGCACGAGGTCTTTGCGCGCCGCACCGCCATCGACATGACCGCGTCCAGCCGCGAGATGACCCAAACCCCGGAAGGGACCCGCAACATGATGCTGATGCCGCGCGCCGATCTGGACGGGCTGGACGCCATCGGTCAGGTCAACGAGGTCGTGCTGTCCAGCGATGGCCAGGTCCGCGCTCTGGTGATCGGTGTCGGCGGGTTTCTGGGCATGGGCAGCACGCAGGTCAGTGTCGGGTTTAAAGAATTGACGATCCTGTCGAACGCCGCGCAAACCGAGTTGCGCGTCTATATCGACGCGACGCGCGAACAAGTTCAGGCCCAGCCCGAGTATCGCGCGGTCAACTGAGCAAGATCAGGACCGAGAAAATCCCGCCACGCAGTCCGCTGCGTTGCGATCTGCCGTGCCGGGTTCAGTCGGCTTCGACCGTGACATGCACCGACAACGTCGGTGCAGAGTCCTGATTGCCCAGAAAACTGCCGCTGACCGGCGCTGTCTGGTTGATGTGGCGGGCGACAGCGACGGGGATCAGGTTGGCGGATCCGACCGCGCTATTGGTCGGATCAAACGCGATCCAGCCAGCGCCGGGCACAAAGACCTCGACCCACGCATGCGTCGAACCCGCGCCCGCCGATCCAGTCAGGCTGTCGGCCGGATCGACCAGATAGCCCGATACGATGCGCGCGCCAAAGCCCAGCGTCCGCACCAGTTCGGCAAACAGAACCGCAAAATCGCGGCACGAACCCCAGCCCCGGTCCAACGTCTCCAGCGGACCCTGTGTTCCGGCCTCGTCGCGCGACTGATAGGCGATGCGCGCTGAAATGCCGAGGCTGGCGTCCTTGAGCAAGGACAGCGTATCGGTCGGGCGCTGCATCACGAAACCTTCAGCCCAGACCGCCAAACGACCGGCGCTGTCGGCATACTGCGGACGCAGCAGGGCACCAAGATCGGTCAGCTCGTCATCGGAATAGCGGAAGGGAAACCGGACGGCCGAGGCGGCGATGTCGAACACCGGCCAGACCGGCGCGCCCAGATCAACGGTGGTACGACTGGTGAAGGTCAGCGCGTTCGTCGCGCCATCGAAGCGGGCCGTAGCGACGGCATTGCCATTGACATCCTGTGCCCAGGTCACAGTGGCATTGGGCTGGATCTGCAGATCAAAGGCCAGCAGCGTCAGGTCGCGGGTTTCGCGCGGGCGCAGCATCAGGCGATGGGGGCCGGGATGCACCGGCGCGCCATAGGTATAGACCGTACGGTGGCTGATCGTGACCCGTGTCATCCGCGCGCCAGCGGACCCCGTGCGAGCGCTGCGTTCTTCCAGCCACCGCCGGACTTGCATCGCTTGCACAGGCGTTCGCCGAAACCGTCACTCGGGAAAGATGCCTTGCATTTCAGGCAGACCCGCTCGGCCGGAACGTCACCACGGGCGCGGGGCGTCGCCTCGAAAAGATCGGACATGGGCGGCTTCTCCTCCACCTCGTTACGCCGGTCTCGGTGGCATGCCTTCGTTCTCGGCAACCTGTACGGCGGCCTTTTCCTGCGGCTTGCGCTTCAGCAGCAAAGGCAGCGGGACGATGCGCTCGCCCGGCGTCGCGGAAAACAACGACGCGCGGCGCGGCGCATAGTCGTGGAAATAGACAACCGGCGTTTTCATGGCGAGCCTTTCGATCAGGTCGTGTTGAGTCGAGCCAGTGTGGCGGCGGCCTCGGCATCCTCGCGGTGGTGATAATCGCCCAGAAAGGCACCATCGACGGTGACACTCCAGATACCGTGGCGCTTGGAGGTCAGGACGCGGCCTTCGGGCGAGGTGGCGTCCGGCTGGCTCAAGGCGCGGCGCAGCGGGGGGATCACCCGCCGATCCGCATCGATCCCAGACTGCCCATCATGCCGGTCCCGTTCAGGATCCACAGGATCACCGCAATGACGACGACGACATTGAGGATGGATTTGATCTTGCGATCCATCGGGATCATCGTGTTGACCAACCAGAGCAGGACGCCCACGACGATCAGCGTGACGACAAGGTTCAGCAGCGGCATTGGGGCCTCCATTCAGGGGTGATGCTTTGCAGGTTAGGCCTTTGCAGAGCTCTCCATACTGATCGGTGTCAGGATACGCGCGAGCTGGCGGGCTATTCTGGCAGTCAATGTCCATGAAAGGGGCCGGTCCGATGTCCAGGATGGATTACCTCCAGCAAGGCGGCACGCCGTTTGACGGGTTCCTTTACGCCACACTGGGCGAGGACAGTCGGGGCTTTGCGGTCAGCGTTCTATCGGCGTTGGCGCGGTTGCAGGTTGACCCTTGGGACGAGGCCGCCGATCTGGCGGACCTGTCGCGCATGGGCGCGCAGACCCGGCTGGAGGGGTTGCTGGCCCGCTTTGCCGATGTGCCGGCGCTGGCACGCGACAGCGCGGCGCGGCGGCTGGTGGCGCTGTTGCCGAAATCCTCCGGGCGGGCAGGAACGCCGGTTGCGGCGGGGGCGCTGCCTGCGGGCCTTATGCCCGTGCTGGGGCCTATGGCAGCGCTGCTGGTGATTGTCTGGATGCTGGCACAGGCCTTTGTACTGGGTGCGCCGGGGGCGGGGGAATGAGTGCCGACGCCCTCTGGCAACTGGAGGAATCCCTCTGGACCAGCGGCCGCGACGCCGCCCGCGCCGTCACCGCGCCCGGCGCGATCACCATCTTTCCCTATCCCGCCGGCATCCTGCAGGGCGATGCCGCCCGGGCCCATCCACAGGCCGACACCGGCTGGCGATCAATCGAAATGCTGGAGCGCAGCGTCAGCCATCGAGGCGATGTCGCCGTACTCGCCTATCGAGTGGCGGCGGAAAAACCGGGTGTGGCGATATACCGCGCGCTGTGTGCTTCGACCTGGGTCAGGGACGGGGCATCATGGCGCCGCCTGTCGCACCAGCAGACGCCGGTGGAGTGACCGATCATCCAACAGGAGGCTTGCATGACCTATACCCTTAATCGCCTGATTGCCGGCGCCGATCTCGACGCGGTTGACGCGCGCACCCGGCGGGCGCTGGCCGCGGAAGGCTTTGGCGTACTGACGCAGATCGACGTGCAGGCCACGATGCACGCAAAGCTGGGCGTGGCGATGCCGGGCTATCGCATTCTGGGCGCCTGCAACCCGAAACTGGCGTATCAGGCCATCGGACTTGAACCGCGCGTAGGCGCGATGCTGCCCTGCAACGTCATCTTGCGCGAAGTTGACGGCGGGATCGAGGTCAGCGCCGTCGACCCCGTGGCCTCGATGCAGGCGATTCCGAACCCGGCGCTGCACACAGTGGCGGGCGGGGTGCGCGATCTGCTGGCGCAGGCGGTCGCGGCTATTTGACAGGCGGGGCCTGCGAGGTGCAGGCCCCTGCCCGCATCAGGCGCGCATCGCGCCGCGCAGGAGCAATGCCGCGCCGCCAACAATGCCGATCACGCCGCCGACGATGAACCATGTGGTGTTGCCGGTATAGCGGCCGGTCAGGGCCTCGGACACTTGTTCGATCGGCGCATTCGACGCGCGCCACGCGAAGAACAGCAGCACCGCCCCCAGCGCGAGGGCAACCAGACCGAGGATATTGGATTGTGACATGGGCTTCGACCTTTCCAAAGGCGAGTGACGTTTGATGCACGCCCACCAAGGTATCCCCCGAATTACGCGCGAGCCTGCTGACGTGGATCAGCCCGCGACCCGGCTCAGTCGCCTAAGGGTTGGACATGCGGCGAAAACCCAAACCGCCGATGTGAGCCCCGGCACCCTCCGGCGCGAGAATCCCCAAGGGAGAGACCCCATGACCGCTTCCCCAACTGCTGCCTTCAAAGCTGCCCTGCCTTCGGGCGATCTGAGCGACCAGATCGCCTCGCTGCGCGCCGATCTGTCGAAACTGGTCGATACCCTGTCCGAGGACGTCACCAAGGGCCTCAGCCGCGCCGGTCAACAGATCGAACGCGGCGGCCATGACGCGCGCACCACGGCCACCAATACCGTGCTGGACCATCCCCTTGCCGCCGTTGGCTTGGCGGTGGGCGTCGGCCTGTTGCTGGGCCTGGTCGCGCGAAAGGCCTGATCCGCATGGACCCGCTGCTGTGGAAGCCGGTGCGCACGCTGCTGACCGCCTCGCTGCGGCGGGCCGAGGAACAGACGGCGCTGACCCTGGCCGCGCTGGGGCTGGCAAGCGTGGCGGCGGGGCTGCTGACGGCGGCGGGACTGGTGCTACTGAGCCGGGTGGCCGGTTTTCCGCTGGCCGCCAGCGCCTTTGCAGCGGGCTTTGCGTTGCTGGCGCTGGCCGTGTTGTTGCTGGGCCGCCACCGCGCCGCGCGCGACCAGCGCCGGATCGAGGCGGCGGGCCTTCAGGCGGTCACCGATCTGGCGATCGTTACCGGCGCGACCCGATCCGCCGCGCCTCTGCTGCCACTCGCAGCTCTGGTTGCCGCCTATGTTCTGTCACGGCGGCGCTGACCCCAACCTTCAGGAGAACATCATGGACAAGAACCGCATCAAAGGCACCGCCAAACAAGCCGCCGGCACCGTCAAGGAAGGCCTAGGCAAACTGACCGGCAACAAATCGCTGGAAGCCGAAGGCGTGATCGAAAAAGCCGAAGGCGTGATCCAGACGGAATTCGGCAAGGCCAAGGACGCCCTGAAAAAGGGCTGATTGCGCCTGTCGAATGGCCCTGCCGTACGGTGTCCCTCATACGGCAGGGCCTCTTGACCCCAACTTCGAAAAGCAAGGAATGCCAAATGCTGGGAACGATTCTGATCGTCGTCCTCGTCCTCATGCTGCTCGGCGCGCTGCCGACCTGGGGCCACAGCCGCAGCTGGGGCTACGCGCCCAGCGGCGGGCTGGGTCTGATCGTGATTATCCTGATCGTGCTGGTGCTGACCGGGCGGGTCTAGCCCCTGTCAGCGTCGCCGGACCGAATTGCCGCCCGCCAGAATTCCGTTGATCAGTGCCGCGACGGCCGTATGGGTTTCACCCTGCGCGAGGTCCGGCGCGAATTCATGCGCGGCAGAGGCATCCCTCAAGATGCCGACAATCTCGTTCTCCGGCAGGATGTTGCGATCGTTCAGGGCGAGCAGCAGCGATTCACAGATGGAAAGCGCGGCGCGTCCGGCGATGTCATTGGGCAGGGGCATGATCATGGGCTTTCAAGACGGATGTGGGGCGCACCCTCAACATCGCTAAGTCGGAATGCCTCGTTATCCTAGTCGCGATCTGCTAGGATGAACTGATCCACAGCAGCATCGCGGCCAGAAATCCGGGCTAACCCCGATCCAAGGCGCCTTGCTGCCGATCCTCGCTGGACACCGCCATGCCGATCCATCAAAGCCCCCTGACCAAGAAACTGTCGGCCTTTGTCGCCCTGGGGGCCGAGGATCTGGAAACACTTGCCCGCTTTCACCGCCGTCGCCGGACGTTTCTGGCCGGGCATGAGATGATCCACGAAGGCCAGAGCAACACCTCGGCTTTCATCCTGGCCGAAGGCTGGGCCTGCTCGTTCAAGGTGCTCCCCGATGGCGAGCGGCAGATCGTGGATTTTCAGGTTCCGGGCGATTTTCTGGGCCTGCGCAGCATCCTGCTGCGCACGTCCGACCACAGCACCGAAGCGGTGACGCAGATCGAGGCCTCGGAAGTGCTGACCTCGGACCTGCTGGAGGGTTTTGCCACCGCGCCGCGGCTGGCGACGGCGATCCTCTGGGCAACCTCGCGCGACGAGGCGATGGTGGTCGAGCACCTTGTCAACATTGGCCGCCGGTCAGCCGAGGTGCGCATGGCGCATTTCCTGCTGGAACTGGGTTCACGGCTGAAACTGGTAGGGGTGGGCGACAAGACCGGCTTTGACTGTCCGCTGACGCAATATCACATGGCCGATGCGTTGGGCCTGAGTGCGGTGCATGTCAACCGCGTGCTGCGCCACCTGCGCGAAGAGGGTCTGGTCACGTTCCAGAAGGGCCGCGTCGCCTTTGATGACCTTGCAGGCCTGATCGCGCTGGCCGGGTTCGACCCGGAATATCTGGACCACGAAGGCCCGCTTTTACGCTGAGCGCCCCCCGGCCCTTTGGCCGGAGGGGCTGGCCGGTTTACACCAGCGCGTGCTTGGCCGCGTCAAGTTCGCGGTGGCATTCGGCATCATTCTTGGCCGTCTGGGCCTTTTGCGCTGCCTGGAAGTGGGTCAGCGCGGCATCCTTCTTTGGACCATCCGGCGCCGCATCCCAATCGGACTTCACGGCCGTCATCCGGGTGGCGGCGTTGTCCGTGGCGATCTTGCCGGGGGTCGAGGGGGTTTTGTTGTCCATGGCTCTGGTCCTTTCCAGGGTCTGTTCGATGGGGAAAAGCCCCAGCGTGGGCCGGGGGGTCGGCAAACGACCAACGCGGGGGCTTCGCCGTTCTGCGAACAAACGGCTGACGGCGGATCGTTCTTGCCGTCACTCATGACCCTAGCAGGGGTCGGCGGCGCGGGGCTGATACAGGTTTGCCCCGCACCGATTCGTTTTCAAACCGCCGAAAACCGCCTTACCCGTTCGGCGTAATTACGATTTCCACCCGGCGGTTCTGCGCGCGGCCCGCTGCGGTGGCATTCGAGACAACGGGCTCATGCAGCCCGCGCCCGGCGACACTGACCCGCCCGGCATCGGTGCCGGTCTCGATGAGTACCCGCGCCACGGCCATGGCGCGTTCCTGGCTGAGGGTGTTGTTATAGGCCGCCGTGCCGACATTGTCGGTATGGCCGATCACTCGCACGCGCGAATCGGGGTGGCGTTGCAGGCTGGACGACACATGCCGAAGTGCCGGGCGGAACCCGGAATCGACGACCGAGGAATCGGTGCGGAAGGTGACGGCCTCGGGTAGGATTACCCGCAGGTCAGTGCCGGTGTTGGTGACCTCGGCGCCGCTGCCCGCCAGCGATCCGCGCAACTCGCGTTCCTGCGCCGCCAAGCTGGCACCGATCCCGCCGCCTACCGCAGCGCCGAGGGCGGCGCCAATCAGGCTGGCCTCGGTATTGCCGCCGATGATCTGCCCGGCCGCCGCGCCCGTCAGTCCACCGATCAGCATGCCGCTTCCCGGCCGGTTGACGCTGCCATCGGGATAGCTGCACGCCCCCAGCGCCAGCGCGCCTGCAAGCCCCAGTGTTGCAATGGTTTTTCCGTGAATTCCCATGATCTTTGTCCTTTCGGGGTGCGCAGTCGCACCGAACGGTCAGACAGTGCCACACCCGGCCCGCCGCCGGGCTGATCTGCGCTAGGCCAGCGCGGCAAAGGGCGTCAGGCGCACCTGCGTGCCCGCCTGCCCCTCCAGAATGTGGCGCGCGTCCTGCAAGCGGCCGATCCCGGCCAGCGCCCCCCCGGCCCGCACGAAGTCGCAGGCGGCGGCGATCTTTGGCGCCATCGAGCCGGCGGCGAACTCCATGCCGTCCAGCGCATCAGGGGTGATCGTGGCGATGGGCGATTGATCCGGCCTGCCCCAGTCGCGATAGACCGCGTCAACATCCGTCAGCATCAAGAGCGCATCGGCCCCCAGCGCGCGGGCCAGCAGGCTGGCGGTGCGGTCCTTGTCGATGACCGCCTCGACCCCCTCCATCCGCCCGTCCTGACGGCGCACGACGGGGATGCCGCCGCCGCCCGCGCAGACCACACAGACCCCGGCCTCGACCAGCAGACGGATGGGGCCGAGACCCAAAATCTCGACCGGCAGGGGCGAGGGGACGACGCGGCGCAATTGGCCCTTGCTCTCCTCGACCATCGCCCAATGATGCTGCGCCTGCGCCGACTGACCATCGGCCAGAGAATAGATCGGGCCGATGGGCTTGGTCGGTTGGCCAAAGGCGGGATCGTCAGGATCGACCAGAACCCGCGTCAGCAGCGTGGCGCAATCGGTTCCAGGGGGTTGGGCGTTCATCAACTCCTGCTCCAGCAGATAGCCGATCATGCCTTCGGTCTCGGCCCCCAGAATATCCAGCGGCCAGGGCGTGCCGGGGGCATAGGCCGCCGCCTGCAAGGCCATCAGCCCCACCTGCGGCCCGTTGCCATGCGCCACGATGATCGTGTGATCACGCGCCAGATCGGCCAGCGCCACGGCGGCGATGCGCACATTGGTGTGCTGCGCCTCGGGCGTCATGGGTTGGCCGCGTTTCAACAGGGCATTACCGCCAAGGGCCACGACGATGCGCATCTCAGCCCCCTATGGTGGCGACCAGCACCGCCTTGATGGAATGCAGCCGGTTTTCCGCCTGATCGAACACCACCGAGGCGGGGGATTCGAAGACCTCGTCGGTAACCTCCATGCACTCCAACCCATAGGTCTGGAACACCTTTTCCCCCGTCACCGTGTCGCGGTTGTGAAAGGCGGGCAGGCAGTGCAGGAATTTGGCATGCCGGTTGCCGGTCAGGTCCATGACCTTCTGCGTCACGATATAGGGTGACAGCAGCGCGATGCGGTCCGCCCAGACAGTCTCGGGCTCGCCCATCGACACCCAGACATCGGTATAGACGAAATCGCAGCCCTCAACCCCTTCGGCCAGCTTTTCGGTCAGGGTGATGCGCGCGCCGGTGGTTTCGGCCAGCTTTCGGCACTGCTCCAGCAGCGCGGCTTCGGGCCACAGCGCCTGTGGGCCGCAGAGGCGAATATCCATGCCGATCAGCGCCGCACCCACCATCAGCGAGGACCCCATGTTGCCGCCGGTATCGCCCAGAAAGCAAAAGGACGTGTCCGAAAGATGCTTGTGCGTGAAATCGCGCATAGTCACCAGGTCGGCCAGAACCTGCGTGGGGTGAAACTCGGCGGTCAGCCCGTTGTAGACCGGCACCCCGGCGTGACGGGCCAGCACTTCGGCACTGTCCTGCCCAAATCCCCGGTATTCGATGGCGTCATAGAACCGACCCAGCACGCGGGCCGTGTCCTTCATCGTCTCCTTGGTGCCGATATGGCTGCCCGAGGGCCCCAGATAGGTGACATGCGCCCCCTGATCGAAGGCCGCGACCTCGAAGGCGCTGCGGGTGCGGGTGCTGTCCTTCTCGAAAATCAGTGCGATGGTCTTGCCCTTCAGCAACTGGCGTTCGGTGCCCGTCGCCTTGGCGGTTTTCAGATCCGCCGCCAGACGCAGCAGGAAGCGCAACTCATCGCCGGTAAAATCGAGCAGTTTCAGGAAACTGCGGCCGTGCAGGGATTGCGGCATGGTATGGTCCTTTCAAAGGGCGTCGCGGATCAGCGGGCAGGTCATGCAATGCGAGCCACCGCGCCCCCGGCCCAGTTCAGCGCCCGAGATGGTGATGACCTCCACCCCGGCCTTGCGCAGTAGGGTGTTGGAATGCTCATTGCGCTCATACCCCACCACCACGCCGGGGCTGATGCACAAGAGGTTGTTGGCGTCATCCCATTGTTCGCGCTGGGATTCATACGCATCGCCGCCGGTGGGCACGGTGCGCAGCCGCTTCAGGCCAAGGGCACCCGCCACCACCTCAAGGAACGGCGCGGTTTCGGCGGTGATGGTGACACCGCCCTTGTCGTCGGGACGCAGGGAATAAGTCTGGATGGCGTCGGTCACCTCGGCAAAAACCGTCACCAGATCGCGATCGCAAAAGGTGAAGACGGTATCGAGGTGCATCGAGGCGCGCGCGCGCGGGAACTGGCAGGCGATGACCCGTTCGGCCGCGCCCCCGGCAAACAGCGCGCGGGCCACCTGCCCCACCGCCTGCGGCGTGGTGCGTTCGCCCATGCCGATCAGCACGACACCATTGCCGATGGGCATGACATCGCCGCCCTCCAGTGTGGCGGGGCCATAATCGGCCATAGGATCGCCGAACCAGATGGGAAAGTCGGCGGTCGCGAAATCGGGGTGGAACTTGTAGATCGCGGCCAGGTTCAGCGTCTCCAGTCGTCGCGCAGGCCAGAACATCGGGTTCAGGGTGACGCCGCCATAGATCCAGCAACTGGAATCGCGGGTAAAGATGGTGTTGGGCATCGGCGCCAGCAGGAAATCCTCGTCGCGCAGCATGGGCACCACAACCCCGGCCTCCGGGATAGGCAGATCGGCGCGGCTCATCCCGCCGATCAGGATATGCGACAGGGGCTTTGCCGGCATCTCGATCAAGCAGGCCAGCAGATCGTCGGACAGGCCCACCCCCACAGTATCATCGCTGATGCGCGCCTCGAGCAGCCAGCGGCGGGCCTTTGGGTTGGTCAGCACTTCCTCCAGCATCTCGCGCAGCAGCACCACCTCGACCCCGCGTTCGCGCAGGGCATCGACAAAGGCCATGTGATCAATCCGCGCCTGTTTCACCCAGAGCACATCGTCGAACAGCAGGCTGGCGGCATTGGCGGGCGTCAGCCGCGCTATTTCCGACCCCGGGCGATGCACCAGAACGCGGCGCAGGTTGCCGGCTTCGGAATGGACTCCATAGGTCAGGGTCATGCGGGGGCTCCCAGCGCGGCGGACAGGCCAAGCGCAGCCATGATGATGGCGGTCAGGACCAGCAGCAGCGGCCAGATGAACCGCAGCCAACGTTCATAGGGCACGCGCCCAATGGCCAACCCGCCCATGACCACCGCCGAGGTGGGCGTGACCAAGTTCACAAGGCCACTGGCGGTGGCAAAGGCCGTCACCACCAGATCGCGTTGGACCCCGGCGAAATCGGCCACCGGCGCCAGAATGGGCATCGACAGAACGGCAAGGCCTGAGGTGGATGGCACGAGGAACGACAGCCCGACCTCGATCCAGTAGATTACCAGAATGAACGCCGTGGGCGTCAGCCCGGCAACGCTGGTTTCGGCGGCGTGCAGGATGGTGTCGGTGATCAGCCCGGCATCCATCACCACCACGATTCCGCGCGCCAGCCCGATGATCAGCGCCACGCCCAAAAGATCGCGAGCGCCGTTCACGAAGGACTCGACCAGCCGCCCCTCGCCCAGCCGCGCGACGATGCCGATGACGATGGCGGCGGCCAGAAACAGCCCGCTCATCTGCGCCATCCACCAGCCGCCCAGCGACACGCCCCAGATCATCACCCCAAAGGTCAGTCCGAACAGCGCCAGCACAACCTTGTGCAGCCCGGTGAAACTGGCGGTTTGCGCCGGGGCCGCGGTCAGGAAATGCGCCTCGTTGGTGGCCTTGTGGTCATAGACCAGTGACTTGGTCGGATCGGCCCGCACCCGCGCCGCATAGCGCATGACAAAGGCCACGCTGACCAACCAGCACACGACCAGAACCCCCAGCCGCAGCCATATCCCGTCGGCAAAGCTGACCCCGGCGGCATCCGAGGCAATGACGGTGGAAAAGGCGTTGATCGTCGACCCCAGCACGCCCACCCCCGCGCCCAGCAGGATCACCGCCACCGCCGTCAGCGCATCATAGCGCGCGGCGATCATCACCGGGATCAGCAGGACGTAAAACGCCAGCGTCTCCTCGGCCATGCCATAGGTCGTGCCCCCCAGCGCGAACAGCGCCATCAGGAAGGGGATCATCCAGGTTTCCCGCCCCTTCAGCCGCGCCATCGCCCGCGCGATGCCGGCGTCAATCGCGCCCGTCGCCGTGACCACCCCGATAAACCCGCCGATGATCAGCACGAACAGCGACACATCAATCGCATTCGCGGCATAGCTGACGGGATCATAGAACCCGGCAATCGGCGCCAGGATCACGTCCAGCGGACCCTGCGGATTGGCCTCGACCGTCGCATAGGTGCCGGCAACGGGCACATCGCGGTCCAACATGGAGGAGGCGACCCTCTCATATCGGCCAGCCGGAATGATCCAGGTCAGCACGGCGGCCAGCACGATCAGGCCGAAGAGGATGGTAAAGGCAGAGGGGAACCGAAACCCAGGTTTTTCGGTTGCGGGCATGACGTGCTCCTTTGGGTGGACAGGCCCTCAGGCTAGCCTCCCGCGCAGCGCGGCAACTGACTCAGGTTAGGCCGGAGTGCGCAAACCGACGCGGGCACCGGCCGAGATTTCCAGAATTTCGTCCGTGATCGCCTCTTGCCGCTGGCGGCGCGACAGGGCTTGCAGGGTTTCCAACTCGTCCTCGATCTGGCGGGTGGCGGCAGACATCGCGCTGCGGCGTGCCTCGTTTTCCGCGACAAAGGCCTCCAGGGCTGCGCGGGTCAGGCCGGCGTGCAAGGCGTCGAGGGTGATGGCGGCGACCAGATCGGCGGCGGGAAGATTGGTCAGGGGCGACGAGGCCACCTGCATCGGCGCCTCAGGTGACAGCGGGAACAGGACCTGCCGATCAACCCGGCCCTGCCCCTGCGCCCAAAGGGTGCGCAGCACGCCGATCTGTCGCGGCAGGCCTTGCGCCAGAAGCGCCGTCATAAGGCTGTCGGCAAAGCTCGGCAGACTGGCCGATCGCGACGGCATCGCCGCCGACCAGACCGGCACGATCCCGCGCGCCTGTGCAAGGGCCAGACCCCGGCTGCCGATCACGAACAGGTCGGCCGCCGCCGGGGTGACAGCGTCCAGCACCCGGTCGGAAAAGCCGCCGACAAAGCCCTGCTCGGCGCAGAACACCACCAGCGCCGGACGCATCTCTGGGGGCGGCCCCGCCACTCCAGCCAGCGCGCGTGCCTGCCTGAGGGATGCGCCCAGACTGGCGGCATAGCCTTCGACAGCGGCGATCTGCGCGCGGGCGGTGCGCGCGCGGGCCCCGGCGATGCCGGTCATCGCGCGCACCACGCCGCCCAACTGGCGGACGCCGTCGATTCGGTCGGCCAACGCCGCATCACCCATCGCGCGCCGCCAGATCCCGCACCAGCGCCAGCACCGACTCACGGTCAGCGGCGCCACCCT
>CALESR010000174.1 GCA_937907485.1 uncultured Paracoccaceae bacterium | reverse complement strand
CCCCCTCTTTGCTGCGCAAATTCACCCCCCTGAGGATATTTGAAGAGCAAAGATGCGGGCGGCGGGTTCGGGGATTTCAGGGTCGGCGATGTGCGGCGCGCGGTCTTGCAGGGCGGATAGCGGCGTGTGGCCCTGCAGGTCCCAGTCCTGGGGCGGCAGGCCGCGCATCAGCAGCCGGGCGAGGCGCCAGCGGCCCGAGGCGCGCAGCGCGGGGCTGGTCAGGCCGCCCTCGGGTTGTGCCGAGGGCGGCAGCGGATGCAGCGCCCAGCGGCTTTCGACCCCGGTGATGCGGCTGTCGGCGCTCTCGGCCGCCAGCACGAGGCCCAGCGGCGCCGGCAGTGCCCGCCCGGCCTGCCGGTTGCGCGCCAGCCCGTCACCCGCCGCCAGATGCAGGCGGCGCAGTTGGCGCAGGTCGGGCGGGTCGGCCAGTTCGGCCACCACCAGCGCCACCGCCCCCGAGCGAAGCGCCTCTTCCATGCCCCAGAGCACATCGACCGGCGCCTTGCAGGGCACGACGATCAGCGCGCCGGGATCGGGCATCAGCCGCGCCAGACCCTGCGCGCCCAGCCGCTCGGCCCGCCAGCCGGGGCGCAGCCAGAGCACCGGCCCCTCGGGCTGCGCCGCGCCGGCCACCAGCGCCGCCAGCGTATGGCGCGCCGGGCCGCAGATCTCGTGCACGCGGCCGCGGGCCAGTGTCATCGGCCCCAGCGGGGCCAGGGGGGGCACGGGGGAAAGGGGGGCGGCATCAGGCATGCGTCTGTCTAGCATGTTCGCTTTATGTTCTCAATATTTGTCGCGATGCGCACGCCATGCCTTGCCAATTCCCGCTCTGTCGCTAAGGTTGTTTCCCAAAAGGAAACAATGATGGACAAGCTTCCGCTCGGCCGTCCGTGGGCGCATTCCGGACCGCCGGTGCCGCCCTTCTGCCTCGGCACGATGACCTGGGGCAACCAGACCCCGGCGGCCGAGGCGCATCGGCAGATCGACATGGCGCTGGAGCACGGGCTGGATTTCCTCGACACCGCCGAGATGTATCCGGTCAACCCGGTCCGCGCCGAAACGCTGGGCCTGAGCGAATCAGTGATCGGCGAGTGGATCGCCGCACGGGGCGGACGCGGGCGGCTGGTGCTGGCCAGCAAGGTGACCGGCATCGGCAGCGCGGTGATCGCGGGTGGGGCGCCGCCGGTCGGCGCGGCGCGGCTGCGCGCGGCGGTCGAGGCCTCGTTGACGCGGCTGCGCTGCGACCACATCGACCTGTATCAGCTGCATTGGCCGGACCGGGGATCGTATCACTTTCGCAAGCACTGGACCTATGCGCCGCCCGGTGACGCCGCCGCCATGCGCGCGCAGGTGCAGGCCGTGCTGGCCGAGGCCGCCGCGCTGATCGCCGAGGGCAAGATCGGCCAGTTCGGCCTGTCGAACGAGAGCGCCTGGGGCCTGTCTCAATGGCTGCGCGCCTCGGACGAGCAGGGATTGCCGCGTATCGCCTCGATCCAGAACGAATATTCGCTGCTGTGCCGGGTGTTCGACACCGATCTGGCCGAGGCCTGCGTGATGGAGGGGGTGCCGCTGCTGGCCTTCTCGCCGCTGGCTGCGGGCCTGCTGACCGGGAAATACGCGGGCGACGTGACGCCCGAGGCCTCGCGGCGGTCGATCAACCCGGATCTGAGCGGGCGCATCACACCGCGGGTGTTCGACGCCGTGGCGGCCTATCTGGGGCTGGCGCGTGAGCACGGGCTGGACCCGGTGGTCATGGCGCTGGCCTGGCACCGCACGCGGCCCTTTCGGGCCATCCCCATCCTGGGCGCCACGACGGCGGCGCAACTGGCGCGCCAGCTTCCGGCGCTGCAGGCCCGCCTGAGCCCCGAGGTGGTGGCCGGACTCGACCGGCTGCACCGCTCTCATCCCCTGCCGTTCTGAGGATATCATGCGACATCTGTTGATCCTTCTGCTGACACTGACTGCGCTGGCTGGCTGCGAACCGCTGCCGCCGCCCGCTGCCCCGCCGCGCGCCGCCGAACCGGTGGTGCTGGAAACCCCGCTGGAGGACCTGCCCGAGGTGGCGCCGGTTCAAGAGCCAGCCTCAGCCGTGCCGGTGCCCGCGCAGCCGGTTTCGCCGTTGCTGGCGCAGCAACGCGCGGCCTGCCTGCGCGAAGGCGGGCAGATGACGCCGCGCGGCAACGGGATCTATTCCTGCGTGTTGCCGACGCGCGATGCCGGGGCGACCTGCACCAGCGCCAGCGATTGCGAGGGGGTCTGTCTGGCCCGCTCGGGCACCTGCGCGCCGTTCCAGCCGCTGTTCGGCTGTCAGGAGGTGTTCACTGCCCCCGGTCGGCGCGAGACCTTGTGTCTGGAGTGACAGGCAGCGCCTGACCGCGTGCCTCAGGCGAACAGCCTGAGGCCGCTTTCGGTGACCACGCCGTCGAGGCGCTGGTCATAGGCGTCGGTCGGCACGTCGGCCACCTCTTGCGCGTCAAAGGCAAAGCCCAGCGCCGTCACCGGCCCGGCGGCGCGCAGCGCGGCCAGCGTGCGGTCATAGAACCCGCCGCCATAGCCCAGCCGATAGCCGCGCGCATCAAAGGCCAGCATCGGCACGATCAGCAGGCGCGGCACCATCGCCACGCCTGCGGCCGGGACTCGGGCGCCAAACGGCCCATCCACCAGGACGCAATCGGGGGTCCAGAGGTGGAACCGCAGCGCCATCGCCGGGCCGGGGATCACCGGCACACCGACCGGGCCGGAGTGCGCGGCCATCACCGGCACCGGGTCGATCTCGGTGCGGATCGGCAGATAGCCCGACAGCGGCGCCGGGCCATGGGCCGCCAACGCGGCGCGCAGATGCGCCTGCGCGGCGGCGTCGCGCCCGGTGCCGAACACGGCCTTGCGGGCGGCAAAGGCGGCCTTGCGGGCCTCGGCCTTGATCTGGTCGATGCTCACAGCAACAGCACCGAGGCAAGGCCCAGAAAGGCAAAGAACCCGACCACATCGGTCACCGTGGTGACAAAGGGCCCGGAGGCCAGCGCCGGGTCGATCTTGAGCCGGTTGAGCAGCATCGGAATGACGATCCCGCCCAGCGCCGCGACGGTCAGCGTGCCCAGCATCGCCAGACCGATCACCAGACCCAGCAGCGGCAGGCCGAACCACAGCGTCGCCACCAGCGCCGTGCCGCTGCCCATCACCACGCCGTTCAGCGCCCCCACGGCAAACTCGCGCCGGATGATGCGCAGCGCGTTGGTCGCCGTCAGTTCACGCGTGGCCAGCGCGCGCACGGTCACCGCCATCGTCTGCGTACCGGCGTTGCCGCCCATCGAGGCGACCACGGGCATCAGCACCGCCAGCGCCACCAGCGCGCTGATGGTATCGGCGAACAGGCCCACCACGCTCGACGCCGCCAGCGCCGTGACCAGATTGACCGCCAGCCAGGGCAGCCGCCCCTTGATGGTGGCAAAAACACTGTCCGACAGCGCCGCCTCATCATGCACACCGGCCATGCGCAGGACGTCCTCTTCGTGCTCGTCGTCCAGCACGTTCATCGCGTCGTCGATGGTGATGACCCCGACCAGCCGCCCGGCGCCATCCACCACCGGCATCGAGATCAGGTGATACTTGTTGAAGAGATGCGCCACCTCGCTCTCTTCCTCGTCGGCCTCGATGGTGCGGAAACTGTCCTCGGCGATCTCGGTCAGCGCGATGTCGCGCCGCGACGCCAGCACCCGGCCCAGCGTGCAATAGGCCACCGGCCGGTGGCGCACATCAACCAGGAGGACGTGATAGAACTGGTCCGGCAGTTCTTCGGCCGCGCGCAGAAAGTCGATCGCCTGCCCGACTGTCCAGTCCTGCGGCACGGCGACGGTTTCCGACTGCATCAGACGCCCGGCAGAATACTCGGGCCAGGCCATCGAGCTTTGCACCGCCGCGCGGTCATCGCTTTCCAGCGCTTCGAGGATGAAATCCTGCTCGGATTGTTCGAGGTCTTCAAGGATATCGACCACATCGTCGGTGTCGAGTTCGCGCACCGCCTCGGCCAGCACCTCGCGCGGCAGGGCCTCGATCACCTCTTCACGGATCGCCTCGTCGAGTTCCGACAACACCTCGCCGTCGATCTCGCGGCCATAAAGCGCCAGCAGCGCCCGCCGGTCGGCGGCGCTGATCTGTTCCAGCAGGTCGGCGATGTCGGCCGGGTGCAGGGGCTCCAGCGCCGCCGCGACCGCCGCGGCATCCGCGGCCTCGACCGCGGCCAGCACCGTGGCAAAGCGCGCGGCGGTCAGGTCACCCTCATCGGACGGGATCGCGGCGCCGGGGTCCATTTCCGCCATTTTCGCCTCCTGCCTGAGAGTCTTTCGCCGAACTGCACCATCAGAATCGGCCATGCCAGAGGTTGTTATGCGCAAACGCTCACGCGATAAAGGGTTTCCCGGCTTTGTTGAAAGGCTCATCATGCCCGACCTGCTCATCGGCCAGACCCTCGGCTTTGCCGCCGACCCGTTCGTCCAAGGCTCCGAGGCCGCGTTGCACAGCGCCCGACAGGGTGTTCTGGTGCAGGACGGACGGATCGTGGCGTTGGGCGACCCCGAGGCCCTGCGCAGCGCCCATCCGCAGGCCCGGGTGCATGACTATGGCAGCGCGCTGATTTCGGCGGGCTTTGTCGATGCCCATGTGCATTACCCGCAGACCGCGATCATCGCCTCTTGGGGCAAGCGGCTGATCGACTGGCTGAACAGCTATACCTTCCCCGAGGAGTCGCGCTTTGGCGACGCAGGGCATGCACGGACCGCCGCCGAGACCTGCCTTGACCTGATGCTGGCGCATGGCACGACGACGATCTGCAGCTTTTGCACCATTCACCCGGAAAGCGTGGATGCCCTGTTCACCGCCGCACAGGCGCGCGGCATGCGGGTGCTGGGCGGCAAGACCTGCATGGACACCAACGCGCCCGACACGCTGCGCGACACGGCGCAGACCGCCTATGACCAGTCCAAGGCGCTGCTGACCCGTTGGCATGGGGTGGACCGGCTGTCCTATGTCATCACGCCGCGCTTTGCCCCGACCTCGACGGCGGGGCAGATGCAGGCGCTGGGCGCCCTCTGGGCCGAGCACCGCGATTGCCTGATGCAGACCCACCTCAGCGAACAGCGCGAGGAAATCGCCTGGGTGCAATCGCTGTTCCCGAAGGCGCGCGATTACCTCGATGTGTATGAGGGATTCGGGCTCTTTGGCGAAGGCGGGCTGTATGGCCACGCCATCCACCTGACGAACCGCGAAAGGGCGAGGCTGCGCGAGGCTGGCGCCTCGCTGATCCATTGCCCGACCTCGAACGCCTTCATCGGCTCGGGGCTGTTCGACATGGCGGGGCTCAAGGCCGAGGGCCAGCGGGTGGGCCTCGCCACCGACATCGGCGGCGGCTCGAACTTTTCCATGCTGCGCACCATGGCGGCGGCCTATGACATCGCGCAACTGCGCGGCACCGCGCTGCATCCGGCGCAACTGTGGTGGCTGGCGACCCAGGGCTCGGCGATCTCGCTGGGGCTGGGGGACAAGATCGGCAATCTGGCGCCGGGGATGGAGGCGGACCTGGCGGTGATCGACCTCGCCTCGACCCCGGTGATCGCCCAGCGCGCGGCCCGGGCCAACGACCTTTGGGAAGCGCTGTTCCCGACGATCATGATGGGCGACGACCGGGCGATCACGGCGACATGGGTGAACGGCCGGTTGGCGGCGCGGGGCTGAGACCGGGCCAGAAAGGGGGGCGCTGCCCCCCTCGCGCTGACGCGCTCACCCCCCGGGATATTTGAGGAGCATAGATGGGGCGTTAACCAAGTCTCAACCTTGAGCCGCAAGACTGGCCTCACGGTACAGGCGGGGACGCCGATGACCGTGAGCGAAGACGGCGGCGCGACCCCTTGCCGGGCGCGCCGCTTGCCGCCGCCCTGCTTTCTTTGCTCTGAAAATATCCCGGGGGGAGTCGCCGGAACGGCGACGGGGGGCAGCGCCCCCCTTCTTCAGCCGTTCAGCAGCGCCAGCGCCTCGGCGTGGATCGCGGCATTGGCGGCTGCCAGCACTTGCCCGCCCTGATGCGCCTTGCCGCCCTGCCAATTGGTCACCAGCCCGCCCGCGGCCTCGATCACGGCGATGGGCGCCATGACGTCATAGGTTTGCAGTCCGGCCTCGATCACCAAGTCAATCTGCCCGGCGGCGATCAGGGCATAGCCGTAGCAGTCGGTGCCATAGCGGGTGAGGCGGGTGTTCGGCACCACCCGGCGGAAGGCTGCGCCCTCGGCCGGGGTGCCGACCTCGGGAAAGGTCGAATAGAGGATCGACTCGTTCAGGGGCCGCGCCGCGCGGGAGCGCAGTGGCGCCCGCCCCATCGGCCCTTCGACAAAAGCCTCGCCCAGCCCGCCCCAGAAGCGTTCCTTGATATAGGGTTGGTCGATGATGCCCAGCAACGGGCCGTGCTGATCCGCCAGTCCCACCAGCACGCCCCAGGTCGGGGTGCCGGACAGATAGCTGCGCGTGCCGTCGATCGGGTCGATGACCCAGGTCAGGCCCGAGGTTCCCGGTTTGGCGGCTTCCTCTTCGCCGAGGATGGCGTCCTGCGGCCGCAGGCGCGCCAGCACGGCGCGCATCGCCGCCTCGGAGGCGCGGTCAGCCGCCGTCACCGGGTCAAAGCCGCCCGCCAGTTTGTTGTCGGCGCTGAGGGTCGCGCTGCGGAAATGCGCCAGCGTTGCCGGGCGGGCCGCATCGGCGAGCGCATGCGCCACGCTCCAGAGTTCGCGGGTTGCGGCGGGCGAGAGGGGCGTGCGGGGCATGGCAGGTGACTCCTTGGACCTGCCCTGTCTAGGGGCGCGGGGCAGGCCCGGCAAGTCTTGCCCTTGGTGTCAGGCCGCGTCCGACAGCACGCGGGCCAGATCGAACAGGCGTTTGCGCTGCTGTTCGGGGATCGCATAATAGGCGCGGATCAGTTCCATCGCTTCCTTGTTGGCCATCAGGTCGGACTGGATGGCGGCATCGCCGGTTTCTTCGCCCGACAACCCCTCGAAGAAGAAGCTGATCGACACGCCCAGCGTGCGCGCGACATCCCAGAGCCGCGAGGCGCTGACGCGGTTCATGCCGGTTTCGTACTTCTGGATCTGCTGGAACTTGATGCCAACCGAATCGGCCAGTTGCTGCTGGGTCATGCCCACCATCCAGCGGCGGTGACGGATACGCTTGCCGACATGGACGTCAACGGGATGCTTCACGGCTTCACTCCTTCTGTCGCGGGCTTTTCTGGCCGCTGTGCACGGCGCCCTGCTGTCTTGGTCTTCCCTGCGTTCTCATCAAGCAATTATCGTGCCAAGTCTCGTGCATCGGTGATTTTTTCCGGCCAAGGGTCGGAATTCAGGCGATCTGCGCCGGCATCCTGCCCGAAAAGCCCGACAGCCCCTGCGGGTGAGCACGTTGGCAGTTGATCCAACCCATAGTTGACGTGACGGCATCCTGACGGCGCTGTCGATGTATCCGTGAGGATGTAAACACGCCAAGGCTGCTCCATCAAGACGTGTTTTGCATTTTGCAATGCAACCAGCTTCAACTCTTGCGTGCATTCGCATTTTGCAACAATCCAACCTTGCATCGACCGGTCTGGCGTGGGCTTGCCCCTCGGCTCGCCTGACGCCATTGTGCAGGCGTCAGACCCGGAGGGAAATTCGATGCGTGCTTTTGTCCTGTCCTCGACCGAGGCCCCGCCGTCGGTCATCGACTTGCCGGTGCCGGTGCCCGGCCCCGGCGAGGTGCGGTTGCGCAACCGGGCCTGTGGCCTCAATTTTGCCGATCTGCTGATGGCCAAAGGCCAGTATCAGGAGCGCCCGCCCCTGCCCTTTGTCATGGGGATGGAGGTCGCCGGCGAGGTCGAGGCCTTGGGCGAGGGCGTCACCGGGTTGGCGATCGGCCAGCGGGTTGCCGCCTTTGCCGGGCAGGGCGGGCTGGCGGAATATGGCTGTTTCCCCGCCGCGCGCTGCCTGCCGATCCCCGAGTCGATGCCCTTTGAGCAGGCCGCGGGTTTCATGGTGGCCTATGGCACCTCGCATGTCGCACTGACGCATCGGGCGCGGTTGGCGGCGGGCGAGACGCTGCTGGTGCTGGGCGCTGCCGGGGGCGTCGGGCTGACGGCGGTCGAGATCGGCGCGCGGATGGGGGCGCGGGTGGTGGCGGTGGCGCGCGGGCCGGAAAAGCTGGCGGTGGCGCGGGCGGCGGGGGCCTCGGTGCTGATCGACAGCGAGGGCACCGACCTGAAGGCCGCGTTCAAGGCGCTGGGTGGGGTCGACGTGGTCTATGACGCGGTTGGCGAACCGGCGGCCAGTGCCGCGCTGCGGGCGCTGAACCCCGAGGGGCGGTTTATCGTCATCGGTTTTGCCGGTGGCGGGGTGCCGCAGTTCCCGGCGAACATCCTGCTGGTCAAGAATATCTCGGTGATCGGCTTTTATTGGGGCGGTTATGCCGCGTTCCAGCCGCAGGTCATCACCCGGTCGCTGCGCGATCTGATGGCGATGTATGCGCGCGGCGAGTTGCACCCGCATGTCAGCCACACCCTGCCGCTGGACCGCACCGCCGAGGCGATGGAGTTGATGCGCAGCCGTGCCTCGACCGGCAAGGTGGTGGTGACGATGTGACCTATTCCGCCGCGAGGGCCTGACGCGGCTCGCCGCTCCAGGCCTTGCGCAGCAGGTCGGCCAGCGCGGCGACGCCGGGTTTGGGCAGGCCGGGGCGGACGTAAAGGTTGACGAGGTGGCTGCCCAGTTCGGGCAAGGTGCCGCCATGGGCGATGCGTTCGGCATGCGGTGGCTCGGTCCCGGCCAGCAGGGCGTGGATCGCCATGTCGCAACTGACGGCGGCGTCCAGCGTGCGGTCGGATTGTGACTCGACCGCTGCCTCCCAAGGGATGCCCGCCCGGTCGAGCGCCCCGATGATCCCCGGCCGGAACACACAATACCGCCCCAGCGCCAGCCGCAGCGGCCGCTGGCGCCACGCCTGCCCGCCCGGCGCGCCGATCCAGATCAGCGGCAGCCGGGTCAGGGTCTCGCCGCCCGGCTCGCAATGCTGCTCGGTGGTCAGGATCAGGTCACACTCGCCCGCCGCATAGGCCGCCTTGGCCTTGATGGTATTGCGGGCCTGCAACTTGACCTGCATGCGGGGGAACATCTGCTGAAAATGGCGCAGCACCTGCGGGATATGCGGATAGACGATGTCATGCGGCACCATGACCATGATCTCGCCCTCATAAGCTGAATCGGTGAGGCGCGAGACCGCCTCGTCGTTCAGCGCCAGAATCCGCCGCGCATAGGTCAAGAGCTGGTCGCCCGAGGCGCTGAGGCTGACGCCGCGCCCCGAACGGTCGAGCAGATCGAGGCCGAGCGAGTCCTCCAACCGCTTGATCTGCATGGACACCGCCGATTGCGTCAGGTTCAGCACATGCGCCGCACGGGTCACACCGCCGAAATCGGCAATCGCGGCGAGGGCCCGCAGGGCCGAGAGGTCGAGGTTGCGGCGCATATCAAGAACCCTGATGCATGGCATGACGAACATTCGTTTTCCTAATTATCGCAAGCCGATTATTCAATCAAGCGTCGCGATGAAACCCGCGACTCGCATCACCAAGAGGAAAGCCCCGATGTTCCGCTCTGCCCGCGCCCTGACCCTGTTCGCGCCCCTGCTGTCGCTGCCGCGCCCCGCTCTGCTGCTGCGCCGCTGGACTGAGATGCGCGCGCTGGCCCGTCAGCGCCGGCATCTGGCCGCGCTGGATGCGGTGCAATTGGCCGATCTGGGCCTGACGCCCGATCAGGCGAGGGCCGAGGCGGCCCGGCCCTTTTGGGATGCGCCGCGCCATTGGCGCTGAGGCACCCTGCCAAGACTTGAAATCACCGGAACCAATGCCAATATGTTGGCCATCGGCGCGGCCCCTTTCGGGCAGTGTCCCTGAGAATTCCAACGGAGGGAAAGATGGCCAACTACCAGACCGCGCGCCCGAGTGACATCGGTGCCCTTGGCGCCAGTATCGACGCAGGCCTGCGCAGCCACATGAACAAGGTCTACGGCACGATGTCCGTGGGCATGCTGATTACCGCGCTGGGGGCCTGGGCGATTGCCGGGCTGGCGACCACCACCGACGTCGCCTCGGCGGCGGCGCAACTGCCGAACGGGCAGTATCTGTCCAGCTTTGGCTATGCACTCTATGCCTCGCCGTTGCGCTGGGTGGTGATGCTGGCGCCGCTGGCCTTTATCTTCTTCGGCTTTGGTGCGCTGATGAACCGCGCCTCGGCGGCGGCGGTGCAGGTCGGCTTCTTCGTCTTTGCGGCGCTGATCGGCCTGTCGCTCAGCTCGATCTTCCTGGTCTATACCTCGTTCTCGATCGTGCAGACCTTCCTCGTGACCGCCATCGCCTTTGCCGGTCTCAGCCTGATCGGCTATACCACCAAGCGCAACCTCAGCGGCATGGGCACCTTCCTGACCATGGGTGTGATCGGCCTTCTGGTGGCGATGATCATCAACATCTTCCTGCAATCGCCGGCGATGATGTTCGCGATCTCGGGTCTGGGCGTGCTGATTTTCGCCGGTCTGACCGCCTGGGACACCCAGCAGATCAAGAGCACCTATATCGCGCACGCCGCGCAGGGCGATCAGGAGTGGCTGGACAAGGCCGCGATTTCGGGCGCGATGAGCCTGTATCTGGACTTCCTGAACATGTTCCAGTTCCTGCTGATGTTCCTCGGCAACCGGGAATAAACGGCGGACAGACAAAACAGGGGGCCGGTCGTTGGACCGGCCCTTTTGCGTTATCGCAGGCTGGCGCAGGGATCGTCGCGCTCGGCCGGGTCGGTGACCAGCCAGAGGTCAAAGGGCGCGTCCGGTTCAGGATGTGATTCGAGGAAGGCCAGCGACAGCACCCCGGTCTGCGGCGCGGCCAGCGCCAGCGCCGCCGGGATGCCCTGATCGCGCCGCGCATGCCCTGAGCCCGCGATCACCACCACCGGCCCGCCCGTCTGCTCCAGCGCCAGCAGCGCCACCCGCGCCAGTTCGGCGTCGCGCAGCCGCTGCGCCTGCACCATGCCGCCCATCATCTCCAGCGGCATCGCGCCGCAATGGGCGTCGAACTGCTCGGCCTCGCGGGCGGATTGCTCAAGGGGCGGCAGGGCGAGGTCCAGCCCGAACCGCACCGCATCGCCGGCAAAGACCGCCGCCGCCCCCTCGGCAAAGGCGCGCCTTGCCTGTGGGCGGGGCACGGCAGCGCCAAAGTGGCGCGCCCCGCCTGCCGCCTGAACCAGCGGGAAATACAGCGAAAACTCGGGCCAGCCGGTGCCCTCCCAGCCCAGCGCGGCGCCGACGGTGGCGGGATCACCACGCTCATCAGGCATGCGCGCCGCCTGGTCTGGCGTCAGCATCTCCCAGACCAGCGCGGCGGGGTGCAGGGCCTCGATTGCCCGGGCCTGCAAGGCGTGATGCAGCGGGTTGTCGTGGGTTTCGCCCAGAATGGTGATCGCCGCCGAGGGCAGCGCGGCCAGCGCATAGGGGCCGATCGGTTCAGCCTGCGCCGGAAGGCCAAGGGAAAGCAGCAGGAAAACAGCCTGTCTCATGCCAGCAGGGCATAAACACCCGGCGCCCGCTGGACAAGATCGCGCTTCATCTTGGCCAGCGCGGCGGCCTCGATCTGCCGCACGCGCTCCTTGGACAGGCCCAGTTCGCCGCCCAGATCCTCGAGCGTGCGCGGCTCGTCCGCCAGTTTGCGCGCCGCGATGATGCGCTGCTCGCGCGGGGTCAGGCTGGCCAGCGACTCGGCCAGCCAGCCCCGCAGGCGGCGGGCGTCCTGTGACCCGGCGACGCGCGCATCGGTGCTTTCGCTGTCGTCGGCGAGGCTGTCGATCCACTCGCGCCCCTCGTCGTCGCCCGCAGCCCGCAGGTTCAGCGACAGATCACCGCCCGACAGCCGCCCCTCCATCATCAGCACATCGGCCAAGGGCACGCCGATGCGCTCGGCCACGGCGAGGCTGAGCGCCTCACCTTCGACAACCGCACCGAGGTCGCGCGCCTCGCGCTGCAACTCGGCCTGCACCCGGCGCAGGTTGAAGAACAGCGCCTTTTGCGCCGTTGTCGAGCCGGTGCGCACCATCGACCAGTTGCGCATGACAAAGTCCTGAATCGAGGCCTTGATCCACCACACCGCATAGGTCGAGAACCGCACGCCACGGTCGGGGTCGAACCGGTCGGCGGCCTTCATCAGGCCCAGCCCGGCCTCCTGGATCAGGTCGGGCATCGGCGCGCCATAGCGGCGGAATTTTGCCGCCATCGAAATCGCCAGGCGCATATAGGCCGTGACCAGCCGGTGCAGCGCCGCCTCGTCGCGCCGGTCTCGCCATGCGCGGGCAAGGTCGAGCTCGGTCTCGGCATCCAGCATCTCGGCGCGCATCATCCGGCGGGCCATGCGGTCGGTTCCGGTGCTGTCGAGGGCCATGTTCACCTCTCCTGTGTCCCCCCGGATACGCAGCAGCGGGCGCATCGGTTCACCGGTCCATCGCAAAATCCGATCAATCGCCGCACAATTCGGAATTTGCCGCCCCGGCCCGCTTGCGGCATGGTGGGCAAAAACCGGCAGGAGCCCCTCCATGACCTATGACCTCTGCATTGGCGACCGTGGCTATTCCTCGTGGTCGCTGCGCGGCTGGCTGCTGTTCGAGGCCTTTGGCCTCAAGCCCCGGCTGACGGTGACGCGGTTCTATGAGCCGGGCTTTGCCCAGACCCTGGCCGCGTGGTTTCCGGCCCGCACGGTGCCCGCCGTGCGCTTTCCCGAGGGGGTCGTGGTCGCCGACAGTCTCGCCATTGCCGAGGAACTGGCCACCCGCCACCCCGAGGCCGGGCACTGGCCGCGCGAACCAAAGGCCCGCGCCATCGCCCGCGCCCTCAGCGCCGAGATGCACGCGGGCTTTGTCGCCCTGCGCAGCCATTGCCCGATGAACCTGCGCCTCAGCTATACCGACTGCCAGCCGCCGCAGGCCGTGCTGGAGGATCTGGCGCGGCTGCAGGCGCTCTGGGTCTGGGCGCGGTCGGAAACCGGCGCCAGCGGGCCGTGGCTCTGCGGTGACTACAGCGCGGCGGATGCCTTTTTCGCCCCGGTGGCGGCCCGCATCGCCGGCTACAACCTGCCGGTCAGCGACCCGGCGATGGCCTATGTGCAGGCGCATCTGGCGCATCCGGCCTTTCGCCGCTGGCGGGCAATGGGGCGGGTGGACGGCGCAGACCAGCCGTTTTACGACCGCCCCTATCCGCGTCGCCCCTGGCCCGGCCCGGCGCCCCTGCCCGCCGAGGCCTGCGAGGGGCCGTCGATCAACGCCGCCTGCCCTTATTCCGGCAAACCCGTCAGCCATTTCGCCCGCATCGAGGGGCAGGTCATCGGCTTTTGCAATGCCTTCTGCCGCGACAAGACCGTCGCCGACCCGGCGGCCTGGCCGCAGGCGATGTCACTGCTGCAGGCGTGACAGCGCCCAGGCGGCGGCCTCGGCCACCACCGGGTCAGCGTCACCCAGCAGCGGCTGCGCCGCACTGGCCAGATGCGGCGCGCCGCTGTTGCCGATCGCATACAGCACGTTGCGCACGAAGCGGTTGCGACCGATCCGCTTGATGGGCGAACCCGCGAACCGCGCCCGGAACCCGGCATCCTCCAGCGCCGCCAGATCCGCCAGCGGCGGCGCCAGCATCCCCTCACGCGCGGCGTATTTCACCTCGCGCGCCTCGGCGGCGAACTTGTTCCACGGGCAGATCGCCAGACAATCGTCGCAGCCATAGATCCGGTTGCCCAGCAGCGGGCGCAGCGCGGGGTCCACCGGCCCGGAGTGTTCGATGGTCAGATAGGAAATGCAGCGCCGCGCATCCAGTTGATAGGGCGCGGGAAAGGCCTGCGTCGGGCAGATGTCCAGACAGGCGGTGCAGGACCCGCACCGCGCCTCGGCGGGCGCATCGACCGGCAGCTCCAGCGTGGTAAAGATCGCGCCCAGAAACACCCAGTTCCCCAGATCGCGGCCCAGAAGATTGGTGTGCTTGCCCTGCCAGCCCAGCCCGGCCGCCGCCGCCAGGGGCTTTTCCATCACCGGCGCCGTATCGACGAAAACCTTGATGCCGCCGCCGCCCGCCTCGATCAACCACCGGCCAAGGCGCTTCAGCCGCGCCTTGACCACGTCGTGATAATCGCGCCCCTGCGCATAGACGCTGATCGCCCCAGCCTCGCGCTGGCCCAGCACCGCCAAGGGGTCATGCCCCGGCGTATAGGCCTCGGCCAACATGATGACCGACCGCGCCTCGGGCCAGAGCGCCGCCGGATCGCCGCGCCAGTGCATCCGCTCTTCCATCCAACCCATCTGGCCGTGCCGCCCCTCGGCGACAAACTCGGCCAACCGCCCGGCCGCCTCAGGGATCGCGCCCGGCCGACAGATGCCAATGGCGCTGAACCCCTCCTCCAGCGCCCGCGCGACCAGGGCCCCTTTCAGCACCTGCATCTTTGCTC
>CALESR010000173.1 GCA_937907485.1 uncultured Paracoccaceae bacterium | reverse complement strand
CCCGGTCCACCAGCGCCTGAATCGGCAGCTTGGCACCCTGCGCGTCCTCGACGAGCCGGATGATGCGCGCCAGCACCGTGTCACCGCCCACCGCCGTCGCGCGATAGGTCAGCACCCCGGCGCCGTTCAGCGTGCCGCCGGTCAGCGCGGCGCCGGGCCCCTTGTCCAAGGGCAAGGGCTCGCCCGAGATCATGCTCTCATCAACCCACGAGTGCCCGGTTTGAACCAGACCATCCACCGCCACCCGCTCGCCGGGGCGCAGATGCAGCAGGTCGCCGACCACCACCTCGGCCATCGCCACCTCGACCACCGCGCCGCCGCGCTCGACCCGCACCCGGTCTGGCCGCAGCCCGGCCAGCCGCGCGATGGCAGCGCCGGTGCGGCCCTTGGCGCGGGCCTCCAGCCAGCGGCCCAGCAGGATCAGCGTGACAATCACCGCAGCGGCCTCGAAATACACCTGCTGCGAGGCCAGCGGCAGCCAGCCCGGCGCAAAGGTGGTGATCGAGGAATAGGCCCAGGCCGCCCCTGCCCCCAGCACCACCAGACTGTTCATGTCCGGCGATCCATGCACCAACGCGGGCACCCCGGCGCGGAAAAACCGCCAGCCGGGGCCGAACAGCACCGCCGTCGTCAGCACGAATTGCCCCAGCCGCAACGCCTGCGGCTCGATCAGCCCATGCAGCCAGTGGTGAAAGGCGGGCACCAGATGACCGCCCATTTCCACCACGAACACCGGCAGCGTCAGCACAGCGGCCAGCAGCACCGCCAAGGCCAGCGCCCGCTGCTCGCCGGCCCGGTGGCGGGCGATGTCGGCGCGGCTGTCCTCGCTGGCAACCCGCGCCGTATAGCCCGCGCCACGCACCGCCTGCGCCAGCGCCTCGGGCAGGCCCGACAGCGCCAGATGCGTGATGCGCGCGGTTTCCCCGGCCAGATTGACGCTGACCGCCAACACCCCCGGCACCGCGCCCAGCACGCCCTCCAGCCGCGACACACAACTGGCGCAGGTCATGCCGCCGATCGCCAGTTGCGTGACCTCCTCGACAGCGACAAACCCGGCCTGCGCCACCTTCTGCGCCAGCACCTCGGGCAAGGCCGCGCCATCCACCGCGACCGAGCCGGTCATCAGATTGGCCCGCACGCCGCTGACCCCCTCGGCCCGGCCCAGCACCCGCTCCAGCCGCGAGGTGCAGGCGGCGCAGGTCATGCCATCGACGCGCAGGGTCTGGGTTGTCATGGATCGGTCCTCCTGCAAGGGATGTGCGCCCCGCTGCCCGACAGATCAAGCCCTGCAGCCGATCAGATCGTCGCCGCCGCCACCGCGCGGCACCAGCCCAGCACCGCGCCCGGCTCGGTCGGCAGCCGCACGGCCAAGCCCTCGGCAAAGCGCTCGAACTCGGGCAGGTTCAGCGCATTGACCGCCGTCAGCACCGGCAACCCCGCCGCCAACGCCTCGCCGATCAGGGCGCGAAAGCCGCGGCCCTCGATCTCGGCCTTGCCGAACTTGTTGACAATCAACAGCTTGGCCCCCGCCAAGGTGCCGCCGACCAGCCCGACAGCCTCCTCCAGCCCCTCCGGGTCCAGCCGACAGCCGCTCGACCCCGCGCCCAGGGACTGGCTGATGCGCACCACCTCGTGCCGCCCCAGAATGCGCAGATGCATGTCGCAGCGGTCCGTGCCGGGCACCTCATCGTTGCTTTGCGTCACCCCGGCCAGCGCCCAACCCTCGGCCCCCAGCCGCGCGGCAACCTCGGCCAGCAGCCGGTCCGACAGCCCGCGCGCATCGCCGATCACATAGGCCAGTGGCATCATGCGCAAGCCCCCCTTGCCCCGCGGTTTCCCCCTGATACCCTGCCCCGGCAGTCAGGGAAAGGTTCACGATGATCGCCGGGATCGTGCTGGCCGGGGGCCGCGCCACGCGGATGGGCGGCGGCGACAAGCCGCTGCTGAACCTGCATGGGCGGCCCCTGCTGGCGCATGTGATCGAGCGCCTGACACCGCAGGTCGCCGCGCTGGCGATCAGCGCCAATGGCGATCCGGCCCGCTTTGCCGCCTTTGGCCTGCCGGTGCTGGCCGATCCGCTGCCCGGCCAGCCGGGGCCATTGGTCGGCGTGCTGGCCGGGCTCGACTGGGCGGCCGGGCTGGGGGCGCGGGCCCTGCTCTGCGTCGCAGGCGATACGCCCTTCCTGCCCGCCGATCTGGTCGCCCGGCTGGCCGCCCCCGGCGGCCTCGCCATGGCCGCCAGCCCCGGCGCGGACGGCAGCCTGCGTCCTCACCCCACCGTGGCCCTCTGGCCGCTGACCCTGCGCGCCCCCCTGCGCGCCGCGCTGGACCAAGGCGAGCGCCGTGTCGGCCGCTGGGCGCTGGAGCAAGGCGCGGTGATCGTGCCCTTCGACGGCACGCCCGACCCCTTCCTCAACCTCAACACCCCGCAGGATCTGGCCCGCGCCGAGGCCCTGCGGTGATCTTTGACCGCATCGCCATCCTCGATTGGTCCGCCGCCAACCGGCCCTGCCGTGGCCGCGATTCGATCTGGCTGGGCCTCGACGGCGCGCCGCCGGTCAACCCCCCGACCCGCGCGCAGGCCGAGGGCCTGCTCGACGCGCTGATCTCCGACACCCTCGCCAAGGACCAAAGCCTGCTGATCGGCGCCGATTTCGCCTTTGGCTATCCGCAGGGCTTTGCACAGGCGATCACCGGCCAACCCGGTGCCCTGGCGCTCTGGGACTGGCTGGAGCGCCACCTGACCGACGATGCGCACAACCGCTCGAACCGCTTTGAACTGGCGGCAGCGATCAATGCGCGGCTGCCGGGCCTTGGCCCCTTCTGGTTCAACGCCTCGCGCGCCGCGCTGCCCGACCTGCCGCACAAGGGCTCGGCCCGCCACGGCACCCCCTTTGCCGAACACCGCCGCGCCGATGCGCAGGCCAAGGGCGCACAATCCGTGTGGAAACTGGGCGGCGCCGGCGCGGTCGGCTCGCAGGCGCTGACCGGCATCCCGGTGCTGGCCCGGCTGCGCCACCGCCACCCCGGCGCCGTCAGCGTCTGGCCCTTCGAGGCCCCCACCACCCCCGTCGTGCTGGCCGAGGTCTTCCCCTCGCTCCTCGCCCCTCAGGTCGCCGCCCGCCTGACGTCAGGCGCGATCAAGGACGCCGTGCAGGTCTCGCTCTTGGCCGACGCGCTGGCCACGCTGAACCGCCAGCACCGCCTCGCGCCGCTGTTTGCCACCCCCGACGACCCGGCCATCGCCGACGAAGGCTGGATCCTCGGCCTCGGCCATGAAGCCGCCCTGCGCGCCTCTTTGCTCTGAAAATATCCCGGGGGGTGAGCGCGGCAGCGCGAGGGGGGCAGCGCCCCCCTACCCCCGTTGCAGCCGGTGCACCAGCACGGCGCCGTCGTCCTCCAGCCCAAGT
>CALESR010000172.1 GCA_937907485.1 uncultured Paracoccaceae bacterium | reverse complement strand
GGCGGTCGATCTTGTACTTGGCAGAGGTGCGTTTGGTCACCGCTGATCTCCTTCTTCGTGTTCAGAAGGGCGTTGTCCTTTCCGGGTTGCCCCGGCGACAGGCATCCCCTTGCGGGGGCCGCCAACACCAATGAAAATCCATGCCCCGTGTTTGCACAGCGGGGGTCCGGACGGGCGGCTTATACAAGCGCCACTGGCGGAGTCAATGACCGGGACGTGAGAAAAGCCCCCTTGCGGCGTGGCGGCCGGGTCCCCACCTGAGACGCACCGCCGCCGCAGGAGCCCGAATGCCCACCGATCGCCGTTTCTCGCGCCAGATCAACCTTTTCGAGCGGGCCTTGCCCCGGATGGGCGGCGCGCTGCGTGGGCTGGTGGCGCCGGGTCGGCTGTGGCTGCGGGCGCCGGTGGCACTGGCCTTCATCGCAGGCGGTTTTCTGGGATTCCTGCCGGTGCTGGGGTTCTGGATGCTGCCCTTGGGCCTGCTGTTGCTGGCGGTCGACATCCCGCGCCTGCGCCCGGCCGTCGGCGGCAGCATCGTGCGGGCGCGGGTCTGGCTGCGGCGGCGCGGCTGGCGGGCCTAGGCCAGTTCGCGCTGCAGAATGCCCGCCTCACCGCGTGACAGGCAGCGCCGCGCGGTATCGCCATAGCGCCCCGGATCAGCCGCCAGCCCCGGCGCCGCGCGTTCCAGACTGCGGGCATGCCAGGCCAGCACACCGGAATCGGCCAGGCCGGGGTGAAAGCTCTCGCAGGGCTGGCCGTTGGCGGTCAGGATTTCGTGCCGGGCCGGCATCAGGTGCACATACCGCACCGAGGACAGGGAAAAATCCCGCCGCAGGCGCTTGCCGTCCTCGAGGTCGGCTGCGGCAACCAGCACTTCGGGCTCGCCCGGCCAGCCTTTGCGAGTCATCAGCAGACGGTGCCCCGGCGAGATCAGCAGATCGCCGTCCGGCTGGCCGTAGCCCAGCGCCCCGGCCCGCAGCCTGAGCGGGCGAAGCTGCGGATAGAGATAGAGTTCCGCCCCGGACAGCCGGGTCTCGCCGCGCCAGACCAGCGGCTGCGCGCCATTGTCGCGCGTCGTCACCAGATCGCCGGGTTCCAGCGTTTCCACCGCGCGCGGACCCTGCGGCGTCGCGATCCTCGTGCCGGGCAAAAAGCAGATCACCCCGGCCGGGCGTGCGCCGGGGGCCGCGGTCAGGTTGACACCGGTGATCCACAGGTCCCGCTCGGGCGGCGGCAGCAGCGGGTCAAAGACCACCAGCATGCGATCGTGTTGGCGCAGGATGCGCGCGTGATAAGGGCGCTGTCCGTCGGTCAGCGAGATCCAGTCGGTTTGCGACGACGGCTCTGACGTCTGGTCCTGCACCTCGCCGGGGATCGGCGCCAGCGCAAGACGCCGCAGTCGGTTGCGCGCCCGGCTGCGCGGGTCGTCGCGCCCCTGCGGACGGTCCAGCCACAGCGTCGCCACCCCGGCATCCAGCCGCAGGGCCCGCCCGCGCCAGCGCCAGGTCATCCCTTTGCCGATCAGATCAGGGGCCAGTCCCCATTCCTCGTCAAGCGCGGTCTGCGCCCAATCCACGGCATAAACGCCGCGAAAACCGGATACACTGCTCATGGTTTTTTGCCTGTTGTTTCCCAATTGGTAACAAACCTGTGCGACTCTGGCTAGGTGCATTGGGGTTTGGGGCGCTGAACCGGCATGGCGGCATGACACGGCGGCTGCGGGGACAGGCGGGTCCGCGGCGGTTTCAACAAAAGGGGCCTTGCGCCGGGGCAGCCCGTCAGCGTGGGCTCCACGGGCGGATGCCTGTGACGGCAAGGGCCGCCGTAACCCGGCCGCCCGGCTCGATCGCCAGGGCGCCGCCAATCGCCAGCGCTTCGGGGTCAAGCACGGTGCAGGCCGCTGACGGGGCGCTGGCCGCGCGGTCGATGATGATGCGCCGTCCGTCGCGGCACTGGCCGGGCAGGGCCGCCAGACCCCGCTGGCCGCTGAGGTGCAGCCATTCGTGGCCGTCAAAGTCAAAGCGCACGCCTCCGTCGACCGGGGTAAAGCCCGGCCGCGCTGCGGCCTCGGCCTGCGTCGCGTCGTCGCCATCGGACTCGAGCCAGTTCTGCGCGACATAACCCGCCCCACGCGCCCGACTGAGGGCACGACCCTCTGGCGTCAACAGGCCGACCAGCGCGCCCTCGCGGTCGATCAGCAGGGTCGGACGCTCGCCACCCGCCCAGCCTGCCAGCGCCAGCAAAACCGCACCGACCCCGGCCAAGCGCGTCCGTCCCGGCCAGAGGATCAGCCAAAGGGCCCCCAATGAAAACAAGGGGATGATCCAGAAAGCTGGTGCCGCGACCATGCGCACGGCGCCGTCGAGCCCGCCGACAACACTCGCGACGCCCAAAATCCAGCGCGTGCCAAGGTCCATCAGCGCCAGGCCGACCCACTCCAGCCCCAGAGGCCAAAGCAGCGCCGCCAGCACCGCTGCCGGCATGATGAGCATACCCATCAGCGGCACGCTGATGATATTGGCAATCAGGCCGAACTCGGCATAACGGTTGAACAGACCCGCCGCATAGGGCGTCGTCGCCACTCCCGCCACCAGCGAGCACAACGCCGCCCCGGCCAACGGATCGACCCATCGTCGCCAGCGGCGCGGGCGGTGTCGCGGCGTGCCACGCCGGCGCTCGCGCAGCCAGCGGAAGGTGGCCACCAGCGCGATGGTCGCGGCAAAGGACATCTGGAACCCGGCGGTCAGCAGGCTCTCGGGACGCCAGGCCAGCAAGACCAGCGCCGCCAGCGCCACCGAGCGCATGGAAAACGCCCGCCGCTCGACCAACACCGCCACCAGCATCACCGCCGCCATGACAAAGGCCCGCTGGGTGGCGACATTGCCCCCCGACAGCGCCAGATAGGCACTGGCGGCCACCAGCGCGCCGACGGCGGCCAGCTTGCGGATCGGCAGGCACAAGGCCAGCAGCGGGAACAGCGCCAGAAACCCGCGCAGCGCGCCGTAGACCACGCCGGTCAGCAGCCCCATGTGCAACCCGGAAATCGCCAGCAGATGCGCAAGGTTCGAGCGCCGCAGATCCTCGGTCGTCTGCAAGCCGATGCCGGAGCGGTCGCCGGTCAGGATCGCGGCAACGAAGGCGCCGGATTCCCCCGGCAGCCGCTGGCGAATGCCCTGCGCGATCGCCATGCGCAGCCGGTTCAGCGCCAGCGCCAGCCCCGGTTCAGGATCGTCCAGCGCCAGAACCGGCGTGCGCGAATAGCCCAAGGCGCCCAATCGTTCGAACCAGGCGTGGCGGCGATAGTCGAACCCTCCCGGCTCGGTCGGTCCCGGCGGCGGACCCAGATAGCCGGTCAGCATCACCCGCGTGCCCACCACCGGGTCGATGTCGAGCGCGCCGTGCAGCGAGATCCGCGCGCGCTCGGGCACGCGGGCGGGTTCGACCCCCGGCAAGACCAGCGCATCGAGGGTCAGCCGCAGCGCATCGCTGGCCGAACGGTCGACGGCGACAATGCGGCCCTCGATGGGGCCATAGCGGTTCCAACCCAGCACCGGCGCCGCCACCGAGGCACTGCGCCACGCGGCCAGCAACAGGCCCGCCAGCATCAGCGCGCCGACCATCGCCAGCAGCCGCAGCCCCTCGCCGCCGCGCAGGGCGATCAGGGTCAGCGCGGCCAGCAGCACCGCCAGCGCGGCAAGCTGTGGCGCGCCGGGTTCGACGGGCAGGGCGAAATACACCCCGGTCCCCAGCCCCAGCGCCACCGGGGCCAGCGGAAACAGCGCGCCGCGCGCCGCCGTCAGCGCGGTGCCGGGGGCCGCCAGCAGCCGGTGCAACATCGGTGGCGCCCGCGCAGGTGCCTCGTCATCGGGGTGGAGGGGCGCGGGGCTGAACACTTGTCCTCGCTTGCGGCTTTGCCTAGAGCTTTCCCCAGCTTATCGTCCTTGTGGTTTCCGAAAGGTTAACGCCGATGCCCGTGTCGATGCCCGCCCAACTGCCCGGCGCCGTGATTACCCGCTTTGCCCCTTCGCCGACGGGATTTCTGCACATTGGCGGCGCGCGCACGGCGCTGTTCAACTGGCTCTATGCACGCGGCCGGGGCGGGAAATTCCTGCTGCGCATCGAGGATACCGACCGCGCACGGTCCACACCCGAGGCCACGGCGGCGATCCTCTCCGGGCTGACATGGCTGGGGCTGGACTGGGACGGCGAGGCGATCAGCCAGTTCGAACGCGCCCCGCGTCATGCCGAGGTCGCCAACCAGATGCTGGCCAAGGGCGCGGCCTACAAGTGTTTTGCCAGTCAAGATCAGATCGAGGCGTTCCGCGAGGCCGCCCGCGCCGAGGGCCGCAGCACCCTCTATCACAGTCCGTGGCGCGACGCCGACCCCGCGTCGCATCCCGACGCGCCCTTTGTCATCCGCCTGAAAGCACCGCAGACCGGCGAGACGGTGATCGACGATGCCGTGCAGGGGCGGGTGATTTTTCGCAATGACCAACTCGACGATATGGTTTGTTTACGATCGGATGGTACGCCCACCTACATGCTGGCCGTGGTCGTCGATGACCACGACATGGGGGTGACCCATATCATCCGGGGGGACGACCATTTGAACAACGCCGCGCGGCAAAGCCAGATCTATCACTCGATGGGTTGGCCGGTGCCGCAGTTCGCCCATATTCCGCTGATCCATGGCGAGGACGGCAAGAAGCTGTCCAAACGCCACGGCGCCCTGGGGGTCGAGGATTATCAGCGCATGGGCTATCCGGCCGCGGCGATCCGCAACTATCTGGCCCGGCTGGGTTGGAGCCACGGCGATGATGAGTTTTTCAACGACGCGCAGGCGACAGAATGGTTCGATCTGGGCGAAATCGGTCGCGCGCCGTCGCGGCTGGACCTGAAAAAACTCGACCATCTGACCGCGCTGCATTTCAGCGTGATGGACGATGCCGCAGTGCTGCATGAATTGCAGGCTTATCTGGCTGCAACCGGAGCCGATCCGCTGTCAGCCCCCCAGAGCGAGGCGATTTTGCGCGCCATGCCGCAACTGAAGGACAAGGCGCGCAACTTTGGCCAAATCCTTGAAAGAGGGCACTTTGTCCTGACATCACGGCCGATTTTGCCCGACGAGAAGGCGGCAAAGGCGCTAGATTCTGTATCCCGTAGTATACTGAATGAATTGACGCCGCAGTTGCAAAATGTTAGCTGGAATCGCGAGAGACTCGAAGCCATCGTCGGTGAAATCGCTGCAGGGCACGGCCTCGGCCTGGGCAAGATCGCTCCCGCTTTGCGGGCGGCGCTGGCCGGCCGGACCGTGTCGCCCAGCGTGTTCGACATGATGCTCGTTTTGGGACGTGACGAAACCCTGGCGCGCCTCGCCGAGGCCGGCGCCGGGGGCTGAGGATGCCGCGGCCCTGAAACTCTGGGTCGCTTAACGCTGGACAAGAGAGCGAGGGAACCGATGGTCGAAACCAAAAGTGCACAACTCACGATCGGCAACAAGACGCTGGACCTGCCGATCCATTCGCCCACCATCGGCCCTGACGTGCTCGACATTCGCAAACTCTATGCGCAGGGCGACGTCTTTACCTATGACCCCGGGTTCACCTCGACCGCGGCCTGTTCCTCGACGATCACCTATATCGACGGCGACAAGGGCGAGTTGCTGTATCGTGGCTATCCCATTGAACAGCTTGCGGAAAAGTCGCACCATCTGGAAGTGTGCTATCTGCTGCTCTACGGTGAGCTGCCGACCCCGCAGCAGATGGTCGATTTCGAAACCCGCGTGACCCGTCACACCATGGTGCATGAACAGATGCACTATTTCTTCCGCGGGTTCCGCCGTGACGCGCACCCGATGGCGACCATGGTGGGCGTGGTCGGTGCGATGTCGGCCTTCTACCACGATTCGACCGATGTGAATGACGCCTGGCAGCGCGAGGTCGCGGCGATCCGCATGATCGCCAAGATCCCGACGATTGCTGCCATGGCCTACAAATATTCGATCGGCCAACCCTTCGTCTATCCGAAGAACAGCCTCGATTACGCCGGCAACTTCCTGCATATGTGCTTTGCCGTCCCGGCCGAGGATTATGTCGTGAACCCTATCCTCGCCAAGGCGATGGACCGCATCATGATGCTGCATGCCGACCACGAGCAGAACGCTTCGACCTCGACGGTGCGTCTGGCGGGTTCGTCGGGCGCCAACCCCTTCGCCTGCATCGCCGCCGGCATCGCCTGCCTCTGGGGCCCCGCACATGGCGGCGCCAATCAGGCCTGTCTGGAGATGCTGCGCGAAATCGGCACCGTTGACCGCATTCCTGAGTTCATCGCCAAGGCCAAGGACAAGAATTCGGGCTTCCGGCTGATGGGCTTTGGTCACCGCGTGTACAAGAACTTCGATCCGCGCGCCAAGGTGATGAAGGAATCCGCCGACGAGGTGCTGGAGCTGCTCGGCATCCATGACAACGAAACGCTCAAGGTCGCCAAAGAACTTGAACGCATCGCGCTCGAGGACGACTACTTCATCTCAAAAAAGCTCTACCCGAACGTCGATTTCTACTCGGGCATCATCCTCGAGGCCATGGGCTTCCCGACGTCGATGTTCACGCCGATTTTCGCACTGTCCCGTGCGGTTGGCTGGATCGCACAGTGGAAAGAGATGATCGCCGACACCGAGCTGAAGATCGGTCGCCCGCGTCAGCTCTATACCGGCGTGGCGCATCGCGACTATGTCGAGGTCGAAAACCGCTGATCGCACCGCTCAGGTGTTCAGCCGCGCCGCCCCTTTGGGGGCGGTGCTTTGCTGTGCAGGCCGTGGATATTGTTTGACTGAACGGTCGGTTTATGGAACCGTCGACCCGTCGTCGCTGAACGCAGGAGGAGCGGATGAGCGATTCGGAGACCCTGCTGACCCATCTGTCGGACGGCGTGATGGAGCTGACGCTCAACCGCCCGGATCGACTGAATTCCTTCAACGAATCCATGCATTTGGCTCTGCGCGCCGGATTGACTCGCGCCGCGGCCGAGGCGCGATGCGTGCTGTTGACAGGGGCTGGACGGGGCTTTTGTGCCGGGCAGGATCTGGGCGACCGCGACCCGCGTCGCATGGACGGCCCCCCTGATCTGGGCGACACGGTTCGCCGGTTTTGGGCGCCTTTGGTGCGCCAGATCAAGGCGCTGCCGATGCCGGTCATTGGCGCGGTCAACGGGGTGGCTGCGGGGGCGGGTTCGTCGCTGGCGCTGGCCTGCGATCTGACGCTGGCGGGCGAAAGCGCCAAATTCATCCAGTCTTTCTCGAAAGTTGGCCTGATCCCGGACACCGCCGGATCCTGGCACCTACCGAAATTGTTGGGGCCGCAGCGCGCGATGGGCCTCGCGTTGACCGCGCAACCGCTGGCCGCGCGGCAGGCCGCTGACTGGGGCCTGATCTGGCAATGCCTGCCGGATGACGCGCTGATGTCCGAGGCGCGCGCACTGGCCCGCCGCCTCGCCGCCGGGCCAACCTTTGGCTTTGCCGCGACCAAGCGCGCCCTGCAGGCCGCGGCGACCAACAGCCTCGACGCCCAACTCGAGCTCGAGGCGGACCTGATGAAGGCCTGTGGCGAAAGCACCGACTACGCCGAGGGCGTCGCCGCCTTCCTCGACAAGCGCCCGGCGGAGTTCAAAGGCCGATGACCCCTCAGGACCTCGCCCGTGCCAGCGCTGATGCCATGTGGGCCAACGACAACGCGACACAACATCTGGGGATGGAGCTGTCCGGCGTCTCCCCCGGCCACGCCACGATGACGATGACCGTGCGCCCCGAAATGACCAACGGCCACAAAACCTGCCACGGTGGTTATATCTTTACCCTCGCGGACAGTGCCTTTGCCTTTGCCTGCAACACCTATAACCAGCGCACGGTCGCGCAGATGGCACAGGTCAGTTTCCTTGCCCCCGCCTTTGAAGGCGACCGCCTGACAGCCGAGGCGCGCGAGATTTTCAAGCAAGGGCGCGGCGGCATCTATGATGTGCGCGTCACCAATCAGCACGGTGCGCCGGTGGCCGAATTCCGCGGCCACTCGCGCAGCGTCAAGGGCACCCACCTGCCGGAGGAATGAACCATGGAAGACCTCTCGCCCCGTCCAGGCGATCTGGAGCCGATCGAAATCGCCTCGCGCGATGAGATCGCTGCGCTGCAATTGTCGCGGATGCAGTGGTCATTGCGCCACGCCTATGACAATTCGCCGTTCTACCGCGCCCGGTTCGAGGCCCACGGCGTGCATCCGGATGACCTCAAATCCTTGGCGGATCTGGCGAAATTTCCCTTCACCACCAAGTCCGACCTGCGAGACACCTATCCGTTTGGCATGTTCGCCGTCCCGCGAGAGCGGATCGCCCGCATCCATGCCTCGTCTGGCACCACCGGCAAGCCCACCGTCGTCGGCTATACCGCGGGCGACATCGACACCTGGGCCAACCTTGCCGCGCGCTCGATCCGGGCGTCGGGAGGGCGCGCGGGCGACATCGTGCATGTCGCTTATGGCTATGGGCTGTTCACTGGCGGCCTCGGCGCGCATTACGGCGCCGAAAAGTTGGGCTGCACCGTGGTCCCCATCTCGGGCGGGATGACCGAACGGCAGGTCACGCTGATCACCGATTTCAAACCGCGGATCATCATGGTGACGCCCAGCTACATGCTGTCGATCCTCGACGAGTTCCGCCGTCAGGGCATCGACCCGCGTGAGTCGTCGCTGGCCGTCGGCATTTTCGGTGCCGAGCCCTGGACCAATGCCATGCGGCGCGAGATCGAGGAAGCCTTCGACATGCATGCCGTTGATATTTATGGACTTTCCGAGGTTATGGGGCCCGGCGTCGCCAATGAATGCGTCGAAACCAAGGACGGGCTGCACATCTGGGAGGACCATTTCTATCCGGAAATCATCAACCCGGAGACCGGCCAACCGGTCGAGGACGGGCAGATGGGCGAGTTGGTCTTTACCACGCTGACCAAGGAAGGGCTGCCGATCATCCGCTATCGGACCCGCGATCTGACGCGGCTGTTGCCCGGCACCGCGCGTTCGATGCGGCGGATGGAAAAGATCACCGGGCGATCGGATGACATGATCATCCTGCGCGGCGTCAACGTTTTCCCCACCCAGATCGAGGAGCAGATCCTGAAATGCGCCGGTCTGGCGCCGCATTTCCAGATCGAACTGACCCGCGAGGGGCGGATGGATGGCATGATCGTGCATTGCGAGGCCACTGCGGCAGCGGCCAGCGACGAGGGCCGCAAGGCCTCGGCCAAGGAACTGGCGCATCACATCAAATCGGTGGTCGGGGTCTCGACGAAAATCACGGTGCACCAACCGGGTGGCGCGCCGCGCTCCGAGGGCAAGGCCAAACGCGTCGTCGACAACCGGCCAAAGGGCTGACCCCTTATGGCTCGCACCCGCGCCGCCGATTTCGAGGACAAGCAACGCGCGATCCTGACCAGCGCGGCGCAGGTGCTGGCCGAACAGGGGATGGACAAGGCCTCGATGGCGCAGATCGCCCAACAGGCGGGCGTCTCCAAGGCATTGTTATATCACTATTATCCGGGCAAGGATGCCCTGATCTTCGACATCATCCGCATCCATCTGACCGACCTCGATCAGGCGGTCGAGGTCGCGGATGACCCGGATCTGCCGCCCCGAGAGCGGTTGCGCGCGCTCATCGGCTCGGTGCTGGAGACCTATCGCGACGCCGACAACTATCACAAGGTGCAGTTGAACGGCACGCCAACCTTGCCGCCCGATCAAAAGGACGCCATTCACGCCATCGAGCGGCGGATCGTTTCGCGGTTCTCGAGGGTGCTGCGGGCCGTGCAGCCGGGGTTGGAGCCACCGTTGCTGATGCCGGTCACCATGTCGCTTTTTGGCATGATGAACTGGGTCTACATGTGGTTTCGCGACGGCGGCGCCATCACCCGCGAAGACTATGCCGAAATCGCGACAGCGCTGGTTCTGGATGGTATCGGCGGCGTCGTGCGCTAGTCGCCGACCCGCGGTTCGGTGCCATTGAGCAGACGACGGATGTTGGCGGCGTGGCGCAGCCAGACCAGCGCAGCCAGAGCAAAAGCCAGCGCGATCAGTGTATTGGGCCCATACATCCACAGGAACAGCGGGGTCGCCAACGAGGCGACCAGCGCTGCCGCTGAGGAAATCCGCAAGGCCAGAACCATCGCCGCCCAGGCCGCGCAGGTCAGCAGGCCGATCGGCCAGGCCAGCGCCAGCAGCGTGCCGATGAAGGTGGCGACGCCCTTGCCGCCCTTGAACCGCAGCCAGACCGGGAACAGATGGCCGAGGAACGACGCAAAGGCCGCCAGTTGAGCGGCGTCCTCGCCCGCAATCGCCCGCGCGATCAGCACGGCCACGGCGCCCTTGCCGGCGTCCAGCAACAAGGTCGCCAGCGCGGCCCCCTTGTTGCCGGTGCGCAGCACATTCGTCGCACCGATGTTGCCCGAGCCGATCTGCCGCACGTCGCCCAGCCCCATCGCGCGGGTCACGACGACGCCAAAGGGGATCGACCCCAGCAGATAGGCGCCAAGGCCGATGGCGACCAGCAGCGCCGGGGCGGTGGTCAGGGCGGGAAGCAGGGTCATGCGGCCTCGCGTTGGTAAACCGGTTTTCCGGCGACAAAGGTTGCCCAGACCTTACCTTGCAGCCGCGCGCCGTCAAAGGGCGAGTTGCGCGATTTCGAGCGCAGCGTCGCGCGGTCCAGAACGAAGGGCGCATCGGGGTCGAAAAGCACGAGGTCGGCTGGTGCGCCGGGCGTCAGGCGGCCGCAGCCCAGCCCCAGCCGCCGCGCCGGGTTGAGTGCCATCGCCCGCCACAACTGTGGCAGGGTCAGGTGCCCGGCATGGTAAAGCCGCATCGCAGCGGGCAGCAGGGTTTCCAGACCGACGGCGCCGGGGGCGGCCTCTTCGAACGGCAAACGCTTGGATTCTTCGTCCTGCGGCGTATGCATCGAGCAGATGACGTCGATCAGCCCGTCCGCGATCGCCTGGACCATGGCGAGCCGGTCATCCTCGGACCGCAGCGGCGGCGTCAGTTTGAAAAACGTCCGATAGTCGCCAACATCGAGGTCATTCAGCGTCAGATGGTGGATCGATACCCCCGCCGTCACGTCGAGCCCGTTGCGGCGGGCGCGGTCCAGGGCGGGCAGGGTGCGCGCGCAGGTGATCTGGTCGGCGTGATAGCGCGCACCGGTCATCTCGACCAGCGCCATGTCGCGGTCAAAGGCCATGCGTTCGGCCATGGGCGACACACCGGGCAGACCGCGCAGCGAGGCGAATTTTCCCGACGTCACCGCGGCGCCAGCGCTGAGGCCCGGATCTTGCGGGTGGCCGACGATCAGGGCACCCAGACTGCGGGCATAGGTCAGGCAGCGGGCAAAGACCTTGGTGTCGCGCACGACATGGTCGCCGTCGGTAAACGCGACTGCCCCTGAGTCGAGAAGAAAGCCGATCTCGGCCATCTCGCGTCCGTCGCGCCCGCGGGTCAGCGTGGCCATATGGCGCACATGGACCACGGATTCACTGCCCGCGCGGCGCCGCAGGAAATCCAGCACCTCGGGCGTGTCGGTGGCCGGGGTCGTGTCGGGCCGGGTGATGAAGGTGGTCACGCCACCGGCCGCCGCGGCCAGGCCGGCGCTGCGATAGCTTTCCTTGTGCCGCGCGCCGGGCTCGCCGACATGCACGCCCCAATCCACCAGACCCGGCGCGATGCAACGACCGCGCGCGTCGATCACTCTTGCGCCCATCGGTGCAGGCGCGTCGAGCGCGGTGATCCGCCCGTCGTCGAAGGCAAGCGTGCCAAGGGAATCGCGCCCGGTTTCCGGGTCGATCAGCCTGGCATTGGCAAAGTAAACGGACATGCACACCTCCGCTGCGGCGCCGGGCAGGACCCGGTGCGCCGGGGTTCGCGGGCTTATAGCCGGGCAATGGCGGCATTGCCAAGCACTGTGCGCGCGCCCTTGGTCGATCAGGGCGGCGCGGTGGGCATGATCGCGCGGTTGCGGCGCCGGAGGCGGCGATGCAGGCGGGGCGCGCGGCGCAAGGGTGCAGGGTTCAGGTGCGGTGCGCGGTGCTGCGGCACGAGGCGCAGCAGCAGGACAAGGGTGGAGAGCAGGATGTGGCGCATCGTCGGTCCGGGTATGGAACCAGCACTCTGCCCCCGAATCACTTGCCGACTGGTTAACGCACTTCAGTCCCGGCGTTTGGCCCGTTTGTCGCGCGCCGCGAGGATTTGCGCGACCACCTCCTCGGCCTTGGCGAGGTGCTTCATCAGATGTTTGTCGCCGGATCTGGTGATAAGTTGGACGTCGCCCAGCAGCGGCCGAACCTTTTCCAACTCGGTCAGCATGAAGACGCGACCACCGGGCAGCAGCATGCGCCGGTCGGTCAGTGCCCAGCGCAGGGCGAGGGTCTCGCTGGCCAGATACAGGGCGCGAACGGCGACGGCGAGGATCGCGCCGAGCGAGCCGATCGCCGGATAGGGCGAGCCGATGGCCCAGAGCACCCCGCCGGCCAGTGCCATCAGCACAACAGCCATGATGCCATGGTCGCGCCAGTAGCGGCTGCGATCCGGGAGGAACTCGGCCAGAAGATGCTCGCCGGGATCGAGGGGCAGGGGGAGGGTCATGGCGATGTCCGTAAAAGGCCGCGCCCCCGGAAAGGGGGCGCGGGGGGTCAGTTTGCCGGGGCGGGCTCGGCTGCGGGCTCGGCTGCCGGGTCGGCGGCTGGCCGTGCCTCGAAGTCGCTGGTGGCGGCCAGACCGGCGCCGGTCGGGTCAACCTGACGCAGGAAGCGGAAGAAATCGCTGTCCGGGCTGAGCACCATCGCCGCGTTCGACCCCATCAGCGCGCGCTCATACGAGGTCAGCGAGCGGGTGAAGGCAAAGAACTCAGGGTCACGGCCAAAGGCTTCGGCATAGATCCGGTTGCGCGAGGCATCGGCCTCACCTCGGATGATTTCCGACTGGCGCCGCGCACCCGACACCTCGACGACCACCGAACGGTCGGCCAGTGCGCGCACCCGCTGCGCCGCCTCGTTGCCACGGGCGATCTCGTCGGCGGCCTCGCGTTCGCGTTCGGCGCGCATCCGCGCATAGGTCGAGGCGAGGTTCTGTTCGGGCAGGTCGGTGCGGGTCAATCGCACGTCGATGACATCGACGCCCAGCGAACGACCCTCGCGGCGGGCGATGTCGCGGATCTGGTTCATCAGGTTGGTGCGCCCTTCGGTCAGCACGGTGCCCGAGGGAACCGAACCCAGAACCTCGCGGATGGCGGCGTTCAGGATGCGCTCGATGCGAACCTGAGCGGCGCGCACCCCTTCGGTGCCGACCGCACCGCGGAACTGCCGCAGGTCGGAAATGCGCCAGCGCACAAAGGCGTCGACCACCAGACGGCGGTCATCGGCGGGCGTGACCTCGAGCGGTTGCGATTGCAGGCCGAGGATACGGGCATCGTAACGCACGACCTCCTGGATCAGCGGGATGCGGAAATACAGGCCGGGATCGGTGCGGATCTGGGTCACCTGACCGAATTGCAGGACCAGCACGTTTTCGCGCTCGTCCACGACAAACACCGCGGACAGGGCCAGAACGATCGCGGCGACCACCGCGGCAAGAAGCATGGTGAGACGGTTCATCAGTTGCTCCCCCGGGTGGCGGCCGCGGCGTTGCCGCGCAGGCTGTCAAGCGGCAGATAGGGCACGACGCCCTGACCACCGTTGCCGGTCACGTTGTCGAGGATCGTCAGATCCATCGCCCCCAGCACGCGCTCCATGGTTTCCAGATACATCCGCTGACGCGTCACTTCGGGCGCATTGCGGTATTCCTCCCAGACGGCGATGAAGCGGCTGGCCTCGCCCTCGGCCTCGTTGACGACCTGCGCACGATACGCCTCGGCCTGTTCGAGGATCTGCGCCGCCTCGCCGCGCGCACCGGCTTCGGCGCGGTTGGCATAGGCGTCGGCCTGACGTTCCAGTCGGTCGCGCTCTTGCCGCGCTGCCTGCACTTCGCGGAAGCTGTCGATCACTTCGAGCGGCGGGTCGGCGCGGTCAAAGTTGATCCGGATCACGTTGATGCCCGACTGATAGGTGTCGAGCACGGTCTGAACCTGCAACAGCAGTTCCGCCGCGATCGTGCCGCGGTCGCGGTTGAGGATCGGCGACAGTTCGGTGCGGGCGATGATGTCGCGCATCGCCGATTCCGCCACGGCGCGCACGGTATTGGCCGGGTCGGCCAGATTGAACAGGAAGTCGCCCGGATCTGTCACGTTCCAGACCACCTGGAATTCGATGTCCACCACGGCCTCGTCGCGGGTCAGCATCAGGCCGGTGTCGAGGGCCGAGCGCCCGGTGCCGACCTCGGTCACCCGTTCGGTCGTCACCTGAACGATTTCCGCATTGACCACCGGCCAGGGGGCAAAGTTCAGGCCGGGGTTGCCCATGCTGTATTCCTGGCCGAACAGCAGTTCGACCGAGCGTTCCTCGGGTCGCACCGTGTAGAACGACGCATACGCCCATACAACACCCAGAGCCGCCAACCCCAGCAGGACGCCGCGCCCGGTCAGACCGGGGCCAAAGCCGCCGCGCCCGCCGTTCCCGGTGCCATTCGAGCCGCCACGCCCGCCCATCAGCACCTTGAGCTGCTGCTGGCCCTTTTTCATCAGCTCCTCGATTTCCGGGATCTGCGGGCGTTCGGGTCCGTTCCCGCCGCCAGTTGGCCGATTGCCGCCACCCGAGCCGCCGCGGTTTCCACCGCCGCCCCATGGGCCTCCTGCGTTGCCTGACATGGCCTCTCCTTGGTTCAGGTCTGTCATCAGTCTGTCGTTGTGCCTGAATTGGGCACCTTTGCCGAGGATTCAAGCCAAATCGCCCCGATTACCCGGCAAGGAACGGTGTTTTGTCCCGGAGCGCCCTCAGGCCACCGGTTTGCGCAGCAGCACGAGTTCTTCGCTCATGGTGGGGTGAACCGCCATCGTGCGGTCGAAATCCTCCTTGGTGGCGCCCATTTTCACCGCCACGGCAGCGATCTGGATCAACTCGCCCGCCCCGGGTGCGACGATATGGCACCCCAGCACGCGGCGGCTGTCGGCATCCACCACCAGCTTGAACAGCGCCTTGGTCTCGGCCTCGATGAAGGCGGTCTGCATCGGGCGGAAACTGGCCTTGTAGATCTCGACCGGGCCGCGCGCCCGGGCCTCGGCCTCGGTCAGGCCGACGGTGCCTGCCTCCGGGCGGGTAAAGACAGCACTGGCGACATCCGCGTGGTCGACGCGCGTCGGCCTCCCGCCAAAGACCGTATCGGCAAAGGCATGCCCCTCGCGGATGGCGACCGGGGTCAGGTTGATGCGGTCGGTCGCATCGCCCACGGCAAAGATCGAGGGGATGTTGGTCTGGCCAAAGTCATCGACCACGACGGCGCCATTGGCCGCCGTCGCCACGCCTGCAGCCTCAAGGCCCAGCCCGGCGGTATGGGGCGCCCGCCCGGTGGCAAAGAGCACGGCATCAAACCCACGCACCCGGCCCTGCGTGTCGGTGGCGGCGAACCCGCCAGCGGGCCGCCGGTCCAGCTGCGCAAGATCGGTGTTGACCTCCAGCGCAATGCCTTGCGCCACCAGCGCGGCGGCGACATGCTCCTGCACATCGGCGTCAAAGCCGCGCAGGATCTGCGCCCCGCGATACATCAGCGTCACCTGCACCCCCAGCCCCTGCAGGATGCCGGCCATCTCGCAGGCGATGAATCCGCCGCCGAGGATCAGGATCGAACCGGGAAGATGCTCCATCAGGAACACGTCGTTCGAGGTCCAGGCGCCTAGGCCGCGGAACGGCTCGGGGATAAAGGGCGTGCCCCCGGTGGCAATCAGGATATGCGCGGCGGTGACCCGCCGACCGTCCGCCAGACGCAGGGTGTGCGGATCCTCGATCACGGCGCGCTGCGGCACGATGACGACCCCGGCTGCCCCGGCATTGCGGGCATAGACGCCTTCGAGCCGGTTCAACTCGGCATGCAGCCGGGAGCGAAACGCCGGCCAGTCGAAAGCGCCACGCTGCACCTGCCAGCCATAGGCCGCCGCCTCGTCGAGCGCGGCACCGTGGCCCGCCGCAAAGACCATCAGCTTCTTGGGCACGCAGCCGCGGATCACGCAGGTGCCCCCCATGCGGTATTCCTCGGCAAGTGCGACCCGTGCGCCATGCTCGCCCGCCGCGATCCGGGCCGCCCGCACCCCGCCCGAGCCCCCACCGATGACGAAGAGATCATAGTCGAAAGCGCTCATGGCAGGCCCCGTGCTGGCGTTGATCGCCCTTACCTAAGCTGCAGCGCGCGAAAACCCAAGGGGGGGGAGGCGGTCCGGGGCCCCCATCGAGGGG
>CALESR010000171.1 GCA_937907485.1 uncultured Paracoccaceae bacterium | reverse complement strand
CCCGCTGCAGGCAGCGGTGGACCCGGCGTATGAGTCGAAAACCGACTGGGAGATCTTCAAGGGGCTGGCGAAAACCCTGTCGGCGCTGGCGCCCGGTTATCTGGGGGTGGAGACCGATGTGGTGCAACTGCCGATGCAGCACGACAGCCCCGGCGAGATCACCCAGCCCTTTGTGAAGGACTGGAAAAAGGGCGAGTGCGACCTGATCCCGGGCAAGACCGCGCCCGCCTATCTGACGGTCGAACGGGATTATCCCAACCTCTATGCCCGGTTCACCGCACTGGGCCCCTTGATGGACAAGGTCGGCAACGGCGGCAAGGGCATCGCCTGGGACACCAAGACCGAGGTGCACCATCTGAAGGCGCTGAACGGCACGCACCGCGAGGGCGCGGGCAAGGGGATGGCAAAGATCGAAACCGCCATCGACGCCTGCGAGGTGGTGCTGATGCTGGCGCCGGAAACCAATGGCGAGGTGGCGGTCAAAGCCTGGCACGCGCTGGAAAAGATTACCGGCCGCGAGCACGCCCATCTGGCCGAGGTCAAGCAGGACGAAAAGATCCGGTTCCGCGACATCGCCGCCCAGCCGCGCAAGATCATCTCGTCCCCCACATGGTCCGGGATCGAGAGCGAGGAGGTCTGCTATAACGCCGGCTGGACCAACGTGCACGAGTTGATCCCGTGGCGCACCCTGTCGGGGCGTCAGCAGCTTTATCAGGATCACCTGTGGATGCAGGCCTTTGGCGAGTTCTTCGTCACGTGGCGGCCGCCGGTGGACCTGAAGACGATCACCCCCGCCGCGACCAAATCGCTGGCGCCGGGCGAAAAGCATGTGGTGCTCAACTTCATCACCCCGCACCAGAAATGGGGCATCCATTCGACCTATTCCGACAACCTGCTGATGTTGACGCTGAACCGCGGCGGGCCGGTGGTCTGGGTCAGTGAGACGGATGCGCGCACGGCGGGCATTGTCGACAACGACTGGGTCGAGGTCTTCAACACCAATGGCGTCATCACCGCCCGCGCGGTGGTCAGCCAGCGGATGAAGGACGGCACGATGTTCATGTATCACGCGCAGGAAAAGATCGTGAACACCCCGGGCAGCCAGATCACCGGCCAGCGGGGCGGCATCCACAATTCGGTCACGCGGACGGTCACCAAACCCACCCACATGATCGGCGCCTATGCGCAGCAAAGCTATGGCTTCAACTATTATGGCACCGTCGGCGCCAACCGTGACGAGTTCGTCATCCTGCGCAAGATGACCAAGGTCGATTGGCTCGACACCCCCGCAACCCAGACCCCGGAGGCAGCAGAATGAAAGTGCGCGCGCAAATCGGCATGGTGCTGAACCTCGACAAATGCATCGGCTGTCACACCTGCTCGGTCACCTGCAAGAACGTCTGGACCACCCGCGAGGGCGTCGAATACGCGTGGTTCAACAACGTCGAGACCAAACCGGGCATCGGCTATCCAAAGGACTGGGAGAACCAGAAACGCTGGAATGGCGGCTGGACGCGCACGGCATCCGGCGGCCTGCAACCCAAACAGGGCGGCAAGTGGCGGATATTGGCGAATATCTTTGCCAACCCTGACCTGCCGGAAATCGACGATTTCTATGAGCCCTTCGATTTCGACCACGACCATCTGAAATCGGCGCCCGAGATGAACGCCTTTCCGACCGCGCGGCCGCGATCAAAGATCACCGGCGAGCGGATGGAAAAGATCGAATGGGGGCCGAACTGGGAGGAAATCCTCGGCGGCGAATTCGCCAAGCGGTCGCAAGATTCCAACTTCGAGGGCATCCAGAAAGCCATCTATGGCGAGTATGAAAACACCTTCATGATGTATCTGCCGCGCCTGTGCGAGCATTGCCTGAACCCGGCCTGCGTCGCCTCGTGCCCCAGTGGCGCGATCTACAAGCGCGAGGATGACGGCGTGGTGCTGATCGATCAGGACAAATGCCGGGGCTGGCGGATGTGTGTGTCCGGCTGCCCCTACAAGAAGATCTATTACAACTGGTCCAGCGGCAAATCCGAGAAATGCACCCTGTGCTATCCGCGTCTGGAAAGCGGCCAGCCGACGGTCTGTTCGGAAACCTGCGTCGGGCGCATCCGCTATCTGGGCGTCATGCTCTATGATGCCGACAAGATCGCCGAGGCGGCATCGGTCGAGGATGAAAAGACCCTCTATGACGCGCAACTGGGCGTGTTCCTTGACCCGAATGACCCCGAAGTGATCGCCGCCGCGCGGGCCGAGGGCATCCCCGAGGACTGGATCAAGGGCGCCCGCAACTCGCCGATCTGGAAGATGGCGATGGAGTGGAAGATCGCCTTCCCGCTGCACCCCGAATACCGCACCCTGCCGATGGTCTGGTATGTGCCGCCGCTGTCGCCGATCCAGAACGCCGCCGCTGCCGGGCAGATTTCGGCGTTGGACGACATGCCGGATGTGCGGTCGTTGCGCATTCCGGTGCGCTATCTGGCCAACATGCTGACGGCGGGCGATGAAGCGCCGGTGGTCACCGCGCTGGAACGCATGCTGGCGATGCGGTCCTACATGCGGTCGAAAACCGTGGACGGCGTCATCAATCTGGGCGTCGCGCAGCGCGTCGGCATGACGCCCGCGCAGATTGACGAGATGTATCAGTTGATGGCGATTGCCAATTACGAAGATCGTTTCGTCATCCCCACCACCCACCGCGAACTGGTCGAGGATGCCTATGACCTGAAGGGCGGCTGCGGGTTTACCGATGGCAACGGCTGTTCCACCGGGTCCAGCGGCAAGACGCTGTTCGGCCAGAAGAAGTTCCGCGCACCGACGGAGTTCCTGTCATGAGAAGTCTCAAGGCCCTGTCGGCGCTGCTGACCTATCCCTCGGCCGAATTGCAGGCCGCCATCCCCGAGATCCGCAGGTTGCTGTGGGTCGAGGGGCTGTTCCCCAAGGCGCACCTGGGGGCGCTGGAGCCGCTTCTGGACTGGCTGGCGCTGGCCGACCTGTTCGACGCGCAGGAGACCTATGTCCTGCTGTTTGACCGGGCGCGCACGCTGTCCTTGAACCTGTTCGAGCATGTCCACGGCGAGAGCCGCGACCGGGGCGGCGCGATGGTGGACCTGCTGGAGACCTACCGCGCCGGGGGTTATGACCTGACCGGGACGGAATTACCCGATCACCTGCCGGTGCTGCTGGAGTTCCTCTCGACCCGGCCGCAAGCCGAGGCGCGCGAGATCCTCGACGACGCGGGGGCAATTCTGGTGGCGCTGGCCGAACGGCTGGCCCGGCGCGAGAGCCCCTATGCCGCGGTGCTGGCCGCGCTGGTCGGGTTCGCCGGGGCCGACCGCAGCACCGAGGCGGCGCAGGCCCTGCTGGCCGAGGCGCTGGACGACCCCGAGGATCTGGCGGCGCTCGACCAGACCTATGCCGAGGCGCAGGTGATGTTCGGCCCCGATCCGAACGCCGGTTGCCCCGCTGCGAGGGACATGCTGTCGCGCATGGCCCCGCCAACCGCCACCCCGGCCCTGACCTGAACGGAGGCAGCGATGCACCATTTCCTTTACGGCGTTCTTCCCTATCTCGCGCTGACCGTCGCCGTGATCGGCTCGATCATCCGCTATGACCGCGACCCGTTCACCTGGAAATCCAAATCCAGCCAGTTGCTGCGCAAGCGGGGCTTTGTGCTGGGTTCGGTGCTGTTCCATGTCGGCGTGCTGTTCATCTTTGCCGGGCATTTCGTCGGCCTGCTGACGCCGATCGCGCTGTTCGACGCGCTGGGCGTGCCGCATGGCGCCAAGCAACTGCTGGCCGTGGTCGCCGGCGGCATCGCCGGGACGATGGCGCTGGTCGGTGGGTTGATCCTGTTGGCGCGGCGCCTTGGCGATCCGCGCATCCGGGCCAACTCGGGCTTTGGCGACACTCTGGTGATGGTCATGCTGGTGGGGCAACTGGGGCTGGGTCTGGCCTCGGTGATCCCGACGATGGCGCATCTGGACGGCCATGAAATGCTGAAATTCATGGCCTGGGCGCAGGGGATCATCTTCTTCCAGCCCGGCGCGGCCGAGCACATCGCGGATGTGCACTGGATCTACAAGGTGCATATCCTGCTGGGTCTGGCGATCATCCTGGTGTTCCCCTTCACCCGGCTGGTGCATATGGTGTCGGCGCCGGTGCGCTATCTGTGGCGACCGGGCTATCAGATCGTGCGGTCGCGCCGGGGGGCCAAGGCGGCGCCTCGCGGTGTCGGGCCGGTGCGGAGGGCGGAATGATGAATGCTCCCTTGTTGCCAGAGGTGACGGTGAACGGCGTCGCGATTTCGCCCGCCGCCATCGCCAGCGAAGCGCAGAACCACCCCGCACCGCAGGGCAAGCCGGGCTTGGCCTGGCGCGCCGCCGCGCGGGCGCTGGCCCTGCGTGAGGTGCTGCTGCAAGAGGCCCGTGCGCGCGGCTTGCAGGCCGAGGGGCGCGAGATCGCCCCCGGTCAGATCGAAACGGCGGACGAGGCGTTGATCCGCGCGCTGCTGGAACAGGCGATCACCCCGCAGGTGCCGGGCCCGGCCGACCTGCACGCGGTCTATGCGGCCAACCCTGACCGGTTCCGCGCGCCGGATCTGTGGGAGGCCGCGCATATCCTGCTGGCCGTGCGCGATGGGGACGAAACGGCGCAGACCCTCGGGCACGAACTGGCGACGGTGCTGGCGCGGGAGCCCGGTCGCTTTGCCGAACTGGCGGCGCGGCATTCGGCCTGTTCCTCGCGCAGTGCCGGGGGGCTGCTGGGCCAGATCGGCCCCGGTGACACGGTGGCCGAATTCGAGGCGGCCCTGCAGGGGCTGCGCCCCGGCCAGATCACGCCAGAGCCGGTGAAAACCCGCTTTGGCCTGCATCTGATCCGCCTTGATGCCCATGCCCGCGGCGAGGTTCTGCCGTTCGACGCCGTGCTGCCCCGGTTGCGCGACGCCGCCGCCAAGGCCGCCTGGACCCGCGCGGCCAAGGACTTTGCCGCGGCCCTGATGGCACGGGCCACGGTCACTGGCCTGACGGGCGCGCAGGGGGCGGCATGAATCTGGGCTATGTCAGCCTGCCGGGACGCGGGGCAACCGACGCCTGCCTCGCCGCCGCCTGCGCGGTGATGCAGCGGCGGGGCCTGCGGTTGGCGGGCACTGTGCAGACGAACCTTGAGCGCACCCAGTCGCACCCCTGCGACATGGACCTGCAGGTTCTGCCCGACGGGCCAGTGCACCGGATCAGTCAGGAGTTGGGGCGCGCCGCGCGCGGCTGCCGACTGGACGGTGACGTGCTGGAAACCGCCGTGGTGCAGGCCCAGCAGCGCCTGCCCGGCGCGCAGGTGTTGATCGTCAACAAGTTCGGCAAGCTGGAATCGTCTGGTCGAGGCTTTGTGCCGCTGATGGCCGAGGCGCTGGAGCTGGGCCTGCCGGTGCTGGTGGGCGTCAACGGGCTTAACCTGCAAGCGTTCCTCGATTTCGCCGGGGGGGCCGCCGTCGCCTTGCCCGACGATCCCGCCCGAATCGCCGATTGGGCGCAGGGCGCTGTCAGCGCTCCGCTGGCCTGATCGCGGCCCCTGCGAGGCAAGACACAGGCGCCGTTTGGTGGCAGCGGCGACCCCGGCACCACCGCGGCCCGCCCGCCCCCGGACCAACAAAACCTCGCTAAAAACCCGCGCCTTGTATACATCGCGTATCTGTCACGCAGGGCGCATTGCCCGGCGTATCCTGGCCAAGCACCGGACGCCGCCAAAATCTGCGGCGAAAATGCTTGATTCCCGCAGTGGACGGTCTAGCTTCGCATCGTGACGAGACCCCGCGACGACCAAGACCGCGCACGATGGATACATTGTATTCTCGGACGCGTCATCCCTGAGGGAGACAGGGCTGACAGTTCAAGGTCTGGCAAGGCGGGGAGTCGTTCGATCGAGGGTCGGCCCGCAAGGCCGAAACATCACACGGGGGAGGAAACCATGAATCGCAGGACCTTGTTCAAGGCCGTGGCCGCGCTGACGCTGGCGTCGGGCATCGGCATGGCGCAGGCGCAGGATGTGCTCCGTCTGGGCGCCGCCGCACCGCAGACCGGGCCGCTGGCCGGGGGTGCAGCCGTTACCCATTGGCCGGCCGTGCGCCTGTGGGTCAGCCAGACCAACGCTGCCGGTGGCCTGCAGGTGGGCGACCGCCGCATGACCGTTGAGTTGATCGAATACGACGACCAGACCAACCCGCAGCAGGCGATCATGGCCGCGCAGCGGCTGGCGACGCAGGATCAGGTCGATTTCATGGTCGCGCCCTATTCGACCGGCCTGAACCTGGCGGCCGCGCCGATCTTTGCGCAACTGGGCTATCCGATGGTCACCGGCACCGCCGTGACCAACAACCAGCCCGAGTTGGCCGCGCAATTCCCCAACATGTTCTTTGTGCTGGGTCGCACCGGCGTCATGGCCGAAGACATCGCCAATGTCCTCGTCGGCATGCGCGAACGTGGCGAGGTGGGCAGCCGTGTCGCGCTGGTCAACGTCGCCGACGCCTTCGGGATTGAAATGGCGGGCATCTCGCGCTCGGTGCTGGAAGGCGCAGGCTTCGAGATCGTCTATCAGACCTCGTATCCCTTGGGCACGCAAGATCTGGCCCCGGTCATCGACGGCGCCAAGTCGGCAGGGGCCGAGGCCTTTGTCGCGTGGTCCTATCCCGGTGATACCTTTGCGCTGACCGATCAGGCGATCGTGCAGAACTATGCACCGCAGGCGTTCTTTACCGCGGTCGCCACGGCGTTCCCGGCGTACGGCGCCCGCTTTGGCGCGCAGATCGAGGGCGTTCTGGGCATGGGTGGCGTGAATGCCGACGATGCCGCCTTCCAGGAGTTCGCCGCCGCACATGCCGCGCTGGCCGGGCAAGGGCCGGATTATTGGGCCTCGGCTGCGACCTATGGCGCGCTGCAGATTCTGGGGCAGGCGATCACCGGCGCGGGCACGACCGACCGCGCCGCCGTGCTGGCCTATCTGCAGGACCGCTCGCATGAGTATCAGACGGTGCTGGGCCCGGTGAACTTTAACGAGAACAACGACAACGAGCGGTATTGGACCGTCGGTCAGTGGCAGGGCGGCGTGTTCCGCGGCGTTGCCGCGCGCGGCCGTGATGGCGCCGTGCCCGTGCAGGTCTTTGACGGCTGGCAGTAATCCCCGTGCGGCGGCGCCCCCTGAGGGTGCCGCCGCATCCCTGACCCCGGACCGCGCCCCATGTTCATCCTGATCACCGGCCTTCTGCTGGGCGGCACCTATGCGTTGATCGCGCTGGGGCTGAACCTGCAATACGGCGTCGCCCGCATCATGAATCTGGCCAATGGCGAGATGCTGGTGGCTGGAGGGTTCGCGGCCTTCTGGCTCTATACCGCAGGGCAGATCAACCCGATTGCCGCGCTGCTGGTGATCGCACCGCTGGCCTTTGCGGCGAACTGGCTGATCTATCAGGTCATGCTGGTGCCCTTGGTAAAACGCGCGAAAAGCCGGGGTGCGCTGGAGGTGGACAGTATCCTCGCGACTTTCGGCATGTCCTTTGCCTTTGTCGGGATCATGAGCTGGATCTTTGGCGGCGGCTATTTCAACTATGCCTTTCTGGCGACGCCGGTGGATCTCTTCGGCTCCAGCTATGCCCAGAACCGGGTGGTGGCCTTTGTGCTGGCCGTGCTGATCGGCGGGGCGCTGTGGCTGTGGCTGTCCTTTACCCGCGCCGGGCTGAATTTGCGGGCGGTGTCGGTCAATCCGCGTTCGGCGCCGCTGGTGGGGATCGACGTGCGCGCGGCCTCGGCGCTGGCCTTTGCCCTGGGCGGGGCCGTCACCGCCACCGGAGGCGCGCTGGTGTCGATGTTCTTCACGCTGGATGCCTCGGTCGGGGTGTTGTTCACCATGAAGGCGCTGATCATCGTCATCATGGGCGGTGTGGGTGACATTCGCGGCACCATCGTGGCCGCCGTGCTGCTGGGCATCGCCGAAACCGCCGTGGCGCGGCTGATTGACCCCGGCCTGACGCTGGCGGCGGCGTATCTGCTGTTCCTGCTGGTGCTGCTGTTCCGCCCGCAGGGCCTGTTCGGAAAGGCCCAGACATGAGCGCGCGCGAGGTTCGCAACCTGCTGGTCTCAGTTGTGCTGCTGGGTCTGTGCGCGCTGCTGCCGGTCTATGGCAGCGCCTATTGGCTGACGATGGGCACGACGATGGCGATGTTCGCCGTGCTGGCGACCAGTTGGGCGCTGTTTTCGGGACCGACGCATTATATCTCGCTCGCCACCGCGGCGTTTTTTGGTGTGGGAACCTTTGTCACCGGGCTGTGGTTCCAGAGCCTGCCGTTCTGGGCGCTGCCGCTGATCGCCGCCGTGGCGGGTGCCGCGCTGGCCGCGCTGGTCGGGCTGGTCACGCTGCGGCTGTCGGGCGTGTATTTCGTCATCTTCACCCTGGGTCTGGCCGAGATGGTGCGGCAGGTTTTCACCTGGGTGCAGAACCAGACCGGTGCGCGTGGCATGTATGTGCTGACCTCGCTGACCGAGCGCGAGATTTTCTGGATGCTGCTGGCGCTGGGCACGCTGGTCTATCTGGCGGGCTGGCTGATCGGGCGCTCACGGCTCGGCTTTGCCCTGCGCATCATCGGCAATGATGAAACCGTGGCGAAACACTCCGGCATCGACACCGCGCGGGCCAAGGTGCTGCTGTTCATGGTGCCGGGCGCGGCGGCGGCAGCGGCGGGCGCGATGCTGGCGCCGCGCTATATCTATATCGAACCCGCCACCGCCTTTGCGCCGCTTTTGTCGTTTCAGGTCGTCATCATGGCGCTGCTGGGCGGCACCGGGCGGTTGTGGGGGCCGATTGCTGGGGTGATCCCCTTTACCCTGCTGTGGGAGGCCATCACCCGGCAGGCCCCCAACCAGACGCTGCTGTTGCTGGGGCTGGCGTTCCTGCTGATCGTTTATGTCCTGCCCGGCGGCTTTGTCGGGTTGTGGGACCGCGCGCGCCGCCGCTGGGGGGGCCGATGAGCAAGACTGTCCTGCAGGTTCGCGGCGTCACCAAGCGGTTCGGCGGTCTGGTTGCCGTCAAGGACATGGCGTTTGACGTGCATCAGCACGAGGTGATGGGGATCATCGGGCCGAACGGGTCCGGCAAGTCGACGATGATCAACATGATCTCGGGCACATTCGCGCCCAGCGCCGGGTCGATCCTGCTGAACGGGCGCGAGTTGGCGGGCCAGCCTGCGCATCGCATCGCGCAACTGGGGGTCGCGCGCACGTTCCAACTGGTGCGGCTGCTGCCGGAGATGAGCGTGCTGGACAACGTCATCGCCGGTGCCGTCTTTGGCCATCGCCGCCGCTGGGGGCATTCGGCGGAAACCTTTGCGCGCGACCTGCTGGCGCGCGTGGGGCTGGCCCATGCCGCCGGGCTGCCGGTATCGACGCTGACCTATATCGACACCAAGCGTGTGGAACTGGCACGCGCACTGGCCTGCGAACCTGAGGTTCTGCTGCTGGATGAATGGCTGGCGGGCCTGAACCCCACGGAACTGGCCGTGGGCATCGCGTTGATCCGGTCCCTGCGCGACGAGGGGCGGACGGTCATTCTGGTGGAACACGTCATGGACGCGATCCGCAGCCTGTGTGACCGCTGCGTCGTCATGGCTTCGGGCGAGAAGATCGCCGAAGGCACGCCCGCGCAGGCGCTGTCCGACCCCCATGTGATCCGCGCCTATCTGGGAGAGGACGATGCTTGAAGTCCGTGACCTGAAGGCCGGGTATGGCCAGCACCGCGCGCTGAACGGCGTGTCGTTGGGCGTGAAGCCGGGCGAGATCGTGGTCATTCTGGGCGCCAATGGCGCGGGGAAATCGACGCTGCTCAAGGCCATCGCGGGCATCTGCGAGGGGCAGGTTTCGGGCGCGGTGAGGATGCGCGGCGAGGGATTGCTGGGCTTGCCCGCGCACAAGGTTGTCGAGCAGGGCATCGCGCTGGTGCCGGAAGGGCGCGGCGTCTTCGGCGACCTCAGCGTGCGCGAGAACCTGTTGCTGGGCGCCAACCCCAAACGGGCGCGTGATGAGGGCGAGGCGGCGCTGGAGCGCATCCTTCGGCTGTTTCCCAAACTGGAAAGCCGCGCCACGCAGATCGTGCGCACCATGTCGGGCGGCGAGCAGCAGATGGTCGCCATCGGCCGCGCGATGATGTCGAACCCCGAAATCCTGATGCTGGACGAGCCGTCACTGGGCCTGTCGCCGCTGCTGTCCAAGGAGTTGTTCGCCAGCCTGTCGGTGGTGCGCGATGCGGGCCTTGGCATCCTGCTGGTCGAACAGAACGCCCGCCTCAGCCTGAAGATCGCGGATCGCGGCTATCTGCTGGAAAACGGCGCGATCCTGCGCGAGGCCTCGGCCGCCGCGCTGCGCGAGGATCCGGCGGTGCAGGCGGCCTATCTGGGGGCGGGCTCGGCCAAGGTGGCGCCGGTGGCCGCGCCGCTGGCCCCGGTGCCGGTAACGGTGCGCGCCAAGCCGCTGCGCAGCATTTCCGCCAGCGAAATCGCGGGGTTGGACATCGGCGCACTGGTGCGCGACGCGGCGCAGAAGGGGGCACATGTGCCCGCTGTGAGTGTCAACCCGATGAGTCCGGCACAGGCTGTCGCCGCGCGCCCCCCGGCGATGCAGGCGGCGCTGGAGGCCATCGAAACCGCCGCCCGCCGCGCCACCAGCAGCCCGCGCCCCGCCCTGCCGCCGCTGCGCGCCACCGCGCGCCCTGCTGCCCCCACGCCGACCGCCCTGCCAACGCCCGCCGACCCCGCGCCCCTGCCCACCC
>CALESR010000170.1 GCA_937907485.1 uncultured Paracoccaceae bacterium | reverse complement strand
CCTGTCGCTGGCACTGCCACGGCACGCCAGCAATTTTAGCCTATGTCTCAACGATCTGGTCATCAGTCGCGGCTGAAGGGGGGGGCAATGTTCGACGAGTTGCCGGAGTTCGCCGTGCAAGGAGAGAGGGGGATCGACCTCTTCGTGCGTCTGGATGATCCGGGGCAGCGGCGCGCGCAGTTTCGCTGCATTGCTACGCTGGTCGAGGGGCCCGCGGGCCTGATCGACCACGCGCCGGATGAGCGTCGCGACCTCGCCGCGCTGACCGCGCTGGCGCAGCGGCTGGCCAGCGATCCGCTGGCGCAGCCCTTGTCGCTGACTGATGCGACTGGCTGGCAAGGACTGACGGCGCTGAACGATCCGATCCGCGCCTTTTTGCTGCTCGATTTCCTGCGGGCCTGGCTGGTGGCGGATCTGGCCGCTTCGCGGTTTCAGGCCGCGCTGGGGGCGAGCGCGCAGTCCCTGACGCTTGAGCCCGGAAAATTAGCCGGTGCCATCGCTCCGCTCTTTGATTTCAACCGCTTGACGCGCGCGCAGGCCGTGGCAGGCCGGCTGCTGCCGCTGCTGGAGCCGCGCAGGGCCAGTCCTGGCTTTCGCGACGATGGCAGCGGCTCGATCGGCTATGCGCTGCGGATGTTGGGCGATCTGTGCCTGCGCGCCGCCAATCCCGCGCTGGCGCTGCGGTGTTTCGAGGCTGCTGTCGGCGCCGGTGACAACCCCTTTCGCCGCCGCCGCGCCATCGAAGCTGCCCGCGTCGCCGCCAACCGCGAAGCCGCCACGCGCCACCGCAGCGCCTATGCCGCACGCTGGCGCTTGCCTAACGACCTGGCCGAAGATGCCGACGGAGGTGCCGGATGACTCGCGACAATGTCACCGACATCCTGTGCATCGGCGCACAACGCGCCATGACTTCGTGGTTGCATCAGGTGTTGACGGCGCATCCGGGCGTCACTGCATTCGCCAATTTCGACCCGGTAACCTCGACCAACAAGGAGGCTCATTACTGGGACTGGAACCATCATCGCGGTGCTGACTGGTATCGCATCTTGATGCGACCTTTGAACGATGATCTGAAAACTCTTGATTTCACTCCGGAATATGCCTTCCTTGATGAGGCGGATATCGATGAGTGCAAGGCGCTCAACCCTAAAGCGCGGGTGATCTATCTGCTGCGCGACCCCTTGGCACGCGCGGTTTCGGCGATCCGTATGCGCACCGTCTGGGCAAGCCAGAACGCAGAAGCCGAGGCGGTGACGCTGACCCTCGACACCGATTTTTATGAGCGCTGCAAGAACGCCGCATTGCACAGCCACGGCGCCTATGCCGCCAATCTGCGGCGATGGCGGGCGCGCTTTCCGGACATACTGGTGCTGAGCGTCGAGGGGGTGCAGGCCGACCCGGCCGCTGCAATCGACCGCATCCTGACCCATTGCGCCCTGCCCGCCCCTGACGTAGCAGCCAGCGAACACCTGCGCCAGCGCGCCGCCAACCACGTCTGGATGACGCCGAAATACCGACTTTCCGCTGATTGCCTGCACTTTCTGCACGGGCTGACCTGGCTGGAGCGCGACGCAATTGCGGCCGAGGGCTTTACCTTTGCCGAAGGCGCCGCACTGCTGGACAGCGGATCATGAGCCGCGAAAACATCGCCGACATCCTTTGCATCGGGTGCCAGAAGGGCTCGACCTCGTGGCTGCATTCGGTGCTCGATTGCCACCCCCTGACCCATGCCTTCCCGGAAAGCGAGCCGCTGACCTCGACCGACAAGGAGGCACATTATTGGGATTGGAACCATCACCGCGGCGCCGATTGGTATCGGACGCTGCTGTCCCCGCCACAGGATTCGCTGCGCACGATGGATTTCACGCCCGAATACGCCTTCTTAAACGATGAACAGATCGCCGAATGCAAGGCGCTGAACCCGAAAGCGCAGGTGATTTATCTTCTGCGCGATCCGCTTGCGCGGGCGGTGTCGGCGCTGCGGATGCAGATCCTGTGGCATCTGGGCAAGGACCACCGCGAACCGCTGCATATGGACGCCACGGGCGAGCGCCTGATGCGCGTGGCGCGGCTGGATGCGCATGGCGACTACCTGCGCAACCTGCGCGCCTGGCAACGGCACTATCCAGACCTTATCGTGCTGAATTATGAAGATTTTCATAACCAGCGCGTCGAAAGTGTCGCGGCGATCATGGCCCGGCTGGACCTGCCGATCAAGGAGATCGAGGGTGAACGGCGTGAGCGGTTCGATCGGCTGATGGCCCAGCGGGTCTGGGTCTCGGAACCTTTCCAGCTGGACCGTGCGCTGCTGATGATGCTGCATGGGTTGACTTGGCGCTATCGGCAGGCATGCCAGCGCGAGTTAGGGATCCACTTTGACGAGGGTCAGCGCCTGCTGGCCGACGCCTGATGCAGGGCTTGGCGCAGGCGCTCTGGCAGGGGCCGCTGGCCGAGGTTGAAGGTCCGGCGCGAGCATTGGGAATGCACGATTACGGCGCCACGCTGGCCGGGTTGCGCCGGTTGGTCGGTCATGGCTTGCCGCTGGAAGGTCGGCTGGATCAGGCACGGGCGCTATGGCCTTGGTCCGTCGATCTGGCCTGGCTGCATTTCGAGGTAACGCGCGATCCGGCGCCGCTGGTTGCGGTCGTGCAGGCCCAGCAGCGGCGCTTTGGCACGGCCGCCTGGGCGCTCTGGCAGGCCGGGCAGCCCGAGGCTGCGCTGGCGATGCTGGCGACACTGGACCCGGCGTCGCCAAGCCATGCCGACGACCGCCGGACGCGCGCCGAATTGCATTTGTTGGCCGATCTGCCGTTCGAAGATCAACCCGGCCCCGAGGGGCTGCAGCTTGGCCTGACCGCGACCTGGCGGCGGGAAGGCGGCGCGGCATTGGCGGCGCGCCATGACCTTGAATCGGGGGGGTTTCCGGCTCATCCGCCGCTCTGGACTTGGCTGATCGATGCCTTTGTCATCGAACGCGATTTCGCCCGCGCGCAGGACGCCTTGCAAGGGTTGGTGCGGACCTGCGGCGCCGCGCATCCCGAGGTCGCGCTGCATGCCATCCGTCTGGCACTCGACGCCGAGGATAGCGAACACGCCCGTGGCCTGCTGGCAGCTCTGCCCGACTTGCCGCCCTGGGACTGGTCCGCGCGCCGCCATGTGCTGGACCTGCGCTGCCGGGCGATGGCGGGCGATCCAGTGTTCAAACGGGCAACAGCGGCGCTAAGGCTGTTCCCGCGTCACGGCGGGCTGATCTCCTTGCAGCGCACGGCTTGCGAGGCGGTGCAGGATTGGGACGATCTGTTGGCCAGCGCCGATGCCGGGGGTCTCATAAGGCTTGGACGCGCCGACCTGGCCTTGTCGCGCATCGAGGCGACGCCTGCCCCGCCTGATGAACTCTTTCGACGCGCACTGCGGCGGGCCGAGGTGCATCTGCGGCTGGGTCAACTGCCGCAAGCCGCCGAGGCCCTGCCGCCAATGCCCGCTGCTGCGCCACTGGCCGCCGACCGCGCCTGGTGGGTGGCTGAAATCGCGCTCGCAGCCCGCGATCTTGCGACGGCTGAGGCCGCACTGGCCCCCGCGCTGGCCCAAAGCCCGACGCGCATGGGCCTGCATTTGTCGGCGGCGAGGGCGGCGTTTCTGGCGGGTGATTTTCACCGTGCCCAACGCCATCTGACCACCTTCCGCACGCTGAAAACCGCGCAACTGGGCCGCTGCCCGCCCGACGATCTGCGCGACCGCATCGTGGCGAATGGCCTGGCCACAACCGATGGCCCGGCGCAGGCCGCCCGCCATTTTGCGTTTGCCACGGCGCGGTTTGAACCGTTGACCGGACCCGGCATCCCGCCGCGCATCGCGCACTATTGGGAGGGGCCGCGCAGCCCAGCGGTCGAGCGTGGGCTACGCGCCTGGGGCAACCTGCTGCCGCAAACGGTGTTCGACGCACCCATGGCGCGCGCGTGGCTTGAACTCCATGCCCCTGATCTGAAAGAGATTTTCGACAGGCAACCCTTGCCCGCCACCCGTGCAGACCTGTTTCGCGTGGCTCTGATCGCGCGTGTGGGCGGGGTGTTCACCGATCTCGATGAATACCCGCGTGCGGGTATCTCCGATTGGTTGGCGGGAGCCAGTGCCGTGCTGGTGATCGAGGAAGGTCATGGCACGATCGCCAACAATTTCCTCGCCGCCCGTCCCGGATTGGCGCTTTTCACCCGCCTGCAAGCTCGCATCGCCGCCAACTTGCGCGCTGCGTCACAGCCCTATCCCTGGTGGGACAGCGGCCCCGCCATGCTGACGCTGGAGGCGCGGCGAGCGCTGCATGATACGCCGGGGTTGCGCCTGCTTACCCAGCCCGAATACGACGCGCGCATCGCCACCAACCTGCCCTTTGCGCACAAAACGGGACCCCTTCATTGGCGTTGAAAGGATGGACTTCTGGCGAGCCACGTGGCCAAGTCGGCGGCATGAAACCGACCGGATTGACCGACGCGTATGCGCTGAACGGGCCGCAGGACTGCCGCGCGCTCTATGCCGGCTGGGCCGACGAGTATGATGCAGGCTTTGCCGCTGGCATGGACTATCGCCTGCCTGCCGAGGTGGCGGCGGCCTTTCTGCGTGCTGGGCCACCTGAAGGGCCGGTGCTCGACGCAGGGGCAGGCACCGGGTTATTGGCTGCGGCGCTGCGAGGCTATGGCCATCAGGGCGCGCTCGACGCGCTGGATCTGTCGGTGCAAATGCTGGCGCGGGCGGGGGAAAAATCGCTCTATCGCGCGCTGATCGAGGCCGATCTGACCCTGCCGCTGCCACCCATCGGCCCCTATGCGGGCGTGGTCAGTTCGGGCACCTTTACCCACGGCCATGTCGGCCACGGCGTCTTGGCCGGGTTGCTGGCATGCACGGCGCCGGACGCGGTGGTGGCGCTGTCGGTCAATGCCGGGATCTGGGCGGCGCAGCGCTGGGAGGGCGCGCTGGCGGCGCTGCCGATCACCGCCCTTGACCTGCGCGACGTGGCCATCTACGGCGAAGCTGCACGCCTGACCGACCCGGCGCATGCCGGGGACCGCGCGCTGATCGTCACCTTTCGCCGCGTGTAAGCCATGAGCCACCCTGACATCCTGTGTATCGGATCGGTCCTTTGGGACATCATCGGTCGCACCGACAAACCCTTGCGCGAGCGTGGCGATGTGCCTGGCCGCATCACCCGGCTGCCCGGCGGGGTGGCGATGAACATCGCGATGACGCTGGCGCGATTCGGCCTGCGCCCTGCCGTGCTGACAGCCATCGGCGAGGATGATGCCGGGCGCGAGTTGACAGCGGCGGTGCAGTCGCTGGGGGTGGATGCGAGCTATGCCCTGCGCCGCGCCGATCTGGCCACCGACACCTACATGGCAATCGAGGATGCCAGTGGGCTGATTGCGGCGATTGCCGATGCCGCCTCACTCGAAGCTGCCGACGACGCGGTACTTGCGCCGCTGGGCGACGGGCGGCTGGGTTCGGCTGGTGCGCCCTGGGCCGGGCTGATCGCGCTCGACGGCAACTTGACCGCCAGCCTATTGAGCCGTATCGCCGCCTCGCCCTTGTTCGCCCGCGCCGATCTGCGGGTCGCCCCTGCCAGCCCGGGCAAAGCCGAGCGCCTGTTGCCGTTGATCGCCCATCCGCATGTCACGCTCTATGTCAACCGGCAGGAGGCCGGGCTCTTGACCGGCACCCAGCCCGCCAGCAGCCGTGAAGGCGCCGAGGCGCTGGTCACGGCCGGGGCTTCGCGCGTGCTGGTCACCGACGGCGCCCGTGATGCCTCGGACGCCATGCGCGGCGCCGAAACGCTGACCCTGCCCTCACGCGCCGTTGCCGTGCGGCGGATCACTGGTGCAGGGGATACCTTCATGGCTGCGCATCTCTTTGCCGAGGGGCGCGGCGCCACCCGGGCCGAGGCGCTACTTCGCGCCCAAGCAGCCGCAGCGGCCTATGTCGCCTTTGAGGACGTGATCCCATGAGCCTGATTCCCCTTAGCTTTTCCGCCGAAGTTGCCGCCGCCCGTGCCAGCGGTGCGCCGATCGTCGCGCTGGAGTCGACGATCATTACCCATGGCATGCCCTGGCCGCAGAATGTTCAAACCGCCCGCCGGGTCGAGGCCGAGGTGCGCGCGCAGGGTGCCGTCCCTGCCACCATCGCGGTCATGGAGGGGCGCATCCTGATCGGGCTCGAAGACGCGCAACTCGAGCAGTTGGGCCAGGCGAAAGACGTGTTGAAACTGTCGAGGGCGGATCTGGCCGCCTGTGTGGCGATGGGCACGACAGGCGCCACCACAGTCGCCGCGACGATGATCTGCGCGCATCTGGCCGGGATCGCCGTCTTTGCGACAGGTGGCATCGGCGGCGTTCACCGTGGGGCGGAACTCAGCTTTGACATTTCGGCCGACCTGCAGGAACTGGCTAAAACCCCGGTGACCGTGGTTGCCGCCGGGGCAAAAGCGATCCTCGATCTGCCGAAAACGCTCGAGGTGCTAGAGACCCTTGGCGTGCCGGTGATTGCCTATGGGCAGGACGCTTTCCCGGCCTTCTGGTCGCGCGATTCGGGGCTGAAGGCGCCTTTGCGGATGGACAGCCCCAGCCAGATTGCCGCAGCACACCGGATGCGCACCAGGCTGGGGCTGGAGGGCGGTCAACTGGTGGCCAATCCGATCCCCCAGGCAGCGGAAATCCCGCGCACCCAGATCGACCCGGTGATCGAGGCCGCGCTGGCCGAGGCCAGTAGCCAAGGCATCAGCGCCAAGGCGGTCACGCCTTTCCTGCTCGACCGGATTTTCCACGCGACTGCGGGTCGCTCGCTCGACTCGAACATCGCGCTGGTGCTGAACAACGCGGTTCTGGCAGCCAAAATCGCGACCAAATTGTCTGACGTTTAACGTCAGACAATCAACTCCCCGCGTGCTTGGCGCCCTGCCCCTTGTGGCGCCCGACATGGCCCCCTAGATACCCCTTCAGTCCCTGTCTTAACGTGGTGCCATGACCCATCCCCCTCGTCCGCACCGCAAAGGCTTTCTCGCCGGGCTGCGCGCCTCTTTCCTGACCGGTCTTGTCATTGTCGCGCCGGCGGTGCTGACGATCTGGCTGATTACCACGGTCGTCGAATTCGTCGACTCCAAGGTCATGCCGCTGATTCCACAGGGCATTCTGGACCGCCTGTTGCCAACCCGGTTCACCGAGATGGACCTCATCAGCCTGCCGGGACTGGGGCTGGTGATCGCGCTGCTCTTTACGCTGGTCGTCGGCTGGCTGGCCAAGGGCTATATCGGTCGCAGCCTGATCCAGTGGAGTGAAGATCTGGTCGCCCGCATGCCGGTGGTGCGCTCGATCTATAACGCGCTTAAGCAGATCGCCGAGACGGTTTTTGCCCAGTCGAGCACCTCGTTCAACCGCGCGTGCCTTGTGGAATACCCGCGGCCCGGCCTTTGGGCCGTTGCCTTTGTCTCGACCGACACCAAGGGCGAGATCGCGCAGAAACTGGGCGGCACGGGGGAAAAGATGCTCTCGGTCTTCCTGCCAACCACGCCAAACCCGACCTCGGGCTTTTTGCTCTTCGTGCCCGAGTCCGACGTGACCCCACTCGACATGTCGATCGAGGATGCGGCCAAGCTCATTATCTCGGCGGGGCTTGTCTCACCGGACGCCGAAAAGCCCGGCAAGGTCAAGCTGGCGCGCTGAACTGGCGCAACCGCGCGCGACTGCGCGGCTTGGCCTGGGGGCTCGATGCCCCCAAGCCAAGCTCCACACTCACAGGGCAGTCCAGCCACCATCCACGGAAATCGTCGTCCCGGTGATCTGATCCGCCGCTCCGGTGCACAGGAACAGCGCCGTGCCGCCGATCTGGTCGGTGGTGGCAAACTGGCGTGAGGGCTGGCGCAGCAGCATCACCTCACGGATCACCGTCTCGCGGTCCATACCATGCGTGGCCATCTGATCGGGGATCTGCGCCTCGACCAACGGGGTCAGCACATAGCCCGGGCAGATCGCATTCGCGGTCACCCCTGTCCCGGCCGCTTCCAGTGCCGTCACCTTGGTCAGGCCGACCACCCCGTGTTTGGCCGCGACATAGGCCGATTTGAACGGACTCGCCGTCAACCCATGCGCCGAGGCAATGTTGACCACCCGGCCCCAGCCGCGCGCATACATGCCGGGCAGCGCGGCCGCGCTGGTATGAAAGGCTGAACTCAGGTTGATCGCCAGGATCGCGTTCCACTTTTCAACCGTGAATTCTTCGATCCGCGCGACATGCTGGATGCCGGCATTGTTGACCAGAATGTCGCAGCCGCCCGCGACCTCGACCAGCGCGCAGCATTCATCGGCGCGTGACATGTCGGCCTGAAGATAGCGCACCGTCACGCCGTGGCGTGTAGCCAGATCGGCCGCCAGCGCGTGATCCTCGGGGCGGTCGGTAAAGCTGTTAAGCACCACATCGGCCCCGGCCCCGGCCAGCGCCTCGGCCACGCCAAGGCCGATCCCCGAGTTCGATCCGGTCACGATGGCGCGGCGGCCGTGCAGGGGTCTTTGGGTCATGCTGTCCTCATGGGGCTGTTTGCAGCCGCAGCATAGGAAAGGCTGCCGATACGCGCCAGCACGAAAAAAAACGCCCGCACTAGGCGGGCGTCAGTGTTGAGGCAGGTTTCATACAGGCAAGAAACCTATCGAGCAGTGAGTATCTTATAGCCGTTTCCTCACACGACTCCAAGCTTAAAGTTTACAAGGCCCTAGAGGCGGATGTAGGCAGAAACACCGGCTGTTGCCGCCAAGGATTGTTTCGCACATGACCCCCAATAGCCCCCGTTCGACGCTGTGCACAGGGCTTGTTTCCCTGATCGCGACCCTGTTTTTCCTGCAGGCCGCCGTGGCGCAATCCAGCGCGACTCACGGTATCGCTATGTATGGCGAGCCTGCTTTGCCACACGATTTTGTGTCCTTGCCCTATGCCAACCCGGATGCGCCGCAGGGCGGCCGGGTGATTTTCGCCGAACCCGGCAGTTTTGATTCGCTCAACCCGTTCATCCTGCGCGGAACGGCGCCCTGGGGCGTAAACCTGCTGACAGTCCAGAGTCTTCTGGGCCGCAGTTACGATGAACCCTTCACACTCTATGGCGTGCTGGCCGAGTCGGTCGTCACCGATTCGGCGCGGTCCGAGGTTACCTTCACCCTGCGCGAGGGGGCCCGATTCTCGGACGGCAGCCCCGTGACGCGCGAGGATGTGATGTGGTCCTTTGCCACGATGGGCGTGGATGGGCACCCGCGCTATCGCAACGCCTGGGCCAAGATCGCATCGATGGAGCCTGTGGGCGAGCGCGGCATCCGCTTTACCTTTACCGAGGCCGACCGCGAATTGCCGCTGATCCTGGGCTTGCGCCCGGTGGTGCAGCGCGCGCAATTCGACTTGAGCGCGGGCGGGTCGATTTTCGCCGATTCCTCGCTGGCACCAGTGATCGGTTCCGGGCCCTATGAGGTCGCCGAAGTAGACCCCGGTCGCTCGATAACCTTTCGCCGGGTGGAGAATTGGTGGGGCCGCGATCTGCCGTTCTTTGCCGGTCAACACAATCTGGATGAAATCCGCTATGAGTATTTCAGCGACATGTCGGTGGCTTTCGAGGCGTTCAAATCCGGCCTGATCTCGGTCTGGCGTGAGCCGAACGCGGCGCGCTGGGCCGACAGTTACGAT
>CALESR010000169.1 GCA_937907485.1 uncultured Paracoccaceae bacterium | reverse complement strand
GGGCAGAATGCCCCCCTGCGCGGGCGTCCGCCCGCGCCCGGGTCGCCCGAGGCGCGTGCGCCAGCGCGGGACCGAGGGCGAAACCCCTCAGGCCCCGGCGAGTTCGGCGGCGATCGCGCGGGCCGCGGCCGCCGGGTTGCGCGAGGCCCAGACCGGGCGGCCGACGACGATGTGATCGGCCCCCCAGCGGATGGCCTCGGCCGGGGTGGCGATGCGTTTCTGGTCGTTGGCCGCAGTGCCCGCGGGCCGCACCCCGGGTGTGACGATCAGCCGCCCCGCCGCCTGCGGCAGGGCGCGGATGCGGGCGGCCTCGTGCGGGCTGGCGATCACCCCGTCGGCGCCGGCATCCAGCGCGCGGGCGGCGCGTTCGGTGACGATGTCGGCCATCTCGCCCGGCACGATCATTGCCGCGTCCAGATCGGCGCGGTCCATCGCCGTCAGCACCGTCACCGCGAGGATCTTCAACCCGCTGCCCGCCGCGCCCTCTTTGGCCGCGCGCACCACATTGGGGTCGCCGTGCACGGTCAGGAAATCCAGATCGAACTGCGCGATGCCGCGCACTGCCGCCTCGACCGTCGCCGGGATGTCGAAGAACTTCATGTCCAGAAACACCCGTTTGCCGTGTTCGCCCTTCAGCTCGTTGGCCAGAGACAGCCCGCCGCCGGTCAGCATGCCCAGCCCGATCTTGTAAAAGCTCACCGAGTCGCCCAGCAGGCGGCTGATTTCCAGTCCGGCCAGCACATTGGGCACATCGAGGGCAACGATCAGGCGGTCGTCGGCGGGCAGGGTCATGGCTTTGGCCTCGGGCTGGGGATTTGCGCGCTGATACGCCGATTGGCCGGGCGCGGCAACCTTGCGTGGCGCCGCAGGGCCGGGCAGGCTGGCGCGATGAACCGTATCGACCTCACCCGCCCTGATTCGCCCGGGCTTGCCGGGCCGGGGCCGCATGCGGTCGGGGTGCAGAGCCTGACGCTGACGGACGCAGCGCGGGGCCGCGCGCTGGCGGTCGAGTTGTGGTATCCGGCTGCCCCCGGCACCGTGGCGGGGGGCGCCTATGCGACGCTGTTGCGCGACGGGGTGACGCCGGTCACGCTGCACGGGCGGGCGGCGCGCGGGGCCGGGGCGGCGGCGGGGCGCTGGCCCTTGGTGCTGCTGAGCCACGGCTATCCCGGCAACCGGCTGATGATGGCGCATCTGGCCGAGGCGCTGGCCTCGCGCGGGTATCTGGTGGCCGCCGCCGACCACCCGGGCAGCACCTATGACCATCAGGCGCCTTTTGGCGAGACGCTGTTGCACCGCCCGCTGGACCAGCGGTTCTTGCTGGAGGTCTTGGGTCAGCACCCGCTGGCCGAGCCGGGCGTTTCCGCGATCATCGGCTATTCGATGGGCGGTTACGGCGCGCTGGTGACTGCCGGGGCGGTGCTGGCGCCCGAGATGGCCGGGCATGAGATGGCGCCACCCGGGGGCGTGCTGGCGGTGCATTGTGCCCCGGCGGCGCTGCCCGCCAATCTGCGCGCGGTGATTGCCATCGGCCCTTGGGGCCATGCGCGCGGTCTTTGGTCCGAGGGGGCCTTTGCCGCGGTCCGTCTGCCGCTGATGGTGATCGCGGGCAGTCTGGACGAAACCTCGGGCTACGGCGCCATGCGGGCGATTGCCGAGGGGGCGCGGGGCTGCCTGCTGACCTTCGAGAACGCCGGGCACAATGCCGCAGCGCCGATCCCCGCCCCAGCGGAAAGCCACGCGCATAGCGAGCGCCTCGGTTGGGCGCCGTTCCTGCATTACGCCGATGCGGTCTGGGATTCTGTGCGGATGAATGCGCTGGCGCAGCATTTCGCCTGCGCGTTTCTGGACCGCCACCTGAAGGGCGATGACGCAGCCGTGCCGTTGCTGGAGGCCGCCAGCGCCTTGGGGCCTGAGGCCGGTTTTGCCCCCGGCACCGAGGCCGGGTTGCGGTTCGAGGTGTTTTGAGGGGGGCCGGTGGATGGTGCGTGCGAGCACGCACCCTACGGCCTCAGGCGATCGATTCCATACGGGCCTTGTCCATGGTCCCCGGAACGATGGTGATCGGCACTGGCAGCGCACCCGAGTTGCGCGACAATTGCGTCACCAAGGGCCCCGGACCAGAACGGTCGGACCCCGCCCCCAGCACCAGCACGCCGATCTGCGGGTCGTCGCGGATCTGGCCGAGGATCTCGTCCACGGGCTTGCCCTCGCGGATCACCAGTTCGGGCTGAATGGCGTGCTTGTCGCGCATCCATTTGGCAAAGACCTGAAAATGCGCCTCGATCCGCTCGCGGGCCTCTTCGCGCATCAGGTCGCCGACGCCGATCCAGTGCTGGAATTCCTCAGGGGGGATGACCGACAGGATGATGACGCCGCCGCCAGTATGCTTGGCCCTGAGCGCCGCAAAGCGGATCGCGTTGAGACATTCGCGGCTGTCATCCAGCACGACGAGGAACTTGCGCATCAGCGACTCCGTTGCGGCCCCGGTTGTGGCGGCGCGCCATCATGGCGCAGCCACCTTGCCCTGTCCAGCGTGGCGCCTCAGCGGTTGCTGGCGGCCCAATCCCAGTACAGCTCGCGCGTGCGACGAGTCACCGGGCCGACCTGATAGCGCGTCTCGTCAAAGGCGCTGACCGGCGTGACCTTGGACATGTTGCCCGACAGGAACACCTCGTCGGCGCCGTGGAAATCGGCGGGGGTCAGCACGGTTTCATGCACGCGCAACCCGTCGGCGCGCAGGTTGGCGAGGTGGCGGGCGCGGGTGATGCCCGACAGGAAGGTGCCGTTGGCAATCGGCGTGAAGACCTCGCCATCCTTGACCATGAAGACATTGGCGGTGGCACTTTCCGCGACATTGCCCTGAGAATCGCAAACCAGCGCATTGTCAAAGCCCTTGGCGTTGGCCTCGGCCAGCATGCGGGCGTTGTTGGGATAAAGGCAGCCCGCCTTGGCATTGGTCACCGCGCAATCCAGCGTCGGGCGGCGAAAGCGCGTGGTGGTCAGCGTGGTGGTCGCGGTGGCGGGAGCCATGCCGATCGCCTCGAGGCAGATGCAGAACCCGGTTTCATCCTGCGACGGCAGCACGCCCGAGGCGCCGCCGTTGATCGCCCAATACATCGGCCGGATATAGACCGCCTCGGCAAAGCCCTGCAGCCCGTCGCGCACGATGTCCAGCATCGCCTCGGCGCTGACGGTCGGGTTGATCATCAGCGAGCGGGCCGAGGCATTGACGCGGGCGAGGTGCTTGTCCAGATCGGGCGTCATGCCGTCAAAGAACCGGGCACCGTCAAAGACCGTGGTGCCCAGCCATGACCCGTGGTCGGCGGCGCGCATCACCGGGACGTCGCCTTCGTGCCACTGGCCCTGAAAATATGTCCGGATGCGTGAACCGACTGCCATGGTGTCCCCCTTGATGCCGTGCCGCGCGACTTAATCACCGCGCGGCGGCAAGGTCCAGTCAGAGGTTGAACACCCGACTGGGGTGCAATTCGCCGCCCAGATAGGTGCCGACGGCGATGGGTTTGCCCTCGAAACTGGCCCAGGCGGTGTCACCCGGCGCGGCGCGCGAGGACAGAACGCGGCCCGGATTGCCGTTTTTCAGCCGCACCGCACCCTCGGGCGACAGCGGCAGTTCGGGCAGGCCCGCCAGCGCAATTTCAAGGGGTTGCAGGTGGGCGTCCAGCTCGGGCGTGCGGGCCATCGCGTCGATCTGTTCAAGGCTCAGCCCGGCCTCGGCGCGAAACGGGCCGGACCATTCGCGGCGCAGCCACAGCACATGACCTAGGCAGCCCAGCGCCGCGCCCAGATCGCGGGCGATGCTGCGCACATAGCCCCCCTTGCCGCAGACCATGCGCAATTCGGCGGTGTCGGCGTCGGGCTGTGACAGCAGGTCGAGCGACTCGACAAACAGCGGCCGGGCGGCGAGGTCCATCGCCTCGCCCGCGCGGGCGATGTCATAGGCGCGCTCACCATCGACCTTGACGGCGGAATACTGCGGCGGGATCTGCTGGATATCGCCGCGGAATGCCGCCAGCGCCGCCTCGATCTGTGCGGCGTCCGGGCGGTTGGCGGCGGTGGCGATCACCGTGCCCTCGGCGTCGTCGGTGTCGGTGGCGGCGCCCCAGCGCACGGCAAAGCGGTAGGATTTGGTGGCGTCGGTGACGAAGGGCACGGTCTTGGTCGCCTCGCCCAGTGCGATGGCCAGGACTCCGGTCGCCGCCGGGTCGAGGGTGCCCGCGTGCCCGGCTTTTTGCGCATCGAGCGCCCAGCGCACCTTGCCCACCACGGCGGTCGAGGTGATGCCTGCCGGTTTGTCGACCACCAGCCAGCCCGAAACCGCCCGACCCTTGCTTTTGCGTGTCATGCCCTGCCCCTTTGGTCCCAGCGCGCCGCGATAGCCGCTGACACCCCGCGCCGCAAGAGGGCACGCCCGTCCGGGGTGGGGTTTCGCCCCGCCGCCACCCTCAGCGCAAAAGGTCGGCGCGGTCGCAGGCCTCGGGGTCGCCCAGCGCACAGGCGTGGTCAAACAGCGCCCGCGCCCGTTCGGGGTCACGCGGGGCGCCGCGCCCGGTTTCAAAGATATCGCCCAGCGTCACGCAGGCATAGGCGTCCTGCCCGGCGCAGCCCAGATCAAAGAGCCGGATCGCCTGCGCCATGTCGGGCCGCACGCCCAGCCCTGCGCGGTAGATCTCGCCAAGGTTCGAGCAGCCCTGCGGCTCGCCGCCGTCGCAGGCGAGTTGGTAGAGCTGCGCGGCCAGTGCCACATCCATCGCCACCCCCTCGCCCAGTTCCAGCCGAAAGCCGAATTGACTGCAGGCCAGCAGATCACCCGCCGCGCAGCCCGACTGAAACAGCGCGGCGATGGTCTGCGGGTTGCCGTCGCCGCGCAGGTCGGTCTGAAAGGCGGCCTCGGTGCAGGCCGGGCCCCAGCCGCCGGTGCACAGATTGCCCAGCAGGTTGAAACCGCCGGTCTCGTCTACCTCGCCGCCTCGCCCTTCGATGCGCATGACCGCCAGCGCCGTGCAGCCGGGGGCCGCCGCGCGCGCGGGCCAGCTCCGGCAGGATTCGGTGTAAAGATCGCGCGCCTGTCGCGGGTTCATCGGCAGACCGGCGAGGCCGAAGTCATAAAGCTGCCCCAGCATCCAGCCGGCGAGGGCAGGCTGATCGCCCAGCGCGGCGTTCAGCAGCGCCACCACTCCGGCATCGCCCGCGTCCGCCACCAGCCGCGCCCGCGCCAGCAGCAGGTGCAAAAAGCCGTCCGTCGGCGCGGCCGCCAGCGCCGCCTCGCAGGCCGCAACCGCCGCGCCGGCATCACGGATGGTGTGGCTGACCGGCGCCCCGTCATGGCGCGGCAGTCCGACGATCCCGGCCAAGACGTCGCACTCGGTGTCCTGCGCCATGACCGGCGACGCCAGCACCAGCAGCGTTGCAGTCAGACCGGTGAAACCGCGCATGGATGGGCCCTTTCCGCGCCGCTGCCCCGCCCCCCGGCGCGGGCGCAATTGGGCCGGGGCCGGGCGAGGCTAGCACGCCGTCACCGCCCTTCCCAGCCGGTGAATGCGCCCCTCGCGGGTGGCGTTTTACCCCACCAACGGCCCCTTGGCCGCGCGCATCAGCATGCCGTAGAGGTCGCGCGGATCGTCCGGGTCGGCGATCATGTCCAGCATCGCCGCGCCCGGCCGGACCTGATCGGCCAGCCAGCACAGGGCACTGAAATCCTCGATGGCGAACCCGACGCCGTCGAAGAGGGTGATCTGCCCGGCGCTGCGCCGCCCTTCGGCCTGCCCCTCCAGCACCTGCCACAGCGCGGTGACCGGGTGATCGGCGGGCATCTGCTGGATTTCCCCTTCGATGCGCGTCTGTGGCTCGTATTCGACAAAGGTGGTCGCCCGGTTCAGGATCGCCGGGGCCAGTTCGGTCTTGCCCGGACAATCGCCGCCGATGGCGTTGATATGCACGCCTGCGCCGATCATGTTGTCATGCAGCACCGTGGCGGCGCGCTTGTCGGCGGTGCAGGTGGTGATGACCTGCGCCCCCTCGCAGGCCGCACCCGCGCTGTCGCAAACCGTCACCGCCAGACCCGCCGCGCGCAGATGCGCCGCGCATTTGGCGCTGGCGGCAGGGTCGGTGTCGTAAAGCCGCACATGGGTCATCCCGCAGACCGCCTTGAGCGCCAGCGCCTGAAATTCCGCCTGCGCGCCGTTGCCGATCAGGGCGAGGGTCTGCGCCCCTTTGGGCGCCAACGCCCGCGTCGCCATGGCCGAGGTGGCGGCGGTCCGCAGCGCCGTCAGCAAGGTCATCTCGGCAAACAGCACGGGATAGCCCGTCGCCACCTGCGCCAGCACGCCAAAGGCGGTGACCGTCTGCAGCCCGGCGCGCGTATTGCCCGGATGGCCGTTCACATATTTGAAGGCATAGCGCTCGCCGTCCGAGGTCGGCATCAACTCGATCACGCCGATGGCCGAATGGCTGGCCACGCGCGCGACCTTGTCGAACAGGGGCCAGCGGCGGAAATCGGCCTCGATTCGGTCGGTCAGTTGCACCAAGGCCGCCTCCAGCCCGGTGCGGTGGATGATCGCCATCATCTCGGCAACCGAGACGAAGGGGACGAGGGCCTGCGCCGAGGGGCTCATGATTGGCCCCGAAAGCTGCGGGTCGGGCGGTCAAAGACCTTTTTGCCCATCAGGCTAGCGACCAGATCGACCATCAGATGCGCCGTTCGGCCGCGTTCATCGAGAAAGGGGTTGAGTTCGACAAGGTCCAGCGAGGTGACCAGTTCGCTCTCGTGCAGCAGTTCCATCACCAGATGCGCCTCGCGAAAGGTCGCGCCGCCGGGTACGGTGGTGCCAACGGCAGGGGCGATCATCGGGTCCAGAAAATCGACGTCCAGCGAGACATGCAGCAGGCCGTTCGCCGCCTCGACCTGAGCCAGGAAATCGCGCAGGGGGGCGACCACGCCGCGCTCATCAAGAACGCGCATGTCGTTGATGGCGATCTCGTGGTCCAGCAGCGCCGCGTGTTCGGCGGCGTCCACGCTGCGAATGCCAAAGAGGCAGATGTTCTCAGGCGGCACCGGCGCCGGAAACACCGGCAAGGGCGCACAATCGCGCCCGGCCAGATAGGCCACGGGCGTGCCATGCAGATTGCCCGATTCCGTGGTCGCCAGTGTGTGAAAATCGCTGTGGGCATCGAGCCACAGCACGAACAAGGGGCGGTTCTGCGCGGCGGCAAAAGCGGCGATCCCGGCGACCGAGCCCAGCGACAGGCTGTGATCGCCGCCCAGAAAGATCGGCATCCCCTGCCCCGCCGCCGCCTGCCCGGCGCGCGCCAGCGCCTCCAGCCAGCCCAGCGTTTCGGGCAGGTGGTGCACGGCGGGATTGTCGCTGCTGGCAGGCACCGGGCGGCAGGCGACATCGCCCAGATCGCTGACCTGGTGGCCCAACCCCTCCAGCGCCTGCGCGAGCCCGGCGGTGCGATAGGCAGCGGGGCCCATCAGACACCCGGGGCGACGCTGGCCGGAATCCACTGGAGCACCGATCAACTGGCAATGAAGGCGGGGCATGGCGGGGCTCTCCTGTCAGGGGTTCGCGCCCTGATAGCGCGCCGCATTGCCGTTTCCATCGTCCATTTCGCACGCATCGCGCAATGGATTGTCCGATTTGGGCAAAACGGATACCCTGTTCGCGCAATCCTGAGAGGCACATGATGCTCGACCCCACCGACCAGAGGCTGATCGGCGCACTCAAGCGCGACGGCCGCGCGGGACTCGCCGACTTGGCCGCGCAACTCTCGCTCAGCCGCGCCACCGTGCGCGCACGCCTCGCCCGGCTGATGCAGACGGGCGAGATCGCCGGTTTCACCGCGCTGACCCGCGCCGATCTGGCCGAAAGCCCGGTGCGGGCGCTGATGATGGTGGCGATCGAGGGCGCGGGCACGGAACGCGCCGTCGCCCGGATGCTGGCCCTGCCTGCGGTGCAGGCGGTGCATTCAACCACCGGGCGCTGGGACGTGATCGTCGACCTCGCCACTGACAGCCTCGCCGCGCTGGACGACACGCTGGCCCGCATCCGCCGCCTCGACGGCGTCACCAGCAGCGAGACCAACCTGCTGATGACCACCCGCCGCGCCACCGCCCGGCGCTGAGTCAGGGGGGCGCTCGCGCCCCCCTCTGGGCCTGCGGCCCATTCACCCCCCTGAGGATATTTAGGGAGCAAAGATGGACGTTAAGCCTTTGTTAAAGCCTTTCTTTGCTCTGAAAATATCCTCCGGGGAGGGTCCGGGAGGGGTGGA
>CALESR010000168.1 GCA_937907485.1 uncultured Paracoccaceae bacterium | reverse complement strand
CGGTGTCCTGGCTGATCCCCTGTCACCGGGCGATTGCCAAATCGGGCGCGCTGACCGGCTATCACTGGGGTCTGCCGTTGAAACGCGCGATGCTGGCGTGGGAATCGGCGCGGCGCGACGCAGCGTGATCTTGCCGATCAATCGAACGTGAGTCGCGCTGTGCGGCGCGGGGCCTGTCGGACGCGGGCGCCTTTCGATAGGATCGCCGCAAGATTACCGTTCACGGAGTGTCACGATGAAAGTTACGAACGCGTTTGCCGCGCTGACCGCCCTAGCGCTGGTCGCCGGCTGCACCACGCCCAGCGGCGAGTATGACCGCACGCGCACCGGCCTGTTGACCGGCGCCCTGGCGGGTGGGCTGCTGGGGGTGGCGACCGGCAGCGGCAACCGCACGCCCGAAGTGCTGCTGGGCGCCGGTCTGGGTGCGATGGCGGGCGGCGCGATTGGCAGCCATCTGGACCGGCAGGCCGAAGAGCTGCGCGGCGCTCTTGGTCCGCAGGTGGGCGTGGTCAACACGGGCACCGAAATCGTCGTCACCATGCCGCAGGATATCCTGTTCGCCACCGACAGCGCCGATCTGCGGCCGGATCTGCGCTCGGATCTGACGGTGATCGCGGGCAACCTGCAGCGCTATCCCGACAGCATCGTGCTGGTCGTCGGCCATACCGACAGCACCGGCACGCCGGGCTATAACCAGCGGCTCAGCGAGCGGCGGGCGGATTCGGTGGCCTCGGTGCTGATTACCGCTGGCGTTTCGGCGCGGCGGGTGCAGGCACGGGGCGCCGGGCAGACCCAGCCGATCGCCTCGAACGACACCGAGGTTGGCCGGGCGCAGAACCGTCGGGTGGAAATCACCATTCGTCCGAACTGAGCCTTCGCCACCGCGAACAGGGGCCGGACCCGCGGGTCTGGCCCCTTTTTTGCGTGTGCCCGGTTGCTCTGCGCCGGTCGTGGTCATATCTTTTGACCAATCAGGGAGGCACCATGCCGTTTCAACCGATCCAGCAGGAAAAGCTGTCGCAGGGCGTCGCGCGCCAGATCGAGCTGCTCATCCTGCGGGGCCTGCTGCGCCCCGGCGAGCGGCTGCCGTCCGAGCGTGAGTTGGCCGACCGCATGGGGGTCAGCCGCCCCTCGCTGCGCGAGGCCATCGCCGAATTGCAAGAGCGCGGGCTCTTGATGACCAAGGCGGGCTCGGGCGTGTTTGTCGCCGACATGCTGGGCTCGGCGTTTTCCGAGGCGCTGGTGACGCTGTTCGCCAGCCATGACGAGGCGGTCTTTGATTATCTCAGCTTTCGCCGCGACCTCGAAGGGATGTCGGCCGAACGCGCGGCGCGGGTGGGTTCGGACACCGACCTCAAGGTGATCGACGCGGTGTTTCACAAGATGGAAGCCGCGCATGACAAGCGCAACCCGGCCGATGAGGCGGAACTGGATGCCGAATTCCATCTGGCGATCATCGAGGCCAGCCACAACATCATCATGCTGCACATGATGCGGGCGATGTTCGACCTGTTGCGCGCCGGCGTGTTCTATAACCGCCAGCAGATGTTCCGCCAGCGCACCACCCGCGACATGCTGCTGGAACAGCACCGCGCCATCAATGCAGGCATTCAGGCGCGCGATCCCCTCGCAGCGCGGGTGGCTGCCGAGGCGCATATGAGTTATGTGGAGCAAACGCTGGGCGATTTGCGCCGGGCCGACCGCAACGAAGCGGTGGCTCGGCTGCGCTATCAGCATGAAATGACGAAGGAATGAGGACATGAGCGTGGATTACGGCAAATCGGGCAACCCCAAGGGGGGCCGCAAGGAACCTCGCAACAAGACCGTCAACGAGCACCCCAAGGGCAAGCCGGGCGGCGAGGCCGACAAGGCGGCGCTGCTGGCGCGGATGAAGGCGGCGGCCGAGGCGAAGAAGGCCGAGTAAGGGGGCTGCCATGCGGGTGACGCTGCTGGGAACCGGCACGCCCTGGCCTTCGGCCACCCGCATGTCGACGGCCAATCTGGTTGAGACCGGCGGCGACCTGATGCTGGTCGATGCCGGGCGGGCGGTCTCGGTGCAATTGGCGCGGCTGGGGCGGCATCCGCGCGATATCGACGTGGTGCTGCTGACGCACCACCATTTCGACCATATCTCGGGCCTCGATGACCTGCTGTTGGCGGCCTGGAACGACGGGCGGCAGCGGCCGGTGCGCATCTTTGGCCCGCCCGGCACGCAGGCGTTGCTGCGCACGCTGTTGGCTGTGGTCTATGCCCGCGACATCACCTTTCGCCTGCGAGAAGCGGCGGTGTTGGGACATGACATGCCCGATCCGCTGGCGCTGTTTCAGGTCAACGATCTGGTCGCCGGGCAATCGGCCAGCGGCGAGGGGTGGAGCGCGACACCCTTCGCCGTCGAACATGGCCATGCGCTGGGCCTCGATCCCGCCGACTGGCCCTGTTTCGGCTATCGCATCGAGGGCGGCAGCAAGGTGCTGGCCTTCAGCGGCGACACCGTGGATTGCGCGGGTGTGAGGGCGTTGGCGCAGGGCGCGGATCTGCTGGTGCAATGCTGCTATCTGCCCGAGGCCGCCGTGGACAATGCCGAGCGCCGGCTGATTGTCGATCAGGTGCTGGCCTCGGCGACGCAGGCCGGGGCGATTGCGGCGGCGGCGGGGGTGCGGCGCATGGTGCTGACCCATATCGCGCCCCGCGCTGACACCATGCACGACGCCATGCTGACCGAAGCCCGCACCGGCCACGGCGCCGAGGTGCTGCTGGGCGCGGATCTGATGGCGATCGAGGTGTGACCCCCGCCCTCTGGCAGTGAAATCGAAGTGCCGCAACGCGCTGGCCGGGGCTGACAAAGTCGCGCTCACGCGGCATTGTTGCGCAAACCAACGGACACAGGACCACGACCACCATGAAGCACTCCATCCCCTTGACCTCGCTGCGTGACAACGACCTGTTCGGCGCGGGCGATGTTCTGTTCCTGTTCGGCGAGTTGTTTGGTCGTGGCTATGCGACCGGGCTTGTCGATGCGGCCAAGGCGGCGGGCATGACAATCATCGGCGCCACCGTCGGTCGGCGCGATGCTGATGGCACTCTGCGCCCGCTGACCGACGAAGAGCTTGCGCAGGCCGAGGCGGGTCTGGGTGGACGGATCATCAACATTCCCCTGATGGCCGGCTTTGACATGGACGCGCCCGATGGCGGGCAGACCCCGACCGAGATGCTGTCAGACATGACGCTGGATAACTGGCAGAGCTTTGCACTTGACTGGGCAAAGGTGGACCTCTGCCGCGAGGCGGGCACGCAGCGCTTCAAGGCCGCATTGGCACAGGTGATGGAGGCGCTCGACGCCCTGATCCCGCCGGGTCGCAATGTGCTGTTCGCGCATACGATGGCGGGAGGTATTCCGCGGGTGAAGGCGTTCCTTGCGATCGCCAACCGCATCTGGAAGGGACGCGGTGCGCGGCACATGCCGTCGCAGGCGCTGCTGGACAGTGATCTGGGCAAGCTGATCTTGCAGAATTTCGACGAGGTGACTGCCAATACATTTGGCCACCTGATCGAGCAAAGCTCGGCCTTGCGCGCGCGTATCGCGGGGCAGGGCGGTCAGGTGCGGTATACGGCGTATGGCTATCACGGCACCCGGGTGCTGATCGACGGCGCCTATCAGTGGCAGACCTATACCAGCTATACGCAGGGCTATGCCAAGATGCGGCTGGAGGGGTTTGCGCAGGCGGCGTGGGAGAAGGGCGTCAAGGCCACGGTTTTCAACTGCCCCGAGATCCGCACCAATTCGTCGGATGTCTTTGCGGGGATCGAGTTGTCGTTGCTGCCGCTTTTGGCAGCGCTGCGCAAGGAGGGTGGTGGAGCCTGGGTCGAGGCGCTGTGGCAAGAGTGTCAGGCGCTGCTGGCCGAAGGCGTGACGCTGGAGCAGGTGCTGCAAAAGGTGCGCGACTACCAGACCGACCCGGTGATGCAGCGATTCACCGATTTCGCCACATGGCCGATGCCCAACAGCGCCGAGCAGGTTGACCGCACTGTCGGCACCTCGCAGGACATCGTGCAACTGCACAAGGACCGCAATGAACTGGTCAGCGACCGGTTGAGCCAGCAGGTTGTGCAGGCGACGGGTGATCTGATCTTTGCCACCGCCGCGGCAGCCGAAGCGCCGGTGCTGTGGCTGGACCACGATATCGTCGCGCGTCACCTGATCGCGAAACACGGGTAAGGGGCGCCTGAGCGTGTCCATCCTCTGCATCGGCGAGGCCATGGTCGAATTCTCGCCCGACGGCGGGGGGCTGTGGCGCCAAGGCTTTGCCGGCGACACGCTCAACGTCGCGTGGGCCTTGCGGGCGCTGACCCCGGCCACGACCCGCCTGCGCTATCTGACGCGGATCGGGCAAGATCCGTTCTCGACCCGGTTCCGCGGCTTTCTGCAGGCCGCGGGAATTGACGATGCGCTGGTCGGCACGGATCCATCGCGCAGCATCGGCCTTTATACCATCGAGACCGACGCGCGCGGCGAACGCAGCTTTGCCTATTGGCGAGGGCAATCGGCGGCGCGTGGCCTTGCCGATGACCCGAGGGCGCTTGCAGCGCAGCTTGAGGGGGCCGAGTTGGTCTATCTCAGCGGGATCACGCTGGCGATCCTGACGCCACAGGCGCGCAGGTCACTGCTTGATGTGCTGGCGACGGGGAAGCACCGGGTGGCCTTTGATCCCAACATTCGGCCCCGGCTTTGGGAGGACATGGCGACCGCCTGCCAATGCCTGACCGAGGCGGCACAGGTGAGCGACATCGTGCTACCGACTTTTGACGACGAGGCGATGGCCTTTGGCGACCGCGATGCCGCCGCGACAGCGGCTCGGTATCGCGCGCTGGGGGTGGGCGAGGTGGTGGTCAAGAACGGCACAAGTCCGACGCTGTTGACGACGGATGCGGGTCAACTGGCGATTGCCGTGGACCGGCCTGTCACGCCCGTTGACACCACCGGGGCGGGGGATGCCTTCAACGGTGGGTATCTGGCGGCGCGGCAGGCCGGGTTGTCGCCGGCCGAGGCGGTGCGGCAGGGGCAGGCGGTCTCGCGCGCGGTTGTCGGACAACGCGGGGCGTTGATCGCGGCGGATGCGATCCGTGCCAGCCTGCGAGGCGACCATGCGTGACGCCTTGCGGGCACGGTTGGCGGCGCGCTTTGAGCTGGGCAGCCACAGTCTGCGGCTGATCGACGAGGCAGTTGTGGCGCCTGGCCTGTCCGCACTGCGTTTTTCCGGGCCTGAAGGCGAGGTCTCGGGTCTGCTGACCCATCCGCTGACCCCGCCGCCCTGGCCGGTGGTGCTGGTCATCCATGCCCATGGCAACCGCTATCACATCGGCGCCCGCGAACTGATCGATGGCCGACCGGCGCAGCCACGACCTCTGGGTCCGGATCTGGCGGCGCAAGGGATAGCGGCGCTCTGCCTGGACCTGCCCTGCTTTGGCGCCCGCTCTGGTGTCAGTGAATCCGCCGCTGCCAAGGCGGCGCTGTGGCGGGGCGGCTCGCTGGCGGGGCAGATGCTGGCAGAACTGGCGTCGCAGGTGGACTGGCTGGCGGGCGATCCGAGGTTCACCCGCATTGGTGCCTATGGTCTGTCGATGGGCGCCACCCTGGGCTACTGGCTGGCCGCTGTCGAGCCGCGCATCGAGGCGCTGGCGCAATTGTGCTGTCTGGCCGATCTGGACGCGCTGATCGAAACCGGCGCGCATGATCTGCACGGGCTTTACCTGACGGTCCCGGGCCTGCCAGGGATCGCGCGCAATGGGGTCATCGCCGGGCTGGTGGCGCCGCGCCCGCAACTGGTGTGTCTGGGCGCCCTGGACCCGCTGACCCCACCAAAGGCGTTGGAGGTCGCGCTGGCCGACCTGCGCGCCGGGTATGCGGCGGGCGGGGGGCTGGAGGTGTTGATCGACCCGGACGTTGGCCATGTGGAAACCCCGGCGATGCGTGTGCGGGTGCTGGAGTTTCTGGGCAGGGCGCTGGGGTAGGGCGGCGGCGTCAGACCCCGCCGAGGCTCGTTCAGGGTCAGGCGATCCTTTGGCCCTGCGCGTCGAAGGCATGCACAGCGGCGGGGTCAAAGGCGAGGCGGATGGCCTGACCACGGGCCAGACTGGGCTGGCCCGGCAGGACGGCGACGATGGGCGCACCGCCCTCGGCAGTGGCATGGAGCACGGTTTCGGACCCCAGCGCCTCGACCAGAGTGATCTGTGCCGGGATCGCGGATTGATCGTCCGTCAGCCGCAGATGCTGCGGGCGGATGCCCAGAGTAACCGGGCCGGTCGCGGCAACCGGCAGGCTGAGACCGCCGGGAAGCGCCGCCAGACCACCAACAGCCTCGGTCGTAAAGAAGTTCATGTTCGGCGCGCCGATGAAGGAGCATGACGACCGCTACGCGCACCCGGAACTCGTCGCCGCCGGCCTGTCCTACCT
>CALESR010000167.1 GCA_937907485.1 uncultured Paracoccaceae bacterium | reverse complement strand
AGCGTCAGCTTGCCGTCATGTTCCAGCACGCGCTGGATGACGAACATCACATCCGCCCGCCCGGCGTCGTATTCGTCGAACACGATGGCGCAGGGGTTGCGCAGCGCCCAAGGCAGGATGCCCTCGTGGAACTCGGTCACCTGTTTGCCGTCGCGCAGCTTGATCGCGTCCTTGCCGATCAGGTCGATGCGGCTGATGTGGGAATCAAGGTTCACCCGCACCGTCGGCCAGTTCAGCCGCGCGGCGACCTGCTCGATATGGGTGGATTTCCCGGTGCCGTGATAGCCCTGGATCATCACCCGGCGGTTATAGGCAAATCCTGCAAGGATCGCCAACGTGGTGTCCGGGTCGAATTTATAGGTCGGGTCCAGATCGGGCACACGGTCGGTGCGCTCGGCGAAGCCCTTGACCTTCATGTCGGTCTCGATGCCGAAAACCTCGCGGACGTCGATTTCTTCGGTGGGTTTCGCAGGGGTGTCGAGCATGGAATCGCCTTTGTATCCGCAGGGAGGGGGCGCGAGGGGGCGCCAGCCGGGGTTTTGTGGAGGATTCCGCGTGCGCGTGCAAGGGCATGAAAACGGATCGTTGCGTCGAAACGGCCTTCTGTCGCGGCATCCGCCGTGCCGACGCCCGAGTCCCGGTGCCCGCGGAGCTGTCCTAAGCCGCGGGGATTTGTTGGGTTGCGCAATGAATGCCGCCGCCCAATTCGCCCAAGGTGTCGGTGTCCAGCATCATCACCTCGCGGCCCGGAAACGCCTGTGTCAGGGCCACTTGCGCCGCCGCGTCGGTTTCGGCGTCGCCGAATTGCGAGGCGATGACCGCACCGTTGCAGAGGTAGAAATTGGCATAGGTCGCGACAAAATCCTCAGACGAGACCCGGCGGCGGTTGGGTTCATCCAGTCGCGTCACCTGCAGACCTGCATCGGTCAGGGCCTGCAGGGTCTGCAGGGCGGCGCGGTGGAAATCGTCGTCGGGGTCGGGATGGTGGGGCAGGCAGATCAGCGCCCGTCCCGGTCCGGTCAACCGCGCCAGCGAGTCGATGTGGTAATCGGTGATGTCCTGATCACGCACCCCCGGCGTCCAGACCATGCGCTGCGCGCCATAAGCCGCCAGCAGGCGCGATTCCACCTGGGCGCGGGTCTGGCCGGGGTTGCGGTTGGCGTCGATCCACGAGCTTTCATGCGCCAAGAGCAATCCGTGCCCGTCATGTTCGACGCCCCCGGCCTCGCCCGTCAGGCCCGAGGGCACCATTGGCAGTCCCAGACGTTCGGCCACAGCCTGTGCGATGCGCGAATCGTGACGGTTGACCTGCTCCTCGCCCCAACCGTTGAACTGGATGTGGCTGACAACCCGTTCCGCCCCGCGGAATGCAAACAGCGGCCCGGCGTCGCGGCACCACAGATCCTCGGTCGGGATATCCCACAGGGTGACGTTTTGCGAAACCTGCGGGCGGATCTCGTCGTGCAGGGTCGCGTCCGCCAGCAGGATCACCGGCTCGAACCCGGCAATGGCGTTGGCGGCGCGGGCGATGGTGCGCTGTGTCAATCGCAAGAAGGCGGCATCGTCATACACCGCGCGGCTGTTGGGCCACATCATCAGCGTGGCCTCGTGGCGGGCATCTTCGGGCGGGACATGGAGGGTGGGCGTGGTGGCCATCAGCCGTCCGGCACCCAAGGCCAAGCTGGCGCCGCCGGCAAGAACGGTCCGGCGTCGCAGGCGCGACAGGAGTTTGGAAGCAAGGGGCATGCGCGCGACATCTCCTGGGTCCCGGACATTGGCACGCCGAATTCAGGGCCGTCAACCAACGCGCTCACGTTGAACCGGGGCGGGCGATTGGCTAGGGTGTCGCAGAACCGGACAAGGAGCAGGGTATGAGTGGTCTGATCGCGCTTCTCGATGACGTGGCGGGCATCGCCAAGGTGGCGGCGGCCAGCATCGATGACATAGCCGGTCAGGCGGCCAAGGCCGGGGCCAAGGCCGCAGGGGCCGTGATCGACGATGCGGCGGTGACACCGAAGTATGTGCAGGGGTTTGACCCGGCGCGCGAATTGCCGATCGTCGGCAAGATCGCACTGGGTTCGATCCGCAACAAGCTGCTGATTCTGCTGCCCGCGGCCCTGTTGCTCAGCGCGTTTGCCCCCTGGGTCATCATGCCGCTGCTGATGCTGGGCGGGGCCTATCTGTGTTTCGAGGGGGCCGAGAAGGTCTGGCACATCGTCTTTCCCCATGCGCCGCATGCCGATGGCCACGTGCCGAATGGCGATCCGGGGCATCTTGAGACGCAAAAGGTTGCCGGGGCGATCAAGACCGATTTCATCCTGTCGGCCGAGATCATGACGATTGCCTTGGCGGCGCTGCCGCCGGGGCAGGGGATCGTGATGCAGGCGGTGGTGCTGGCGGTGGTGGCCATCGGGATCACGGCGGCGGTTTACGGCGGCGTGGCGCTGATCGTGAAGGCCGATGACGTGGGGCTGTGGCTGGCGCGGGTCGGGCGGCTGGGACTGACGCGGGCGCTGGGGCGCGGGATCGTGCGGGTGATGCCGGGGTTCCTGAGGACGCTGACCATCGTCGGCACGGCGGCGATGATCTGGGTCGGCGGGTCGATCGTCATTCACGGGCTGCACGATCTGGGCCAGCACCAACCTTACGAGTGGATCGCCCATCAGGCCGAGGCCGCCGCCCTCGCACTGCCACAAGCCGCTGGGTTTGCCGAATGGGCGGTCACGGCGTTCTTTGACGGACTCTTTGGTCTTGCGCTGGGGCTGGTGCTGATCCCGGTGGCGATGTGGGGGATCAACCCGGTGATCCGCCGTCTCAAGGGCGCAGTGGCGGCGCACTAAACCTTTGCCATCCGGGGGCGCCGCGTGCTTGATTGACCCTCGTCAGTCAGGGAGGGTGGCGCATGTGCTGGTCGATGGGGGTTTCGGCGGCGATGGTCGCCTTTGGCGGGGCGGCGACGGTGGTGTCGGCGCGGCGGGGTGATCCCTTGGCCATCCCGGTCACGCTGGGCTATTTCACCCTGATGGAGGCCTTGCAGGTCGCCGGATACGCCGTCATCGACGAATGCACCTCGCCTGTGAACCAGTCGGTGACGCTGCTCAGCGTGCTGCATATCGTGTTTCAGCCGCTTTTCATCAACGCCTTTGCGATGGCGTTGGTGGCGCGGCCGATCAGCGCGGCGATGAAGGTGCTGGTGTTTTCGCTTTGCGCGGCGTCCTCGGTGCTGATGCTGTTGCAGCTCTATCCTTTCGAATGGGCCGGGAGTTGTGCGCCCGGCTCGCAACTCTGCGCGCAGCAGTTGTGCACGGTCACGGGCGACTGGCATCAGGCCTGGGATGTGCCCTACAACGGCCTGATGGTGCCGCTGGAGTCGGCGCTGGGCCTGAGTTGGGGTTTCCCCAGCTACATGATCGTCGCCTTTGCGCTGCCGCTTATCTATGGCGCCTGGCGGCTGGTGCTGTTTCACGCGCTGGCCGGGCCGATTGCGGCGGGGTTTCTGACCACGAATCCCAACGAGGTGCCGGCCATCTGGTGCCTGTTCTCCATCGCCATCGTCACCATCGCGCTGAGTCCGTGGATCCGCCGCACGATGACAGCCTGACCCACGCACACGCCTGACCAAGCGACTCAAGCCCCTTCGCCCCGGCGAGGGGGCTTTTCTGTGCCGTGGGTGGATGGCAATGCCGCCAGCCCGCGCCGAATCTGAAAATTCCTCGCCGTTTTTGCAGGAATCCGGTCGTTTTTCGAAACCAGCGCGCGGCGGAACGGTCGGTTTGGGATGAGGGGGCATCAACCCGGCACACAGCGCCATCCACCCCGAAAAGGACCAGCCCATGACCAAGCTCTCGCACGCCGCCGCTCGCCTCCTGCTTGCCCAGACGCGCCGCATGACCTCGCTGATGGAGATCGAAATCGCCTCGGCCGGTCCGGATATGGTGTTCACCAAGGCCGACTGGGTGCCGCTCTATTTCGACCGGGGCAACGGCGTCACCTCGGATTGCGGCCAGATCACCGCTTATCGGGCGCTGACGCTGAAGGGCCACTTCCTGTGGATGGTCTTTGCCCGTGACAAGAGCCGCGGCTATCACGCTTCGACCCAAGACCCGCATGATGCCATCGACATGGCGCGCCAATCCTGGGCGCAGCGGCGCGCGGTGCGGCAGGAGTGGGATCTGGTGGAGCGCACGGCGCGCGACCTGATCCGCGGGCGGCAACGCTTTGACGTGCGCATCGAGGACCTGCATGCCTCGCCGCTGTGCCATCTGGGCGGCGAAGGGTTCCGCCGCGCCATTGGCTGCGGGCGGGTGAACCGGATGCCGGGCTGGCTGGCGGCGCTGGCCATGAAAATCGAGCCGCAGATGGGCTTTGTGCTGCACGCCGCCATCCAGCGCCATGCCGCAGCACAGCGGGCCGAAGTGCAGGTCGAGGGAATCCTCGCCTGACACGGCGGTGCGCTGTGATACGGTCTTGACGCAGGGGCACCGATACCATCGAAATCCCGTTCATCAAGGTATCGCTTGGTGAACGGGGTCTTCGTGTGAATCTGGACTTGCTTGATGTCGCGTTGCGAGGGGCCGCCACCAGTGTTTGCCTTGTCATCGCCGTCCTGATCGGGGCCAGCCGTGTCGAGCGCGGGGCGCGGATCGCCCTGTTGATGCTCATTGTCACAACCAATGCCCGGCTGTGGAGCACCTTGCCCGCCCCCGATCTGTTCGGAACCCCCTTGCAGATCGGGCTGCGCACCCTGGGCGCGGGGGCTGCGTTCTTCACGTCATGGATGCTGGTGGCGATCTTTCTGGACGACAAGCGCTATGGCTGGGTCTGGCTGCTGTCGGGGGCGCTGATTTCGGCCGGATTGCTGGCTGTCTCGCTGAACGCGGCGTTTGCGCCCTTTGTGCGCGCCCTTGCGGTGCTGCATTACGGGGCGCTGATCGTTCTGTTCCTGTCGTCTGCCCGGGGAGACCTGATGAACGCGCGCCGGCGTATCCGGCCGGCAATCTCGGTCTTTCTGCTGATCTTTGCGGTGGGCATGTCGCTGACCTCGTCGCAGATGCAGCACGCGCCGCCTGTCACGCTTGCGCTGGGGCATTCGACGGCGTTCCTGATCGTGTCGCTGACTTTCGCGCTGTGGTCGCTCAAGGCCAATATCCAGCATTGGCCGGGCGAGACCGAGCCCTCGACCGCCCCCTCGCCGGTGCAGCGCGCGCAAGAGCAAAGCGTGCTGATCCGGCGGATCCAGTCCGAAATGCAGGCCGGCGTCTGGCAGGTCGAGGGGTTGACGGTTTCTGCGCTGGCGCAGCGGGTGAAGGCGCCCGAGCATCAGGTTCGCAAGGCGATCAATCAGGAGTTGGGGCACCGCAACTTTGCCAGCTTTATCAACAGCGCCCGCATAGACGCCGCCAAGGCCAAGCTGCGCGCGCCGGACGCCGCCGGACAGACAATTCTGGAAATCGCCTATGATGTGGGGTTCTCGTCGCTGGGCCCTTTCAATCGCGCCTTTCGCGAGGCCACGGGTCTGTCACCCAGTGATTACCGCCGTCAGGGCGAGGCGGGTTAGCGCCCGCGCAACCCCTCGGCCAGCAGCGCCGCCAGTGCATCGCGCGGGACATCGCCGGTGACGAAACTGTCGCCGATCCCCCGCGCCAGAATAAAGCGCAGCGTGCCGTCCTGCACCTTTTTATCCTGCGCCATCAAGGCGATGAGGCCGTCCACGCCCGGTAGCTCGCCAGGAATATCGGCCAGCGACCGCTTCATCCCCATCGTCTGTAAATGCGCCGCCACCCGCGCGGGGGCTTCCTGCGAGCACAGCCCAAGCCGCGCGGACAGGTCGAAGGCCAGGAGGCAGCCGATCGCCACGCCCTCGCCATGCAGCAGACGGTCGGAATAGCCCGTCGCGGATTCCAGCGCATGGCCAAAGGTATGGCCGAGGTTCAAGAGCGCCCGTTCGCCCTGCTCGGTCTCGTCCCGCTCGACAATCCCGGCCTTCATCGCCACCGCGTGCCGCACCGCCTGTTGGCGCAGCGCCCGGTCACCGGCGGCCAGCGCCGGGCCGTTGGCCTCGAGCCAGTCAAAGAAATCGGCATCGCCAAGAAGCCCGTATTTCACCACCTCGCCGTACCCAGCCAGAAAATCCCGGCCAGGCAGGGTGTCGAGAACGTCGATATCGGCCAGCACCAGCGAGGGTTGGTGAAAGGCGCCGATCAGGTTCTTGCCTTGCACCGAATTGATGCCGGTCTTGCCGCCGACACTGCTGTCCACCTGCGCCAGCAGGCTGGTCGGCACCTGCACAAAGCGCACGCCCCGACGCAACACGGCGGCGGCAAAGCCGACCAGATCGCCAATCACCCCGCCGCCCAAGGCGACGACCAGATCGCCGCGCTCGACCTTTTGGTCCAGCAGCCATTCGACCGTGCGGGTGAACTGCGGCCAGCCTTTGGTCGATTCGCCGGGCGGCAGGATCAACGCCTCGCCCGCGATCCCCGCCGCTGCCAGCCCCGCGTTCAGGGCGGGCAGATGCAGCGCCGCGACGGTCTCTTCGGTGACGATGGCGACCCGCTTGCGGCGGATCATCGGCGCGATCTCGGCCCCGGCGCGGGCGATCAGCCCCCGGCCCACCCGCACGGTATACGAGCGGTCGCCCAGATCGACGCGCACATCGTCAATGGCAAGGGTCATGGCGTTTCCTCAGGTTCCGGCCAGCACGTCGGGGCGCCCCAGCAGCGTCTCGACGACCTTTTCCGCCGTGGTTTCAATGGCAAAATCGGCCTCGGTCGGCACCACCAGATCGGCCTGGCAATAGGCAGGCTCACGCGCGGCCATCAGGTCGGCCAGCGTCTGATAGGGGTTGGCGGTTTTCAGCAGGGGCCGGGTGTCCTTGCGGCGAACGCGGGTCCAGAGCGTGTCGAGATCGGCCTTCAGCCAGACCGAGACCCCGGCCGCCGAAATCCGCGCGCGCGTCTCGGCGCGCAGAAAGGCACCGCCGCCGACGCTGAGCACACAGGGCTCGCCGTCGATCAGCCGCGAGATCACCTGCGCCTCCTTGTCACGGAAAAACGCCTCGCCGTCGCGCGCGAAGATCTCGGCAATGGTGGCATTGGCGGCGCGTTCGATCTCGGCATCGGAATCGAGGAAGGGCACGCCCAGTATCGCTGCCAGCTCCTTGCCGACAGCCGACTTGCCGGCGCCCATCATGCCGACCATCACCACCGTCTTTTTCAGCCTTGGCCGCATTCCCAATCCCGGCGCCCGATCACATGCAGGCGATTTCGCAGTTTGTGCCCCTGAATGGCGTGAACTTGCCGCGAGTTCCAGTTATAAATCAACCGAACGACCCGGTGCGGCACCGCTTGCGCCGCTACAGTCCCTGACAGGCAACCACAAGGAGCGCGCCCGATGCCCCGATATGACGACGAAGGCCCGGGGATTCTGGGCTATCTGCTGCGGCTGGTGGTGGTGCTCGTGCTGGTTGGCGGCGTGGGTCTGGCCGGATTTGCGTGGTTCGGTGATCTGGGCCGCCCGGCTGAGCCGCGCAGCATGCCCGTCACGTTGCCATAAGGGTTGAGGCGATATGAAACCCGTGTTCCGTGTGATCCTTGGCCTTGTTCAGGCCCTGTCCGCGCTGCCCGCGCTGGCGCAAGACAGCGGCGCGCCTGCGCAGGCGCCCTTGTCGGCGATCAACTGGCTCAGCGTGACGGCCTCGGCGCCGCGCCCCTTGGCGGGGGCCTTTCCGGTGACCCCGGCCAGCGAGGCCGCCGGCGATTCGGGGATATCCGTGCGCCCGCTCGACGCACCACGGCCTGAGGCCGTCGGTCTGTACCCCGCCGCGCGGGTGGGGCTGCCCGTGACCCTCTGGGGGCCCACACCGGCCGCTGATCTGGCTGTTGCGATTGCCTCCCTGCCGGTCGACATGCTGCCCGCCTTGCGCGAGTTGTCGCTGCGGCTCTTGCTGGCCGAGTTCAACGCGCCGCTGCCGGGCGCCGAGGTGACCGAGGCGCCGGAATTCCTGCTGGCGCGCATCGACGCGCTGATCGCCATCGGGGCGCTGGATCAGGCAGCAGCGCTGCTCGACGCGCTGGGCTCGGATGCGGCGGTGCTGCGGCTGCGGCGCTTCGACATCGGCCTGCTGCTGGGCGACGAGCACGCCGCCTGCCTTGGCGTCCTGCGGGAGCAGCCGCCGATTGGTGACGATGCAGCGCTGATCTTTTGTCAGGTGCGCGCCGACCAATGGCCCGCCGCCGCCGCCCTGCTGTCCGAGGCCACGGCGGCCGGGCGGCTGGACCCCTACATGATCGACCTGCTCGACC
>CALESR010000166.1 GCA_937907485.1 uncultured Paracoccaceae bacterium | reverse complement strand
CAGCGAGACCAGCGCCCCGCCCGAGGCCAGCACCCAGCCCCCCGGCCCCCAGCCGCCGCCCCTCGCCATGCCCGAGACCGCGCCCCGCATCGCCGCGCCCTCGGGCGCATCGATCATCGGCGCGGCGCCGACATCGGGCGGCGGCTCGTCGGTCAATTCGATCAGCACCGGGCCCCGGTTGGTCATCGCTCGCCCCTCATACCAGCCTGTCGCCGATCAGGAATTCCGCCGCCGCGTCCAGCCGGATATGCGGCAACCCCTGCCCGGGCGCGCGCTCGATCAGCGGCGGCGCAAAGGCCATCACCCCGTAATCGCCGGTCAACCAGCGCCCCGCCCCCTCGCGCGCGGGCAACAACAGCCGCGAGGGGTCTTCCGGCAATTCCCCCGCATGCGCCGCCACCTGCCGCCCGTCCATCAGCCGCCCGCGCACCATCTCGACGGCGCGCCCGCCGTGGCTGCGGCTCTCCTCGACCGTGGTGCGCAGCGCGGCAATCGCCAGCGCGGCGGTCTCGGCGCCGGAGAACCGCGCCTTGTCGCGCGCCTCGGCCAGCATCGCCTCGGCCAGAGCGGTCAGCCGAGGGTGCTGCGAATGGTGCAGATGATCGGCCTTGGTCGCGGCAAACAGGATCTTTTCCACCCGCCGCCCGCGCAGCATCGAGGCAAAGAACCCGTTGGCGCCGGGCCGAAACGCGCTCAACACCTCGGCCATCGCCCGGCGCTGATCCTCCAGCGCGGCCGGGCCCCGGTGCACGGCCTCGAGCACGTCGATCAGCACCACCTGCCGGTCGATGCGGGCGAAATGGGTCTCAAAGAACGGCCGGATCACCTGCGTCTTGTAGCCGTCAAAGCGCCGCTCCATCTCGCGCCGCAGACTGCCCCGCTTGCCCGCCTCGCCCGGCAGGGGCGCAAAGGTCAACACGGGCGAGCCCGCCAGATCGCCCGGCAACAGGAACCGCCCCGGCGTGCAATCCGACCAGCCCGCCGCCCGCGCCGCCGTCAGCGAGGCGGTAAAGACCCGCGCAAGGTCCTGCGCCACGGCCTCGTCATGACGCCCCTCGCTCTGCACCGCCGCCAGCGCCGCCAGATACTCCGCCCCGCCGGGCCGCAGCGGCAACCGCTCCAGCACGCCGCGCGACCACTCGGCATAGGACTTGCCCATCAGCCCCAGATCGAGCAGCCACTCGCCGGGATAATCAATGATATCAAGGTGCAGCTTGCGCGGCCCGGTCCAGCCCAGCAGGCCCTGCGGCGCCAGCCGGAACGACAGCCGCAACTCGCTCACCGCCCGCGTCCCCTCGGGCCAGCGCGGTGCCGCACCCGTCAGCGCCGCCAGATGGCTCTCATAGGCAAAGCGCGGCAGGGTCATGTCGGGCTGCGGCTGCAACCAGACCCCCTTGATCGACCCGGCCTGCACCGCGCGCAGCCGCGCCATCCGCCCCGGCTCCATCAGGTTGTGCACCAGCGCGGTGATGAACACCGTCTTGCCCGCCCGGCTCAGGCCGGTCACGCCCAGCCGCAGCACGGGCTCGAAAAACGCCTCGGACACCGTGTCACCCACGGCTTCGAGACTCTGGGCAAGGCGTCCGGCAAGGGCTGTGATCACGCGCGGGGCTCCGGTCTTTGCCAGACAATAGGCATTGGCGCAGCGGAAGTTAAGGCCACCCCTTGCCGAACCCGCCCCGCAGGCCATACTGCGAACCCATGACACAGGTTCTGCTCTCCATCGGCCATGGCTATGCCGGCCGCGCGACCGAGGCCGCCCTCGGCCCCGACTGGCAGGTGCTCGGCACCTCGCGCCGCCCCGGCGCGGCGGTGCTCTGGCCCGATCAGGCGGCTCTGGCGCTGGCCCAAGCCACCCATCTGATCTCCTGGGTGCCGCCGGGGCCCCAGGGCGACCCGGTGCTGCCCCTGCTTGGGGGCCTGCCCGCGCCCAACCTGCGCTGGATCGGCTATGCCTCGGCCTCCAGCCTCTATGGCGATACCGACGGCGCGTGGATCGACGAATCCGCCCCCGACGCCCCCACCACCGACCGCGGCCGCGCCCGCCAGCGGGCCGAGGCCGACTGGCAGAGCTTCGCCACCAGCCACAAGACCCCGCTGGCCCTGCTGCGCATCGCCGGCATCTACGGGCCGGGGCGCTCGGTGCTCGACGGGCTGCGCGCGGGCACCGCGCAACGCATCGTCAAACCCGGACAGGTCTTCAACCGCATCCATGTCCATGACCTTGGCCGCATCGCCGCCGCCTGCGCGCAGACCCGGCTGTCCGGCCCGATCCTGCTCACCGACGCCGAACCCGCCCCGCAGGCCGAGGTCACCGCCCACGGCGCCCGCCTGCTCACCCTGCCGGTCCCGCCGGACACCCCGTTTGATGCCGCCACCCTCTCGCCGATGGCACTCAGCTTCTACGCCGAGAACAAGCGCCTGCGCTCGGTCCGCGTGGGGCCCGAACTGGGGCTGACGCTCACCTATCCCACCTACCGCGAGGGCCTCAAAGCCCTCCTACCCTAAGCCGCCGCCCGCCGAACCAGACCGCCGAACCCTACCGCCAAACCGCCGCCCCCTCTTTGCTCTTCAAATATCCTCAGGGGGGTGAGGCCGCAGGCCGAGGGGG
>CALESR010000165.1 GCA_937907485.1 uncultured Paracoccaceae bacterium | reverse complement strand
TCTCGCGGCTGGTATAGGCGTTGATATAGCCGCCCACATCCTCGATTTCCTCGGCAATCTGCAAGGCGCTGCGCTTGGCCGTGCCCTTGAACGCCATGTGTTCGAGAAAATGCGCGATGCCGTTCTGTTCGGCGGTTTCGTGGCGCGCGCCTGCCGTCACCCAGATGCCGACCGCCGCCGAGGCCAGCCCCGGCATCGGTTCGGTGACGATGCGAAACCCGTTCGCCAGCGTGGTGATCTGGTGCATCAGGCGCCCGTGCGATCAAGGATGAGCGCCTGCAGCGCGGCGCGGTCGGCGGTCATGCGGGTGACCCGTTCGGGGCGCTCGAACAGGTCGGCCATGCGCGGCGGCAGGGCGGGGCGCAGGCCGGTCGCGGCCTGCACCGCATCGGGGAATTTCGCCGGATGCGCGGTGGCCAGCGTCACCATCGGGTTGGTCCCGAGGAGCTGTTCGGCCACGGCCACGCCCACGGCGGAATGCGGGCACAGCAACTCGCCCGACTTGGCCAGCGTGCGGGTGATGGTGGCGCGGGTCTCATCCTCGCTGACGCGGCCCGAGGCAAAGGCCTCGCGCAGCGCCTGCAGCGCACCCTGCGACACGGTGAACCGGCCCGTTGCCTTCAACTCGTCCATCAGCGCCGCCACCGCCGCGCCGTCGCGGCCATAGGCGTCAAACAACGCGCGTTCAAAGTTGGAACTGACCTGAATGTCCATCGAGGGCGAGATTGACGGATGAACCGTTTCGGTCTGGTAAACCCCGGTGGTCAGGCAGCGGTGCAGGATGTCGTTCTGGTTGGTGGCGATCACCAGCTTGCCAATCGGCAGGCCCATCTTGCGTGCGATGTAACCCGCGAAGATGTCGCCGAAATTGCCGGTCGGCACGGTGAAATCCACCGCGCGGTGCGGCGCACCCAACGACACGGCGGCGCTGAAGTAATAGACCACCTGCGCCAGCACACGCGCCCAGTTGATGCTGTTCACCCCGGCCAGCGCCACCCGGTCGCGGAAGGCGAAGTCGTTGAACATGTCCTTGAGCAGGCCCTGACAGGTGTCGAAATCACCATCCACTGCCAGCGCATGCACATTCGATTCGGCGGGTGTGGTCATCTGGCGGCGCTGCACCTCGCTGACGCGGCCATGCGGGAACAGGATGAACACATCGACATTCGACAGGCCACGGAAGGCCTCGATCGCCGCTGATCCGGTATCGCCCGAGGTCGCGCCGACAATGGTGATCCGCTGACCCGAGCGCGCCAGCGACGACTGGAACATCTGGCCAATCAACTGCATGGCAAAGTCCTTGAAGGCCAGCGTCGGCCCGTGGAACAGTTCCAGCAGGAAATGGTTGGGTGCCAGTTGCTTCAAGGGGGCGCGGGCGGCATGGCCAAAGCCGCCGTAAGCCTGCGCGATCAGCCCTTCGAGCACGCCCTCGGCAAAGGTGGCGCCGGTAAAGGGGCGGATCACCCTGAGCGCGATCTCTTCATAGGGCAGCCCGGCCAGCGCGGCGATCTCGCCCGCGCTCATCACCGGCACCGACGCGGGCACATAAAGCCCACCGTCGCGGGCAAGGCCGGTCAGCATCGCCTGCTCGAAACTCAGAACCGGGGCTGCGCCGCGCGTCGAGACATAGTGCATTTTCATCAATCCTCAGGCCGTGTTGCGCCTGTTACGCCAGAGCAGGCCGGTTGTCATTACCGCCCAGACGGCGGCCAGCAAAAACCATGTCACGGCATAACCAAGGTGATCGTTCTTGACCTCGGCGCTGTCAATCGGGCGCGGGATCAGGCCGGGCAGACGGGCGTCCTGCCGCGCGACGATCAGCACGGGGTCGGTGCCCAGATGCGCGGCGATCGGCTGCACCGCGCGCGAAAACCACAGGCCGCGCGCCAGATCCGGCGCCGGGGTGTAACTGTCGGAATCGGCGGGCCACAGCAGGTTGCCGGTGACGGTCACGCCTGTCGCGGCAAAGGCCATCACGCCGGGCGCCCCATCGGCGACAAAGCCGCGATCCACCAGCACCCGCCGCCCGTCCGGTGTGGCCAGCACGGCGATGACCATCGTGCCGATGCCAGTGCCCGGACGGCTCGACAGCACCCGCACCACCTCGCCGGTATAGTCGCCGGTCACCTCGACGGCGCGATAGCGGTCGGCCTCGGGGTCGGGCGATGCGGGCAGGGGGCCCGGCGGCTCGGCAATGCGCGCCTCGATGGCGGCGATCACGCCCAGCTTCCAGTCCAGCCGGTTCAACTGCCAAAGGCCCAGCGACAGCAGCACCGCCACCCCGCCCAGCCCGAATATCAAGGGTCCGATCACCCGCCGCAGCATCTTTGCCCCTTCATCTTGCCTGACATACTCTCAGGGGGAGTCGCCTGAAAGGCAACGGGGGGCAGAATGCCCCCCGCCCGGTTTGACGCAGGTTTGCGGCGTCAGGGTCAGCCCTGACCCCAGACATAGACCGCCGCAAAGAGGAACAGCCAGACCACATCAACAAAGTGCCAGTACCAGGCCGCGGCCTCGAACCCGACATGACGCTCGGGCGAGAAATGCCCGGCGCGCGCCCGCAGATAGCAGACGAACAGGAAGATCGTGCCGATGACGACGTGGAAGCCGTGGAAGCCGGTCGCCATGAAGAAGTTGGCGCCATAGATGTTGCCGGCAAAGCCAAAGCCAGCGTGGCTGTATTCATAGGCCTGCAGCACGGTAAAGATCATCCCCAGCACGACGGCGATGATGAGGCCGGACTGGATGTCCTTGCGGTTGTTCTCGTGCACGAGGGCGTGGTGCGCCCAGGTCGCGGCACAGCCCGACAGCAGCAGGATCAGCGTGTTGATAAGCGGCAGGTGCCAGGGGTCGAAGGTGGTGATCCCGGCGGGCGGGAACGCACCGTCGATGGCCGGCGATTGCGGGCCCATCGGATACATGGCGTGCTTGAAGAAGCTCCAGAACCAGGCCGCGAAGAACATCACTTCGGACATGATGAACAGGATGAAGCCATAGCGCAGGCCGATCACCACCACCGGGGTATGATCGCCGACATGGCTCTCGGTGACGACATCCGACCACCAGGCATACATGACATAGAGCACGCCGATGAGGCCCAGCAAAAAGGCCCAGGGGCCCATGTCGTGCATCCACAGGATGGCGCCGACCAGCATGGTAAAGGCCGAGACCGCGCCGACAAAGGGCCAGATCGACGGCGGAAGGACGTGATAGTCGTGGTTCTTTGCGTGAGCCATGTGCGTTCCCTCTGGTATTCCCGTTTTCGCGCCGCTTGTGCGGCTTTGTTCGTCAGGCCCCCGGTGCCGGAGGCCCGTATCGTCAGTTGGTCACCACCGGCCCGGTGCCAGTGGCAGGCAGGTCGGCGGGGTGAAAGGTATAGGACAGCGTGATGGTGTGGATGTCGCGGGCCTCGGGGTCATCGACCAGCGCGGGATCGACAAAGAAGGTCACCGGCATCAACACCCGCTCTCCGGGTTGCAACACCTGCAATTCAAAGCAGAAACAGGCGATCTTGACGAAATGCGAGCCCGCGGCATAGGGCGTCACATTATAGCTGGCGCTGCCCGCGATCGGTTGATCGGTCGGGTTGAACGCCTCGTAAAAGGCAATGCCGGTCTCGCCGATGCGCATCGTGTGGCTGCGCTCGACCGGGCGGAATTCCCACGGAAAGTCGCGCTCGATCGAGGCGTCAAAGCGCACGGTGATGGTGCGGTCGAGGATCACGTCGGACGGGCCGACGCCGACCTGCGTGGTGCCGCCAAAGCCGGTGACGCGGCAGAACAGGTCATAAAGCGGCACGGCGGCCCAGCCCAGCGAGGCCATGACCGCCACCACCGCCACCGTGCTGGCGGCGGTGCGGGTCTTGCCATCGAGGCGGCGCCAGCCCGAGATCATGGAGTCGCCCTCGGGGTTTGCGTGGCCGAGTCCAGTTCGGGCTGATAGCTGTGGTCATAGCCCTGCATCTGGCTGCCGTTCTGCACCTTGGCGATGGTCAGGCCAAAGACCAGCGCGATGAAGGCGCCCAGCGTCAGCCCGAGGCCCAGATTGCGGCCCCAGCGGCGGCGGTGCAGATCGTGTTCGCGGTGCAATGCCATGGCTCAGCCCTCCCAGCCGATCAGGCGGGCGAGGGCATGGGCCCACGGCGTCGCCTCGATCAGGATCGCGGTGAAGTGCAAGAACAGCCAGGCCAGCGACAGCTTGAACACGCTTTTCTCGACGGCATAATGATCGGCGCGGGCGGTGTCCTCGTCGCGGCGCCAGATGCGCCAGGCGCCCAGCAGGAACAGCGCGTTCAACACCAGCGAGACCGCCAGATAGATCGGCCCGCCAATGGCCGTGAAGGCCGTGCCCAGCGCCACCGGCACCAGAGCGACGGTATAGACCAGAATATGCGCGCGGGTGGCGCGGCGACCGTGGGTGACGGTCAGCATCGGCACCTTGGCCTTGTCGTAGTCGTCGTTCATGAACAGCGCCAGCGCCCAGAAATGCGGCGGCGTCCACATGAAGATCAGCGCGAACATCAGCACGGATTCGAGGCTGATCGAGCCGGTCGCGGCGGCCCAGCCGATCATCGGCGGAAAGGCCCCGGCCGCGCCGCCGATGACGATGTTCTGCGGCGTCGCGCGTTTCAGCCACATCGTGTAGATGACGGCATAGAAGAAGATGGTGAAGGCCAGCAGCCCGGCGGCCAGGAGGTTGGTCGCCAGCCCCAGCATGACCACCGAAATGCCCGACAGGCCCAGCCCCAACGCCAGCGCCTCGCCCGCCTGCACGGCGCCCGAGGGCACCGGGCGCTTGGCCGTGCGGCGCATCACGGCGTCGATGTCGGCATCCCACCACATGTTCAGCGCGCCCGAGGCCCCGCCACCCAGCGCGATGAAGATGATCGCGGCCAGAGTCTCGATCGGATGCAGGCCGACCGGCGCCACCAGCAGGCCGACCATGGCGGTAAACACCACCAGCGACATGACGCGCGGCTTGAGCAGTTGGACGTAATCCCCGAAACCGGCGTCACCGGTTCCGGTCTGCCCGGTAAAATCTGCGCGAATGTCGCTCATCAGTGTCCTCGGGCTGCGCGAGCGCCGCACGGGTCACAGACCAGCGCGGCGCAAAGGGCGTGGCAGCGTCAGTTCGACGCCAGTTGAACCGGGGCAGCGGCGCCCGGCAGGGCATTGGCGAGGTTGGTGCCACCCTGTTCGGCCAGCCAAGCCAGATATTCGGCCTCGGGCACGGCGCGCACGACGATCGGCATATAGGCGTGGCCCTGACCGCAGAGTTCCGAGCACTGGCCAAAGTAGATGCCCGGCTCATCGACGTTGAACCACAGTTGCGACAGACGGCCCGGCACGGCGTCCTGCTTGACGCCAAACGACGGCATGGCCCACGAGTGGATCACGTCGGCGCCGGTCAACTGCATCACGACGTTGCGGCCGACGGGAACGACGACCTGGGTGTCGGTGGCCAGCAGATAGTGGCGGTCCTCGTATCCGGCGGCGGCGAGTTCTTCGCGCTGAAGGATGTAGCTGGAGAATTCGACCTCGTGATCGACATACTCATAGCCCCAGTACCACTGATAGCCAGTGACCTTGATGGTCACGTCGGCGACCGGCATGATCTGCTGGCGGAACAGCGCGGGCACGGTGAACGAGCCGATGAAGATCAGGATGAAGATCGGCAGGATGGTCCATGCCACTTCGAGCGGCGAGTTGTGGGTGAAGCGCGCCGGCGTCGGGTTGGCGCGGCGGTTGTAGCGCACGATCACCCAGACCAGCAGGACGCAGACGAAGATCGTGATCGCCGTGATGATCACGTTCAGCATGTTGTCGATCCAGTGCATCTCGGTCGCGAGCGAGGTCGCGGCGGGTTGCAGCGCGATCCCCTGCGGCACCGGCTCGCCGACGAACGGCACGCTTTGCGCCAGGGCCGGGGCGGCCATCAGCGACAGCAGCGCCGTGCCCAGAGCGGACGGCAGACGGGTAAGGTCCTTGAAAAGATACATCTTGCGTTCCCGTTTTTGGCGCGGCCATTCGACCGTCGTTCTCCTCCGCCACCGTCAACCAGGGTCTCTGGCGACAGGCGGTTTCCCTCCAACCTAAAATCATATTAGCATCCGCAGGACAAGCCAAACCAATGCGTCACGTCGCCGCCATTTGACCTGTGTCAAAGACATGCTGCGCTGCCGCGAAAGGATGAAGATGAGCGCGACCGCCCCGATCCCCGCCGAAGAGCCGCGTTTTATGCCCTTCGAGACCCGGCTGGACCGCGATTCCGCGCTGTCGGTGCTGCGCGACGCGGTTGCAGGCGCGGATGATGGCGAGTTGTTCGTGGAACGGCGGCGCTCCGAATCACTGGTGCTGGACGACGGGCGCATCCGTTCTGCGGCCTATGACGCGGCCGAAGGCTTTGGCCTGCGGGCCGTGCGCGGTGATGTCGCAGGCTATGCGCATTCGACGCAGATCACCGAACAGGCGCTGAAACGCGCGGCCAAGACGGCGCGTTTGGCGGTGGGTGCGGGCGGCGGCACGCTGGCCGAGGCGCCGCAGGGCACCAACATCAAGCTTTATGGCGACTTTGACCCGATCAGCGACGCCAGCTTTGCCGCCAAGATCGACACCCTGCGCGCGATCGACGATTTCGTGCGCGGATTGGACAAGCGGGTGGTGCTGGTGACGGCTTCGCTGGCCGCCAGTCTGCAAGAGGTGGCTATCCTGCGCCCTGAGGGTGGTCTGGTCACCGACATCCGCCCGATGGCGCGGCTGTCGATTGCGGTGATCGTCGATCAGGACGGGCGGCGCGAATCGGGGCATTACGGCGGCGGCGGCCGTATCGGGTTGAGCGGGCTGATGGAACCCGCGCACTGGCAGCCGGTGGCGCGCGAGGCGCTGCGGGTGGCGCTGGTCAATCTGGAGGCCCGTCCCGCCCCGGCCGGGATGCTGGATGTGGTGCTGGGGCCGGGCTGGCCGGGCATCTTGCTGCACGAGGCCGTCGGGCACGGGCTGGAGGGCGATTTCAACCGCAAGGGCACCTCGGCCTTTGCCGGGCTGATGGGGCAGCGGGTGGCGGCACCGGGGGTGACGGTGCTGGACGACGGCACGATCCCGGATCGCCGTGGCTCGATCAGCGTCGATGACGAGGGGACGCAATCGGGGCGCACGGTGCTGATCGAGGACGGGATTCTGGTCGGCTACATGCAGGACCGCCAGAACGCCCGGCTGATGGGGGTGAAACCCACCGGCAACGGGCGGCGCGAGAGTTACGCCCACGCGCCGATGCCGCGGATGACCAACACCTATATGCTGGGTGGCAGCGACGACCCCGCCGCGCTGGTCGCGGGCATGAAGGACGGTATCTGGGCCGTCGGCTTTGGCGGCGGGCAGGTGGACATCACCTCGGGCAAGTTCGTGTTTTCCTGCACCGAGGCCTATCGCGTGCGGGATGGCGTGGTGGGGGAACCCGTGACGGGGGCGACGCTGATCGGCGACGGGCCGACCTCGTTGCGCAACATCCGCGGCATCGGCAACGACATGGCGCTGGACCCCGGCATCGGCAATTGCGGCAAGGCCGGGCAATGGGTGCCGGTCGGCGTGGGGCAACCCAGCCTGCTGATCGGCGGGTTGACCGTGGGCGGGGTGGCCTGAGGCACCGATGGCCGATCTCTTTGACAAAGACCCGGCCCCCGTGCCGCAGGCCCCGCGCCCGCTGGCCGACCGGCTGCGGCCGAAATCGCTGGATCAGGTGATCGGGCAGGCGGGGGTTCTGGGCCCCGATGGCCCCTTGGGCGCAATGCTGGGGGCGGGGGCGCTGTCGTCGCTGATCCTCTGGGGGCCGCCGGGTGTGGGCAAGACCACCATCGCCCGCCTGCTGGCGCAGCAGACCGACATGGCCTTT